>NZ_CP160035.1:912857-1217142 GCF_040703125.1 Flavobacterium ovatum
TCGTTTACGATTCTTTCATATTCAAGGTGCTCTTTGACAATGTCTCCTAGAAAATTCCAACCGTGAATGTCATCAATAAAACCGTTTTTATCATCGTCTATTCCGTTTCCGGGGATTTCTTTGACATTCGTCCAAATTACCGATTTTAAATCTTCGTGTTCAATGTCTCCACCAGAATCAATGATTCCAACAATTACTTTTTCGCCGATTTTGTTTTTTATTAATTCAGCATAAGTTCTGTCAACACTCATTCCAGGAACGGTATCTTTTTGAATATCAAGATGGCTCCAACGTTTCAGATCCATGTCTTTTAATGCAGCTTTTTTAGTGACATTATGTGGCGCAGTTATAGGTGTAAACTTGCTGAAATTAAAAGCTTGTTTTTGTGTGCCACAGCTACTTAGCACCAAAATAGTAAATGCGGAAATATAGAAAGGTTTGAAGCTATTCATTGAGATATTATTAAAGTTTAAATAGTTTTCGAAAGTACTGATTTTTT
Source organism: Flavobacterium ovatum (assembly GCF_040703125.1). Taxonomy (NCBI): domain Bacteria; kingdom Pseudomonadati; phylum Bacteroidota; class Flavobacteriia; order Flavobacteriales; family Flavobacteriaceae; genus Flavobacterium; species Flavobacterium ovatum. Next base: position 913,357 of record NZ_CP160035.1, read on the forward strand.
TTAAACCAAACATAGGGTTAACACTATCTTAGGATTTCATCAGATTGAAATATTTGGTCTAGTCTGACCCCTTTTTCAGTATGCTGCACCGCGATGATTTCGTTATGAGCATCGTGTTCTAGAAATAGAAAGTAATTATTGGTTGCTGCTTCGTCAAGAAATTTGGTTTTCTCGGGCATGGTCAGTAGTGGTCTGGTGTCGTAACCCATCACATACGGAATTGGAATGTGTCCTGCGGTTGGGAGTAAATCGGCCATAAAGCAAATTGTTTTTCCATTGTAATTGATCATCGGAATCATTTGTTTATCGGTATGTCCATCGGCATAAAAAACAGAGAAATTCATTTCTGCCGAAAATCCAAAATCACCGTCAGGTTTAGATATAAAATTCAATTGACCGCTTTCTTGCATGGGCAAAATATTTTCGGATAAAAACGAAGCTTTCTCTCTTGGATTGGGTTTTATTGCCCAGTTCCAATGGTCTTCATTGGTCCAGAATTTAGCGTTTTTAAAGGCGGGTTCATAACTTGTTTTGTCTTTATTCCATTGCACTGCACCGCCACAATGGTCAAAATGCAAATGCGTCAAAAAAACATCGGTAATATCATCTCTATGAAAACCCTGTTTTGCTAAGGATTTATCCATAGTGTGAGAGCCCCAAAGTGAGTAATACCCAAAAAACTTATCCGATTGTTTGTCGCCCATTCCGGTGTCGATTAAAATCAAGCGATTCCCCTCTTCGATTAATAAACAACGAGCAGCTAAATCAATGAGATTATTGGCGTCTGCAGGATTCGTTTTGTTCCAAATAACTTTAGGTACAACGCCAAACATAGCACCACCATCGAGTTTGAAATTTCCTGTTTCTATAGAGTAGAGTTTCATTTTTTTGATTTTAAAAATAGTAAAATAGACGTATTTGACTCTTCAAAATAGAAGAATAACGGCAATTTAGTAAAATTCGATAAATAAATTCTATTCGTTCATTAGTTATAAAAATGTTATCTATTATGCGAAAAGGTTTTTATACACTATCTTTGCAGTTAATTTAGACAAAATCAATATAGCGGTAAATTACTGTGAGTTGGTTCTTAAAAATGTAGCAAATGATAAAAGTTTCAGAAGAAGCCAAAAAGAAAATTATCGACTTAATGAAAGACGATGGTTTTGATGCTGCCAAAGACTATGTAAGAGTAGGTGTAAAAAGCGGTGGCTGTTCAGGATTGTCTTATGATTTAAAATTTGACGATAAAAAAGGAGACGACGATAAAGTTTTTGTAGATAATGAAATCACTATCGCTGTAGAGAAAAAATCATTCTTGTATTTGGCGGGGACGGTTTTGGAATTTTCAGGAGGTTTGAATGGTAAAGGTTTTGTTTTTAACAATCCTAATGCCACTAGAACTTGTGGATGTGGAGAGAGTTTTTCGCTTTAAAACTATCTGATTTCAAATTAGAAAATTAAAAAATAATTTAAGATCAACGGGAATTTTACAATTCTTAGATCTTTAAATCTATAAATTAGAAATGTCAAAATACACTGAAGACGACTTAAAAGTCGAATTAGAAAACAAAGAGTACGAGTACGGATTTTATACCGAATTGGAATCGGAGACTTTTCCTATTGGACTAAATGAAGATATCGTTCGTGCTATTTCACATAAAAAAGGAGAGCCTCAATGGATGACGGATTGGAGAATCGAAGCCTTTAGAGCTTGGGAAGAAATGACGGAGCCGGAATGGGCAAACGTTCATTATACTAAACCAGACTTTCAAGCGATCTCGTATTATTCGGCACCAAAAGCGGTAGATCCAAATAAAACACTTGACGATGTAGATCCTGAACTTTTGGAAATGTACAAAAAGTTGGGTATCTCTGTCGATGAGCAAAAAATGATGAATAATGTGGCGATGGATATCGTTGTCGATTCAGTATCGGTAGCAACGACATTCAAGAAAACATTAGGAGAAAAAGGAATTATATTCATGAGTATTTCTGAGGCTATCAAAGAGCATCCAGAATTGGTTCGTAAATATTTAGGAACTGTAGTTCCGCAAAGAGATAACTTTTACGCAGCATTGAACTCAGCAGTTTTCTCTGATGGGTCTTTCTGTTATATTCCAAAAGGCGTGAAGTGTCCTATGGAACTTTCGACTTACTTCCGTATCAATCAAGCAGGAACAGGACAATTCGAAAGAACATTGCTAGTAGCAGATGCTGGAAGTTATGTATCTTACCTAGAAGGTTGTACTGCACCAAGCCGTGATGAAAATCAATTGCACGCAGCAGTTGTTGAACTTATCGCACTTGATGATGCAGAGATTAAATATTCTACCGTTCAAAACTGGTTTCCTGGAAACAAAGAGGGTAAAGGTGGCGTTTACAATTTTGTAACCAAAAGAGGAATTTGTGAGAAAAACGCAAAAATCTCATGGACACAAGTAGAAACTGGTTCTGCAGTAACTTGGAAATATCCATCTGTAATCTTAAAAGGAGACAATTCAGTAGGAGAATTTTATTCGATAGCAGTAACTAATAATTTCCAACAAGCAGATACAGGAACAAAAATGATGCACTTGGGTAAAAATACCAAGTCAACTATTATTTCGAAAGGTATCTCGGCAGGAAAATCACAAAACAGTTATAGAGGTTTGGTTCGAATTTCACCAAATGCAGATAATGCTCGTAACTTTTCACAATGTGATTCATTATTGATGGGGAACAACTGTGGAGCACATACTTTTCCTTATATCGAAAGTAAAAATCCAACAGCCAAAATAGAGCACGAAGCAACCACTAGTAAAATTGGTGAAGACCAAGTTTTCTATTGCAACCAACGTGGAATTCCAACTGAAAAAGCCATTGCCTTAATCGTAAACGGTTTTAGTAAAGAAGTTTTAAATAAATTACCAATGGAATTTGCTGTGGAAGCGCAGAAATTATTGGAAATTTCATTAGAAGGTTCTGTGGGGTAATAATTGGTTTAAATCTAATTAGTTATGGATATAATTTTAAAAAATGTTAAGAAAAAAGATTTTCCAGTGCTAAAGTCATTGGCAAAATCACTTGGATTTGAAATTGTTGAAAAAATTGACCCTATCGAAAGCGAACTGGCGAAGCAAAAGCCCTATAATCCTGAATTTGTGAAAGAAATTTTGGAAGCTGCAAAAGAAGTTAGAGAAGGAAAGGGAATTAGAATGACAATGGAAGAATTGAAAGAATTATGCAAATAGATTTTTCAACTAAAGCCAAAGCAGATTTAAATTTTTGGATAAAATCGGGAAATAAACAGGTATTGAATAAAATATATTCTCTAATTGAAGATATACAATTACATCCTTTTGAAGGGATTGGTAAACCAGAACTTTTAAAACATAATTTGTCGGGTTATTGGTCAAGGAGAATAAATCAAGAACATCGGATTATTTACGAAATTATAGATGAATATAAAGTAAATATTTTGAGTATTATATCATTAAAAGGTCATTACGAATAATAAAAACACACTAATGTTAAGTATAAAAAATCTACACGCCTCAATTGGGGATAAAGAAATTCTAAGAGGAATCAATATAGAAGTTAAAGCAGGAGAAGTTCATGCTATCATGGGACCAAATGGTTCTGGGAAAAGTACCCTTTCGGCAGTAATTGCTGGTAATGATACTTATGAAGTTACCGAAGGAGAAGTAGTATTGGACGGCGAAGACTTAGCTGATTTTGCTCCAGAAGAAAGAGCGCACAAAGGCGTTTTTCTTTCTTTTCAATATCCAGTTGAAATTCCAGGTGTTTCTGTAACTAACTTTATGAGAGCCGCTATAAACGAATCTCGCAAAGCTAAAGGAGAAGAGGAAATGGCAGCTAGCGATATGTTGAAATTAATTCGTGAGAAATCAGAATTATTGGAAATCGACCGTAAGTTTCTTTCTCGTTCTTTGAACGAAGGATTTTCTGGTGGAGAGAAAAAACGTAACGAGATTTTTCAAATGGCAATGTTAGAGCCAAAATTGGCTATCCTTGATGAAACCGATTCAGGTTTGGATATCGATGCTTTACGTATCGTTGCAAATGGCGTAAACAAGCTAAAAAGTGACAAAAACGCGGTAATCGTAATTACACACTACCAAAGATTATTAGATTATATCATTCCAGATTACGTTCACGTTTTATTAAACGGTAGAATTGTAAAATCTGGTGACGCATCTTTAGCGCATGAGCTTGAAGAAAAAGGATATGATTGGATTAAAGCAGAGCAAGAAGCTTAAAAATTAGTTAGCAGTTTTCAGTTAGCAGTTTACAAAACTCATAACTCATAACTTATAACCCATAACTAAACAAAAATGGATTTAAAAGAAAAATTAGTATCGTCTTTTATGGCTTTTGAAGAGAAAATCGATGTGCATTGTGAATTGCATGACGTAAGAACTTCGGCTATAAAAAACTTCGAAAATAAAGGGTTCCCTACCAAAAAAGAAGAGTCTTGGAAATACACTTCGTTGAACGCCATCTTAAAAAATGACTTTACCGTATTCCCAAAAAATGAAGCAGCAATTGAATTCAAAGAAGTAAAAAAATACTTCTTGCACGAAGTAGATACTTACAAAGTAGTATTTATTGATGGTGTTTTTAGTTCGAATTTGTCTTCTACAACTCACGACGGAATCGATGTTTGCTTGATGTCATCGGCATTGAACAAACCAAAATACAAAATGGTAATTGATACCTACTTCAACCAAATCGCTAGTAAAGACGAGAGTTTGACTTCTCTAAATACTGCTTTCGCAAATGAAGGAGCGTATATCAACATTCCAAAAAGCAAAGTAGCGGCCAAACCTATCGAAATCATGTATTTCTCTACAGGAAATGAAGCAGCTTTGATGGTACAACCACGTAATTTGGTTGTTGTTGGTGAAAACTCTCATGTACAAATCATCGAGCGTCACCAAAGTTTGAACGAAAATCCAGTGTTGACTAACTCAGTTACAGAGATTTTTGCTCAAAAACGTGCTATCGTAGATTATTATAAAATCCAAAATGATGCTAGTGAAGCCAATTTGATTGATAACACTTATGTGTCGCAACAAAAAGAAAGCCATGTTTATGTACATACTTTCTCTTTCGGTGGTAACTTGACTCGTAATAACTTGAATTTTTACCACTTTGGCGAAAATTTGACAAGTACCTTAAACGGAATTACAATCATTGGAGAAAAGCAGCACGTAGATCACTATACATTAGTGAACCATTCGCAACCAAACTGTGAAAGTTTTCAAGACTACAAAGGAATTTTCACTGATCGCTCTACAGGAGTTTTCAACGGAAAAGTATATGTTGAGAAGGAAGCGCAAAAAACAAACGCTTTCCAAAAAAGTAATAACATCCTATTGAGTGATAAAGCGACTATCAACGCAAAACCACAATTGGAAATTTTTGCTGATGATGTAAAATGTTCTCACGGTTGTACTGTTGGACAGTTAGACGAAACTGCTTTGTTCTACATGCAACAACGTGGAATTCCTAAGAAAGAAGCCAAAGCCTTATTGATGTACGCTTTCTCAAATGCAGTAATCGAAGGAATCAAAATACCAGAATTAAAGCAAAGAATTACCAAAATCATTGCTAATAAATTAGGAGTGAAATTAGGTTTCGATTTGTAGTAATCGAAGGAATTTATATAAACAACAAACCCGATTGTGTAACGCAATCGGGTTTGTTGTTTTATAGCATTACCCCGCACAAACCTGCACATCATCTCGTTTGAAATTCTGAATTGTCATGTTATACTACTTTTTAAAGATTTTAGACAAATGACTCGACTCATTAAAGCCTAGTTACAACAAGGGTATTCTACTCCATTAACTATATGCATACTAATTATCACTTTAACATTTTTATAATGTGCAATGTTTATCCACTATAATTAATTATCTAACTATACTTTTTATAGTAAAAATTAAATTTATAATTACCTAAAATACAACTACTTAAATAAAAGATTACCTACTATACTTTATGACCGTTCTTGTGAGTTTCAATTACTATACTTACTTTTGTCACTATAAAAATGATAGTATAATAAAATAAAAGCAAAATTATGAAAGCAATTGGATATAAAGAAAATTTACCTGTAGATAATGTAAAATCACTACAAGACGTAACCGTAGAAACGCCTAAAGCAACTGGAAGAGATATTCTTGTCGAAATCAAAGCCATCTCCGTAAATCCTGCTGATTATAAAGTACGTGCCAACATGCCTGCCGATGGTGACAACTGGAAAATCATTGGTTGGGATGCTACCGGAATCGTGAAAGAAGTGGGCGAAAACGTGACTTTGTTCCAAGTTGGAGACGAAGTAATGTACGCAGGTGACATCACACGCCAAGGAAGTTATGCCGAATACCAAGTGGTAGACGAGCGCATTGTAGGTAAAAAACCATCAAGTTTATCGTATGCAGAAGCTGCTGCTTTGCCATTGACCTCTCTTACCGCTTACGAAATGTTGTTTGACCGATTAGAAGTGGCTAAAGACGATGCTAGCAAATCCATCTTGGTTATTGGTGCTGCTGGTGGTGTGGGATCTATTTTGGTTCAATTAGCTAAAAAATTGACTAAACTAAAAATTATCGGAACCGCTTCACGCGAAGAAACTACGGACTGGTTGAAAGAATTGGGTGCAGATACTGTAATCAACCACCAAAATAAATTGAGCGAAGAATTCGAAAAATACAAGCTTGCCGCTCCAGATTATATTGTAAGCTTAAATGCTACCGAACAACATGCTGAAGAGATTGTAAAAGTGATCAAACCACAAGGGAAATTTGGTTTTATTGATGATCCAAAATCGTTCAACATCATACCTTTCAAAGCGAAATCGGTTTCTACGCACTGGGAATTTATGTTTACGCGTTCGATGTTTCAAACCGAAGACATGATTGGTCAACACAATATCTTGAACGAAGTAGCCACTTTGATTGACAACGGAACTATTAAAACAACCTTAGGTGAGAATTTCGGTACTATCAACGCCGAAAACTTGCGTAAAGCACATGCCTTCTTGGAAACAGGAAAAGCAAAAGGTAAAATTGTTCTAGAAGGTTTTTAATTTAAAACCTAAATACAATTTTTAATACAACGTCACTTCGAGTGAATTTTGAGGTACGAAAAATTTGTATCGAGAAGTCTCATAGGTGAAGGTTCTCGATACAAAATTCTGAAAAAGAATTTCACTCGAACTGACGAAATAGATAAATAGATAAATGAAAATTAAATCAATTATAATAGCACTTGCTGTAACAGCATTTTTTTCTAGCAATACAGCAAAAGCACAAGTAAACACCATAGATTCTGTTGCAACTTCAAAAGTGCAGCACTTCAATTTCGACAAAATGAAGTCAGAAACTATTGGTGACGGAATTCAGCGCAAGTGGTTTCATGGAGAAAAGGGACAAATGACGCTTTTTAATCTCGAAAAAGGTGCTCACATTGCGTGGCACAAACACCCAAACGAGCAAATTACCTACATCATGTCGGGTAAGGTCAAAATTAAAACGATCATCGATGGCAAAGAACAATTTGTAGAAGTTGGTGCTGGCGAAGTAATTGTTTTCCCCGAAAATGTACCGCATGAATTCTGGGCTTTGGAGCAAACCGTGGATCTAGATGTGCATGTACCCGTGCGCGAAGATTGGCTTTCAAAAGAAGTTCCAGATTACTTGAACAAAGCAAAATCTAACAAATAGCAATAAAAATGCAGCAGATTTATTGGCTTTGCTATCCAAAATTAACTGAGAAGAGAACGTTAAATTAAACAGTAAAGCCATTCAAAAGCTGTAATTTTGTTACACTAAAAATAAACAAATCATGAGCAAAATAACTGTTGTGGCCAAAATTGTAGCCAAAGAAGAAAATAGAGAATTGGTTAAAACAGAATTACTAAAATTAGTTGCCAGTAGTGTTAAAGAAGCGGGTTGTATCAACTACAACTGCCTTCAAGACAATGACGACGCCAATACATTTACAATGTATGAGAACTGGAAAGATGCTGAGGCACTTACTTTACACGCTGCAACGCCTCATTACGTAGCGTTCCAAACGGCGGCCAAAGACGCTATTGCCGAATTTGCAGTGAACAAAATGACTATGCTTGCATAACTAAGACACCATTTAATTTGAAAATTGAGCTTTTGCGACCAATGTGAAAACATGGTCCAAAAGCTCTTTTTTTATTGGAGCTATTTCCAGCTATCCGTTCCCGCTTTTTTATTCTTGCCAAAAAAGGCAAGATTAAAAAGAGCTCCACTGCTATCTGGGCTAGGGGTTTTGGGGTGCGAGGAATATTTTTTTTAGCACAACTTTTCTTCAGTATAATTAATATGTAAATTTTTTCATTCTTTTATGTTACATTAGCATCATTAACAAAGTATTAAAGTTGTGATACATATGCACCCATAATTGGGTGGCTTTGTATGGCTTTATGAAACATATAAACTAGTTAGGGCTTATTCAAAAAAACTGAGTTGCAACAATTAAACATTATGAGTAATAATAAAACACATACCGAAAAAACTGCTGCAGAATCTAAGTCGATTGGTTTTGATTACCAGTACTATTTCTTCTTATGGAAAGTCCTTTTGCTGCAACCGAATGAATCTGTTGGATTAGAAGTTAAAGACGACGTACATACTGATTTGAGCAACAATCATCAAATACTTTATCAGTTAAAACATACTATAAAAAAAAATAAAGATGGCTCTCTCGCAAATTTAACTACCTCAGATTTAGATATGTGGAAAACATTCTCAAACTGGTCAAAGGTCATTAGCGATGAAAATGATTCAAGAAGTACAACACCAGCTCAACTTAGCTTTGTAGAGAAGACAAGTTTTGTTTTGGCAAGTAACAAATCGTCAAATAATTCAAATAAAGTTGTCATTATAATTAGTAATCTTCAAAGTGGAACGAAGAATGAAAGCGATGTTAGGACTTATTTCAACACCTTAGCAAATAGAACTACAAATCAAGATTTAAAGGGTTATATTAAAGATGTATTGAATTTAGACACTAAGGTTTTAGAACAATTTTTATTGAAAACGTTTTTCCACTTGGACGATGACGATATCATTACAAAGTGCAAACTTGCCGTTAAATCTAAAATGATTCCTCAGAATAAAATTGAGCAAGCATTTACAATGATAGATTCGACTTTACGATCCGACAATTTTCTTCAAATCAAGGATAAAGTAAAAATTGAAATTTCATTTGATGAATTTTATAAAAAATATAGACGTTATTTTGACATTTTCAGAAATGACACATTGATTGTACAAGAATACAAAGGAGTACTTCCAGATAAATTGGAAAATCAGATTTTCATCAAACAACTGCTAGAAATTGGATTTGTAGAAAGTGATGACTTTGAACACATAAGCCGATTAACTCTATTCAAGCTTAAATTATTAAACAATCTTGCGGACTGGAAACGTGAAGGTGAAATCACAGATATAGAGATAAATCGTTTTAAAGAAAACGCTTATAATTTATGGGATACTGAATTTCGATTACAGCATATGGGAACCTTTTCAGAAGAAGAATATAATAATAAAGGTATTGAGGTTCTGCGTTCTGTTTTAAAACATTCCTTAAATCTAAGTGGGCAAGATCTTGATGTTGATATGTGTAATGGGAAGTTTTATTCACTTTCAGACGAGGCAATAATAGGTTGGCGAAAGGATTGGAAAAAGTATAATAAATGAAAGTAGACTATAATAATATTGGTATCGGAGCCCTAGCTATTGGCTCTGTAATAAGCATAAATAATGAGTTGTCACTGGCTAAAACGGCTTTAATATTGCCATTCATCACTCATACTGAGTGTCTAAATTATTTGGCTAGAGCTACCACTCAGGCAACTAGTATTGAAAAACTAATTGCGGAGAGAACTAGTTATTTTTCAAATTTTAACATTAGATATTATGATTCATTATGTCTGTCATTTTCATCGATCCAATACTTGACCGAAATGGGTTATGTTGAACTCAAAGGAGACTTACTTGTAAAGATAAAACCATTAGAATATGACGCAAAAATGGGTAAAAGAGCTAAAAAGATATTTCAAGCTGCCAATAATGTCTCAGAATTACTCCTAGAAAATGACAATAAACTATACTTAAACTTAAGAGTTCAATTATGAATTTTAATATAAATAAAATCGTCCTGTGGCTTAAAAACGGAAAAATTAGAGAGATTGAATTCAAGCCAAACAAAGTTAATTTAATAACTGGCGGAAGTCATACAGGTAAAAGTGCTATTCTTGAAATAGTTGATTATTGTTTTTTCTCAAGTAAGTCTCGGATATCAGAAGATACGATAAACGAGAATATTTTATGGTATGGAATAAATATTTCAGTGAATGATAAAAACTATACGATAGCAAGGGAATCTTTATCAGAGGGGAAAGTTTCTAATAACTACTATTTTTCTTCTTTTGGTGAGATACCTTTAAGTCTGATCTCAAACAATTCGGAGAATGCCATAAAATCTATTTTAGAAACAGAGTTTAAAATAGATAGAGATGCAAAATTCCCAACAAATTACGGGAGTAATTACATTAAGGCAGGTACTAAGATTTCACTACGGTACTTTTTAATGTTTAATACTATATCAGGTAATATTATTGAAAATGATGAAGGTATATTTTTTGATAAACAAAATGATACTAGATATAAAGAGGCACTTCCTCGAATTTTCGATCTAGCTGTAGGTATAGAAACCGTTGAGAATATTCTTAAAAGCGAAAAAAAAGCAGAGCTAGAGAACCAATTAGCTAAACTTATAAGGAAGAATAAAGCTGTATCATCTAAAACATCAGACTTTAATCAAGAGCGTGTTGCAATTTTGCAAAAAGCAAAGGAACATAACGTGGTCAGGGAGGATGCCAAAGTTGATGAAGTAATCGTTGAACTCAACAAAGCAATTCAGGGATTTGAAACTGAACTCACTACAAATTCTGATAAAGAAAAATTAGAATCATCATTTTATTCCCTACAAAGAAAAATACGAAACCTAAAACAATTCTCTTCGGAGTACAATAAGTATAAGAGTTCTATTAAGAACCTTGATGATAGTCTTAAACCAATTGAGTTTCTTAGAGAAAAAGATTCTGAAATTATAAAAACGTCAATTTTTGAACAGCTTGTAATTTCCTACACTAAAGATTTAACCTCAATCCGTAAGTCATATAGCAATAATACGCCAATAGACAGACAGGTTAATGATAACGTTAAGGAATTAGAAAAAGAATTAGAAATAATAAAATCAAAATTAGACCTACTTCCTAAAGAAAATAAAAGTTTTGAAAGTGAAAGAGAAAAATATTTCTTTTTAGGTCAAATGCAATCAAAACTCGAAATATTTTCATCAGAAGATTCACCTATTTTGACATCATATGATGAAGAAATTGGAGCTTTAGAAGCAGAAATAGAGCAGTTAATTGTCTTAAATACTGAGGAAAAAAGAGAGCTAACAATAAAGTTGACTGAAGAAATTATAATCGAATACATAAAAGAATCTGATAAAGCTCTAGCAAATTATTCAACCTACCAACCTGTCTTTGACTATAAAAACAAATCATTGCTTTTACGGAAACCGAAGACTTCGCACATAGAAAATGTTGGTAGCAGTTCTAATCATATGTTTCTTCACTTGTTTTTCTCGCTTGCAATGCATGAAGTCATATTTCAAAACAAGTCACCATTTGTTGCTCCTTTCCTAATCATAGACCAGCCTAGTAGACCATATTATGGTACGAACGGAAAGAGAAAAACGGATGATCCTGAGAGCGATGAGTACAAAATCAAGAAAGCATTTGAGTTGCTTGATAAATTTATAGAAACAAGAAAAAGTAATAATGGAGATTTTCAGATGATTGTTTTAGAACATATTCCTATTGATACGGTATCTAATTTAAAAAACATTCATATTGTTGAAGAGTTCTTTGGTGGTAATGCATTAATTCCAAAATCATATATTGAATAAGAAAAAGCCCGCTCCGCATAGTATAATTGTTAATTCAATTTTCAAACGGCAATTACATCGTGAACGCTGCGCAAATGTCTCCAGCTTTGCGTAGTCTCCTGACTTCGTACCCTTCCTATTTACCATATCAATATAACCAACTTTCTATCACTAATCATAAATAAAGCACAACTCTCGCTGTGCTTTTTGTTTGCATATTATTGTTTGCTCATTGTTGAGGGTACGAAGTCAGAGACATTCGCATAGTAGCACTTAGATTTTTAAGAACACACCCCGACCGCGCAGATATGTCAGCAGTTCCATCGTTACGTTAGCGCAGAATTGCATTCTGTGCCCGCAAACTAAATCTGTTACTAGGAAACAAAAACTACCAATAATAATCGTTTAAAATCAAATCTACAACTCAATAAAAAGTGATGCACTGTACGTGATTGCCGCGTTCCTCGCAATGACCCAGATTGCGGATGCTCGTTGTGTATGCGTGCATGAGATTCTTTCAGAATGACAAACTAGGTAGATTTGCTTTGCGTTTCGTTGGGTGCTTTTAAGCGCCAAAAGGTATATGTTCTTATATTTCTTAAATGGTTTAAAAGTCTCAAAGAAGATAAAAACTTAAATGGCTTATATGGTTAAAAAAGCCAATGCAGAGTAAGCACCAATAATAATCCTTTAAAATCAAATCTACACCTCAATAAATAGTGACGCACTGCACGTGATTGCCGCGTTCCTCGCAATGGCCCTGATTGCGGATGCTCGTTGTGTATGCGTGTGTGCCATTCTTGCAGAATGACAAACTAGGTGGATGTGCTCAGATGTCAGATTAGGTTATTTTCCACAGTCAGCAACAAATCTTTTTTACGAGCCATGAGATGGTACGCGATCCTAAATATATTGTTTTTTGTTTAAAATAGGTAGGCAAAAGCATATTTAACGCTTCCCAAATAGTTACTCTTCGTCAAAAATAAACTCTCCTTTAGTTTCTGCAGCCATAAGCCCCCATTCGATAATAAGGTTTAAAATAGGAACGAGAGTTTGACCAAATTCGGTTAAGGTATATTCTACTTTTAAAGGTGGTTTTTTGGTAAAAACTTTTCTGTTCACGATATCATCTTCTTCCAATTGTTTGAGTTGCAAACTCAAGGTTCGCTCCGTGATTCCTGGAATTTCTTTGCGTAATTCGTTGTAGCGTTTCGTGCCACTAATCAAATGAGTAAGGATTACACTTTTCCACTTCCCACCTATTAATTCCATGGCTGCACTAGTAGGACACCACGATATTTTGTCGTTGATCTTTATTTTTGGCTTTTTTTCGAAAAGTTCTTTCCTGTCCATAACTGCTAATTTATATATGTTATAATGTGCAAAGATATAACGCTATTTATTAGTGTGCAACTATATTTTTTATAGTTTATTTTTATTTTACAAATAATTGATTTACATTTAGTTACAAATTTATTTCATACTATACTTCTTGACCGTTATTGCACAGTATATAAACTATACATACTTTTGCCACTATAAAAATGATAGTTTAATTTAAAATTAAAAATATGAAAGCAATAGTATTAGAAAAAGCAGGTGGAATTGAAAACTTAGTAATGAAGGATATTAATAAACCTACAATAAACGAAACGGAAGTTTTAGTTGCAGTAAAAGCAATTAGTATTAATCCTGCGGATGCGAAAGTTAGATCGGCTGAAGAAGCTTTAAAATTGTTTTATGGAAAACCTACGGATGTTATTTTAGGTTGGGATATTTCAGGAACGGTTGTTTCTGTTGGTACTAAAGTTTCAAAATTTAAAGTAGGTGATAATGTATTTGGAATGGTAAATTTCCCAGGAGCAGGAAATGCATATGCAGAATTTGTGGCTTCATCAGAAGGCCATCTAGCAAAAATACCTAGCACTATTTCATTTGAAGAAGCTGCTGCTACAACTTTGGCTGCATTAACAGCTTTGCAAGTGCTTCAACATACTGTTAAAAAAGATGACAGAGTTCTAATTCACGCTGGTTCTGGTGGTGTTGGTCATTTTGCCATTCAAATTGCTAAAAGTTTAGGAGCTTATGTAGTTACAACAAGTTCTGCTAAAAATAAAGATTTTGTAATGTCTTTAGGAGCAGATGAGCATATAGATTATAAAAAACAAGCTTTTGAAGAAGTAGCTACAAATATCGATTTTGTTTTGGACGGAATGGGAGGAGAAGTATTATTCAATTCATTAAAAGTAATGCGTAATGGTGGTTCTATAATTTCATTACCAACTCCGCCACCAGTTATTGAAGAAGCTCAAAATAAAGCAGAAAATAATGTAAAGGTAGCATCTATGTTGGTTCAATCTAATGGAGATGATATGAATACCTTAAAAGAAATGTTAGCAAACAATACTTTAAAACCAACCATTTATAAAACATTCCCTTTTGCTGAAATGAGAGCTGCTCATACAGAAGTTGAAGCAGGTAGAACGGTTGGAAAAGTAATAGTTACACTTTAAAATAAGAATCTAAAAAAATATAAAAACATGAACTTAACTACAATTTTAAACAACCGTTACTCAGTAAAAGAATTTGATGCAACTAAAAAGATCTCAGAGGCAGATTTCCAACAAGTAAAAGATGTATTGCGTTTGAGTCCTTCAAGTGTAAACTTACAACCTTGGCATTTTTTAATTGCAGACACTGCAGCAGGAAAAGAACGTATTGCAAAAGGAACTCAAGGTTTCTTTCAATTTAATACCCCTAAAGTTTTAGATGCCTCTCATGTAATTGTTATTGCAGCGCGCACAAATGCCGATGATGCCTATATGAATAATGATAGTGCTTATGCACCATTTGGAGGTGTTAAAAACTCAGGATTAGGTCGTTTTAATGGACAATGGGGGGTTAAATCGTTTACCGTAGCACATTGGATTACTATTCAGAAAACACCAAGAAAATACCCGTTTAAAGCATCGGATTTTCAATAGCAGACAATGCTTTTTTATTATCGGTAAATGACGAATTACTATTATACAGTAACTAACTCGCAGTGAATTAAATACGATCTAGATTGCAGCGTTGCAACTGCGTTCCTTAAAAAGTATACAACATTCAAGAATTAGTATAAATTTTGAGTCTATAGTGTTGCTTATCTTTGTGCTAGACAAATTGTTAGCGTTTGTTTATAGATTTAAATTATAAAATCAGCAAAGAAATAACCATTTACATTAAATAAAAATACCATGGAAAACAAAATAAACACTCAAATACCTGATCCGGTAATTTTCAATAGTGATAGAAACAACAAAAAGCAGCGACCTTTTATAGTGGATAAAACGGAATATCCTTTTCAAAGTAATTGGTTCGAAAGAGACGGAGTTTCTATGCATTATATTGATGAAGGCGAAGGAATTCCGATTGTATTGACGCACGGAAACCCAGATTGGTCTTTTTTGAATCGAAATATTATTAAAGAACTTTCTGGTGAAGCTAGAGTAATCGCTTATGATTTACCTGGTTTTGGTTTTTCGGACACACCAGCAAATTATGGTTTTACGCCACAAGAGCATGCACAATGGATTAGTGCTCTTCTTTTTGAACATTTAAAACTAGATAAGTTTATTATTGTTGTTCAAGATTGGGGAGGTCCAACAGGTTTATCTGTTGCTACTAGTAATCCTGATAAAGTGTTGGGAGTTGTGATAAGCAATACTTGGGCTTGGAAAGCGGAAGGTAAAATGGTCGAATTCTCCATGTACATGAGAACGCCAGAAATGCAAGCAAAAATTATAGACGAAAACTTTTTTGCAACTACATTAATGCAAGGCTCGATTAATTCCAAATCAAGCAGTAACAAAGCCATTACAGATGCATATTCAATGGCTTTTCCAACCAAAGAGTCTAGAAAAGGAACCGCTGTTTTTCCGGCAGAAATTACCTTGGCAGCTGATTGGTTAGAAGATTTAGAAAGCAAGCTAAATACACTTCAAGACAAACCTGTTGAATTTATTTTCGGATTAAAAGATGATACAGTTGCTTCACAAGATATTCAAGATAAATGGCGTGCTATTTTTCCTAAAGCACCAGTGCAATTGTTACCTGAAGCAGGTCATTTTACACAAGAAGACAGTCCCGAGAGTTTTGTTTTTTCATTGAGGAGAATTCTAAAAAATATAAACTAGATTAAATGGCTGCTTCAACTGATTATTTAGACTTTATTTTGGATCAATTGTCCAATTGGAAAACGATTCATTACAAACGAATGTTCGGTTGTATAGGTCTGTATGCAGACGGTTTAATGTTCGGTATAATCGCCAAAGAAACTGTTTATTTTAAAGTAGACGACTCCAATAAAAACAAGTATTTAGAAGCTGGTTCAGAGACTTTAAAACTTTTTAAAAGTAACAGTGTGGTCGCTTCTTTTTATGAAGTTCCTATCGAAATTCTGGAAGATGCTAACCAAGTTATTGCTTGGGCTAAAGTCTCTTTAGAAATTCAAAAAAATAAAAATAATAAATGAAAGTAATTATAACAGGAACCACGGGTATGGTGGGACGAGGCGTTTTAATAGAATGTTTAGAATCTCCAAATGTTCAAGAAGTATTGGTCATAAACCGAAGCTCTTTGCAAATGCAGCATCCAAAATTGAAAGAAATAATTCATAAAAATTTCTTCGATTTTAGTGCTATTAAGGATCAATTGCAAGGGTATGATGCTTCTTTTCATTGCATGGGAGTTTCATCAATTGGAATGAAAGAAGAAGATTATTATCGATTTACTTACGGAATTACCGAAGCTTTGGCTAAAACGCTTTATGCTAGTAATCCACAAATGGTATTCAATTATGTTTCTGGTGAAGGAACCGATAGTACCGAAAAAGGAAAATTGATGTGGGCCCGTGTAAAAGGTAAAACCGAGAATATGATTTTGAATATGGGCTTTAAAGATGCTTATATGTTTCGACTTCAATTAATTATTCCTTTGAAAGGCATAAAGTCAAAAACATCTTGGGTAAATGCATTCTATTTTATTGCTCGCCCGTTTTTTGGACTTTTAGAAAAAAAGAAAAATAACACCACAAGTGTCAACGTTGGTCTCGCTATGATTAATAGCGTTCTTTTTGGAACCGACAACAAACTTTTAGAAAATGAACAGGTTAATAAATTAGCCAAAATTACAAACGTATAATAAAATGAAAAATTCAAACAACATGTTTAAAAAATTAGTCCTTATCACAGGTATTTTTAACTTTCCTATTGGTCTTGGAATGTTCTATCAGGCAATGTCAAATAGCACAGCTGATACATTTATTACAGGTGCGGTAACAGGTTCTTTTATCCTTTTTGCTGGAGCAGCACTTGTTTGGGCTTCAAATGATATTCAAAATAGAGCATCTATTATTGTCTGGAATGGTTTCGTTCGACTAATAGGGTTTTCGTTGGTGCAATATGCTTCCGCAAATTTTGAGGGTGTCGCTCCAGAGATGGTGGCCATCTCATTTATGGACTTAGTTTTGGCAATTGTTTATATCGTTGGTAGTGTAAAAGTTACTGGAATACCATTTTCAAAATTAATAGTAGGAAGAACTAATTAATAAAATTTTAAAAATCAAATACAATGAAAAATAATATAGAAGGTAAAGTAGTAGTAATTACAGGAGGTAGTAGTGGATTAGGAGAAGCTACAGCACGTTTTTTAGCAGAAAAAGGAGCCAAAATAGTTTTAGGTGCTCGTAGACTAGATAAATTAGAGGTAATTGCTGATGAAATAAGAAAAAGCGGAGGAGCAATTGAAGTACTAAAAACAGACGTTACCAAAGCTAATGATGTAAAGGCATTAGTTAAAAAGGCAATTGACAGTTTTGGTAAAATAGATGTAATGATAAATAATGCAGGCATTATGCCATTAGCACCATTAGCTGCACTTAAAGTAGACGAATGGGACAGCATGATTGACGTAAATATCAAAGGAGTGTTATACGGAATTGCTGCAGCATTACCAGAATTCCAGAAACAAAAATCAGGACATTTTATAAATCTTGCATCTGTTGCTGGATTAAAAGTGAGTCCAGGTGGAGCCGTATATAGCGGAACTAAATTTGCTGTAAGAGCGATTAGTGAAGGGTTAAGACAAGAAGTAGGTAAAGACATTAGAACCACCATACTTTCACCAGGTCTAATTGATTCTGAATTGCAATTAGGAAGCTCAGACGAGGCTACATCTCAGTTTGTACAACAAGTATATAAAGATGCTATTCCTGCTATTTCTATTGCTAAAGCTGTCGCTTATGCTATTGAACAACCAGATGATGTAGATATTAATGAGTTAGTAATTCGTCCTACAGTACAGGAATTTTAATGATATAAAATATATTATGAAAAAAACATTAGTTATAGGAGCAAGTGGGCAAATAGGCAAAATGCTTGTTGAAAAATTGCTCAAAGAAGAAAAATCTGTAGTTGCCTTGGTTCGTAATGAACAGAAAGGGCTAGAACTTGAAAAACTAGGAGCAGAAATTGTAGTTGGAGACCTTGAAAACGATTTTGAACACGCTTTTAAGGATTGCGATAAAGTAGTATTTAGTGCTGGTTCTGGGGGTAATACAGGTTACGATAAAACACTTTTAATAGATTTATGGGCAGCAAAAAAGGCTGTCGATTATGCTATAAAAAACAATATACAGCATTTTATTATGGTAAGTGGTCTGGGTGCTGGTGATCCTGACGAGTTTGTATCTGACTTAAAACCATATTTAGTAGCGAAGTATTTTGCCGATTATTATTTATTAGAAAGTGGTTTAGCGTATACGATTTTACAACCTGGTAGTTTAATCAATGAAAAAGCAACGGGTTTAATTAGAACTACAAGATCTGAAAATTTTAAAGAGTTAGTCATTCCAAGAGAAGATGTAGCTCATGTAATTGCGTATTGTCTAGAAAATAACGACACAAAAGGCAAAACATATGAGCTATTTAGTGGAAAAGAGTCTATTCAAGAATCTTTAAGTTAATGAACTAGTAATTCCATGGGTACAAAACAAGAGTTTTAGTACCTATGGAATTCCAAAAAAATAAAATAATGGAAAATACATTAGAACAAAGAATTCAAAAATTAGAAGATTTAGAAGCTATAAGAACACTACAGGCTACCTACGGTCATTATGTAGATAAAGGTTGGAATGGAAAGGAAATGTATATTGAGAAGCTTACTGACATATTTACCGAAGATGCTTTATGGGAAGCCCCAGGAGCTGGAGTATTAGCTAATGGGCACAAAGAAATAATGGAATCCTTTACCTCTTTTGATGCAGAAAATAAATTCTTCATTCATAGTTTTACGAACCCCATTATTGAAATTAATGAAGATAAAGCTACTGCAAAATGGATACTTTTTTCTCCAGCTATTGATGGCGAAAAAGTGATTTGTATGCTTGCTAGTTATGATAATGATTATGTTAGAACAAAAAGTGGTTGGCGTATTAAAAGTTTAAGACTTAACATGGCTAATGTACTTGGAGCTTAATAATAGGAATTAAAATAGTGACCTTGGGCACATAGAATTATAGTAAAACAATAGAAGGAAAAGAAGTTAGAGCAACTAGATGAAATAGAGATAAATGAATTGGTTATTGGTCCAATAGTACAAAAAATTAAAACCAACAATTACAAATAATAAAAAATTATGACTCAAAATAAAACAATCCACCTTGATAAAGTACTTGAAGAACATGCTCAAGATATGACAAATAAGGTGGTTGCCATTACAGGCACAACAAGTGGTACCGGATTTGTATTCGCAAGAGAAGTTGCTAAAAAAGGGGCTACAGTCCTATTGCTTAATCGTACAAGTGCAAGATCAGAAAATGCGTATAAGCAGTTAACCGAAGCGGTTCCAAACGGTAAATTTGAAGCTATAGCTTGCGATTTGCAAGATTTAGAAAGTGTAAAACAAGCAGCAGAAAAAATTAAATCGGAGTATAATGTTCTGGATGTTTTAGTCAATAATGCTGGAATTATGGCTGTAAAAGATGAAGCGACTAAAGATGGGTATGATGTTCAGATGCAAACAAATGCTATATCACACTTTCTTTTAACCAAAGAATTATACCCTTTGCTTAAAAACAGTAGTGAAGCTAGAGTCATAAACCAAACGTCGTTATCTAGATTAGGTGGACCATTAGAATCTGCCTATTTTGAGAAAAATGGAGGTAATTTAGGTGGTAATGGAACAGCTGAAGAAACCGCAAATTTTCAAGGCGCCAGATGGGAGCGTTATCACCAAACTAAATTGGCAAATGCAACTTTTACTTATGGTTTAAAAAAGAAACTTTCAGAAGCTAACGTTAAAAATATTATTTCATTATTAGCGCATCCTGGAGTAGCAATAACCAACCTTCAATCAACTTCATCTAAAACCGGTGGAATGGATGTTAACGGAGGAGTTATGAGCCAAGCACAGTCTGCAGAAGATGGTGCGGCTGGAATTATTAGAGCGGCTATGGATAAAGAGGCAAAATCTGGTGATTTTTATGGGCCTACTGAAGGGATAAGTGGTTTTCCTAATTTGTTAGAACCAGAAGAACTACTTTTTGATGAATCTAATGTAGCTATCAATTGGAATGGTTGTGAAAAAGCTGTTGGTGAATTTAAAATATAAAAACACAAACGGTTGGTGATTTCGGTAAATCTACATTAGCGAAAGAAGCCATTCCTACAAGAATTTTATAATAATATGCAAAACTATCTTCAAGAAATAGAAACAATCACTTCTAAAGCAGGTGAAACCGTTCCTTTACAAAGGAAAGCTTTTAATGCCGGCTTTAGTTTTAGCCTTTTAACTTTTAGTGAACAACTAGAGATTTGGAATTATATCTGGACGAATACAAAAGTGTATAGAGCAGAAATGTTTTGTTTGTATTTCTTGGAGGAGCATATTACAAACCAAGAAGAAATGGGTGCTTCTTGGTCAACGATTAAAGTATGGCAAGACAAAATTAATCGTTGGGAAACAAGTGATAGTATTTCAAAAATATATGCGCAATTAGTAGAATATGATGCAGCACTAATTTTGCCAACGTATAAAAAATGGAATACTTCTAAAAACCCATGGCATAGAAGGCAAAGTATAGTAGGTTTACTTTATTATAGCGCACATAGAAAGCACTATTTACCTTTTCATGTACTTATAGATTTGGTAGCACCTTTAATTTCTGACAACGCTTATTATGTGGAGAAAGGCGTGGGTTGGACTCTTAGAGAAATAGGAAATATATACCCTAAAGAGCAGGAAGAATTTCTATTTGAAAATGCAACTAAAATTTGTGCTTATGGATATAGTGCAGGTACGGAAAAATGGGATAAAACAAAACGAGAAAAACTGAAGGAAATTAGAAAAGTGGGAAGAGTTTTAAACCGCAAAAGTTCAATTTCAAAATTTAATAAATAAAAAATATGACCAACAAAAAACAAATATCAGCAGCGTTTCCTTTTGAATCTAAATTCCAAGAAGTATTAGATTCTAAAATGCATTATGTAGATGAAGGAGATAAAAATTCAGAACATACTTTTTTACTAATACACGGTAATCCTACATCAAGTTATTTATGGCGTAATATTATTCCGTATGTAAGTGCCTTAGGTCGTGTAGTTGTTCCAGATCTTATTGGAATGGGTAAATCTGACAAGCCAGATATAGACTACACATTAAAAGATCATATTGCTTATTTAGATGCATTTGTTGAAAAGTTAGGGCTAAAAAACGTCATTCTAGTAATACAAGATTGGGGTTCTGGTTTAGGTTTCAATTATGCCAATCAGCATAGAGAAAATGTAAAAGGAATTGTGTTTTTTGAAGCTATGGTTCAAGTTTCTTATTGGAAAAATACGACTAAAGAGACCGAAGCACTATTCGAAAAATTTCGTGACCCTGTAGAAGGACATAATATGATCGTTAAAAACAACTTCTTTATTGAAGCTATGCTACCCATGATGGCGGGCAGAGAATTAACTCAAGAAGAAATGGACCATTACCGAGCGCCTTATTTGGAAGAAAAGAGCCGTAAACCACTGTTTATGTGGCCTAGTCAAATTTCGTTTGATGGTGTTCCAAAATTCACTACAGACATTGTTAATTCATACAATGAATACCACAAAAATTCTGACGTTCCTAAGTTGTTATTCTATGCAGAACCAGGTCTCATAATTAATCGAGAATTAGGTGAGCATATAGCTGCAACTTGGAAAAATATTACTGCAGTAGATTTAGGTGAAGGAAAGCATTATCTACAAGAATCGCATCCACACGAAATTGGAGAAGGTATTGTAGATTGGTATAAAAAAACACTAAATAAATAAAAAGATAAATCTAGATTTTAGTTTAAGCTTTTCTGTTATAATTGAAAATAACAGGTTACAACTACATATGAAAATAGCAGTTTAGAGCAAGTTTTACAATTTTGTTCTTTTCTTCTATATTTGTTTATAAACCGAGAATCATTAATTGCTGTTAACGCAAATACCTTATAGCCCCAAAGGCTTTAACTTTATACAATGTAAAAATGGAAAACAAAAAGGAAGAAAGTAAAAGCACATTTTTTAAGATTAAAACGATTAGTCAATTGCATGATGTTTTAGAATATGAAAAACCATGTCATCCTTTAATTACTGTTTTAGATTTGTCCAAAGTTGCTTTTACTGATGAAGTGGTGCATAAAAAAGTGAGTGTCCCTTTTTATAATATTACTTTAAAGACAAAAACATCGAACGCATTTAAGTACGGTCGAGACTTTTTTGACTTTACCGAAGGAGCACTATTAGGAGTAGGACCAGATCAAGTAATTGAGATCGATTATATATCCGAGAAAGGCGAACTGGAAGGCTGGTCACTTTATTTTCATCCGGATATAATACGTGGTTCTGGATTAATGGAAAAATTGACAGACTATGGTTTTTTTGGCTATGATACCAACGAAGCGCTTCATATTTCGGATAAAGAAAAGCAAACGCTAAATGGTATTGTTCTAAAAATCCAAGAAGAGTATAGCGCAAACCTAGATGAGTTTAGTCAAGATGTTTTGGTTTCGAATATCGAACTGTTATTCAATTATATAAAACGTTTTTACAACAGGCAGTTTTTGACTCGAAAGTCCCAAAATACAACGGTTCTTAGTCAGTTCAATGGTTTACTAAAGAGCTATTTTGAGTCGGAAGACATTCGTTTGAATGGCTTGCCTAAGGTGCATTATTTTGCCGAAAAACTGCATCTTTCGGACAGTTATTTGAGTGATTTATTGAAAAAGGAAACCGGTAAAAATACCCAAGATCATATTCATTTTTATATGATCGAAAAGGCTAAAAATTTATTGATTAATACGAATAATTCCGTTTCGGAGATAGCATTTAATTTAGGTTTCGAATATCCGCAATACTTTAGCCGATTATTCAAAAGCAAAACAGGACAAACTCCTGTGGCGTATCGCAAACAGTTGAATTAATCCTAAAATTTAAAATAAACAAAAAAAAGGCGTTTGATTAAAATATCAAACGCCTTTTTCTATTTTCAATATTGATTAATAAGCATCAACAAAAAGTACTTGACCAGTGATGAATCCATCAACAGAACGCTCAAAAGCTTTCCCTACTAATCTACCAGGAACGGGTTCAAATCCAGGCATCATTTCACCATATACATCCCAAGCTTCTTCTAAAACCGTTGGATTTATAGAGTTGATACGAATACCGCGAGGCATTTCAAAAGCCACACATTTAACAAACGTATCTATTGCGCCACTTGTAGTTGCATCTGCAATTGCAAACGGAATTGGTTTTGTGTTTAAAATCCCTGTAATTAGCGTGAACGAACCTTTATCAGCAATGTATTCTTGACCAATACGTACAAGATTAATTTGCCCCATCATTTTGCTCATAATGGTAGTCATCCATTGTTCTTCGGTCATTTCAGTGAAATTAGCATATTCACAAACTCCAACAGTATTTACTACGGCGTCAAAATGCCCTACATCTTTGTATAACTTTCTTAAAGATTCCTCACTTGTGATGTCTACTTGAAAATCGTAGTCAGCAGCCGAACGTCCTGCAGTGATTACTTTATGTTTTCCTAAGCCGCTTAATGCTGCTTGACCCATTTTTCCGTTTGCTCCAATTAAGATTATCGTTTTCATATATATTTTGTTTTAAAGTTATATGCAAATTTATGAAGGACGTAAAGAGTAGGACTAGGACATTTGTCTAATAAGTAATATTGGCCCTAATGCGGCTTAGATGCCTTTGGGTAATTCCTAAATAGGAAGCAATGTGTTGCAAAGGTATTTCTTGTATCAGTTTGGGTTGCTTGTTCAATAAATCTAAGTAACGTTGCTGTGCCTTATCTTTTTGATGGTTGAAAATCCAACTCTCAAGATCAACATACTCTTTTTCTGCAATGATTTTTAAAAACTCCAACCATTTGGTATTTGACTTGGCTAACTCTTCCAACTTCTTTTTTGGGATCGAAATAATCTCAGAATCGGAAATAGCTTGCAAGTTTTCCTGAGATTTGTTTCCAGATATAAATGACGAGTACGCCATTAGTAAACTATTTTGAAAAGTAAAGCAATAGGTAATTTGGTCGTCAGCATTCGAATAATAAAAAGACCGAAAAATTCCCGAAACCACATAAGATAGATTGTCGCAAATTTCGTCTTGTTGCAAGAAAAAATCATTCTTTTTTATCGTTTTGTATTCACAAAGAGCTAAGAAGTGGGTGATTTCTTGACTGGTAAATAGATTAAATTTTTGTAGATACTCTTCCATTTTAAGCCTTGTTTTTATGTTTCTCCCAATCGAATGTAACAATGCTGTTAATTCTCTTTTCAATTTGGGCACAATTTAGCAAAATCCATCAAACCATCTCCTTTTAATTCATTTTATGGGATCGAAAAGGTCCAAAAATCGATTGTTGATATAGGAAGTAGTCAATTATATTTTCGAAAAGCAACTTTCAAAACCTTTTGTTAATCCTTTTTCTACTATTCCTCAATGCCACAATTTTTAGTAATTTGCACAAAAAAATAGCGGTTGAAAAACATTCCCAATATATCATTTCAAAGTGTCGAGAAATCAAAAGATTTTGAGTGTTTGAATTTGGCGGACTTATTCGCCAGAATGCCAGACATAGTAGATCACAATCCTACGCAACCGCATCGCATATCTTTTTTTGCTTTATTATTAGTAACCAAAGGATTTGGTACCCATCAAATAGATTTAAAAGAATACGATTTAAAAGCAGGAACAGTGCTTAAAATTGCCAAAGGACAAGTACATGCTTTTCAGAAAAACGCAAAATATGAAGGCTATTTAATCATTTTTACCGAAGATTTTGTAGTGAATCATTTTTCGAAATCTTCGATAAATATGATTTCGCATTTGTACAATTACCATATTTCGTCGCCTATATTTAGTAATGAAGCTGGAAATAAAATCTTTTTGGACCAACTAATGGTAGAGGTGAAAAACGAAAATAATTATGCCAAAGAAAACATTGTTGCTGCTTTACTCAACTTGTATTTATTGCGATTGGAGCGAGAATTCAATGATACTTTAGAAAATAACAATTCGAACCATTACGCTATTTTTATTCAGTTCAAAAACTTGGTTGAAGCCCATTATACAAGCACTCGCAACGTAAAAGACTACGCCAATAAATTGTTTATTTCGACCAAACATCTCAACCAAGTAGTCAAAGAATTCACTTTGAACACCGCTAAACATTTCATAGACGATTTTGTGATTCTCGAAACTAAAAGAGCGATGGTGAGTTCGAATAATAGCCTTAAAGAAATTGCCTTTGCAGTTGGTTTTGACGAGGTAACCAATTTTACCAAATTCTTCAAAAAACATACTGGCACTACGCCAAAACAGTTTAGCGGCGACTTATAATCTCTAGGATTCGCATATTTACCATTAATTGTCTACTATTGACCTACTTAACTGTCATAGGATGAGGTAATTTTGTATTTAATCTTAAAGACTATAAAAATGAAAGCAAAAGTATTTACCCTTATTTGTTTGGTACTATTAGGTACTGGACTTGGTTTTGCACAAAACAAAACAGCCGAAGAAAATAAATTCCAATTTGAGCAACCAGAACATTATTTAGATGGTTACTCTTTAAATTTTCAATATCAAAATGGAACTGCTCTACACATGGAGTTTTATGACGGTATGGCAAAATACGAATGGATTTCTGGTCCTTCAAAAGGAAACGGAAACAAAGATATTCCCTATCGTTCTAGTAAAATTGGTAACGATCTTTACTTAATCAATTGGCACGAAGTGGATAAAAAAGATTATCTAACCATCGTTTTTGATTTCGAAAAAATGACCATGCACAGCTCTATTATCGTTGGTTATGAGAATAAACCCGAACGAACTTTGAAAACCGTTTTTAAAAGAGGAGTTATTGATCATTTAAAAAGAGGTGAATAACGGTTATAGATACTAATTAATTAGCAAAATAGTTAGTGTAATAATTTTTACTAAGGCACTTCAATTAGTGATAATTAGTGCAATTCGTGACAAACAACACCTAGAATTTTACTCGATAACTTCATGATGTTAATTAGTGTAATTGTTTTTACTAAGTCATTTCAATTAGTGAAAATTAGTGCAATTCGTGTCAAACATTAACTTTAGTGTTGCTCTTTTGTATGTAGCACATCAGTAGACTCCAGCTTCAGATGGAGGCAATTCTGAGTAATAAACAGGAATACCAGTAGCAGGTGGTATTCCTTCATTTAAAATAAAATGATATGAACACCACCACAGTAGCACCAATAGATTTTGTTTTGGAAGCCTTATACAACGATGCTAAAAAAGATCGTTTAAAAATGGCTATAAATTGTTTGAAGTTCGCCTTTAGAGCCATGCAACCTTCCGATTTTGAAGACTCTTATCTTTCGATAAGTAAAGAACAAGGAGCCGATTTAGTGCAAATGATTATAGAAAACAATCTTAAAAATATAGTTGAATTTGGTACTTCGTTTGGAATTTCGACTTTGTTTTTGGCAAAAGGGATTTCGCAAACTAACGGTCACATTATCACCACCGAATTGATTGCCTCGAAAGCAAAAACAGCAATGCAAAATTTTGAAGAAGCAGGAGTTGTAGATCAAATTGAGTTACGAATTGGTGATGCAATGGAAACATTAAAAGATCATAAAAAACCAATCGACTTATTACTTTTAGACGGCTGGAAAGATTTGTATTTGCCTTTGTTTCAGTTATTGGAACCTAACTTTCACGAAAAAACAATCATTTATGTCGATAATGCCGACATGGCAGAATCGCAATCTTTCCTGAAAAAAGTTGGTCAAAACGCTAAATATCAGTTTACTAGTCAATACAATGGCAAGGTCGTAATCATCACAATAAAATAGGTAAAGGCACACATTTACCATTTTCAACCGAGGATTTACCTTTAGAAAATGGTGGTATAGAAGCAACTTTGTAGAAATTAAACTTTTATAATTATGACAAAATTGAATACTATTAAAATTCCATTGTGGGTAAACATAATGCAGAGCATATTAGTCTTAATAATGCTTGGGCAAGTATACATGTATTTTTTGAATCACCAAATGATGATAGATTCCGGAATTCATACAGAAGGTATTCCGAACCTAAATCTAATTTATGAAATGGGAGCGCGAACCCTAGTAATGGCCTTGATTTCAATTTATGTAATGGTAACCCAAAATCCACAACAATACCTCGTTGTGCTTATAATGAACATACTAAGAGAAGGATTTGAAACCATTATTGACCCTCTTTATCCTTTATTAAACGCTCCCGCTTCGCCAATGGTAGATGTAGTAATGCACATAGTAATTGTAGCGGTGGAAGTTCTAGCTTTTGTTACCGTTTTCAAATTAGTAAAAAAGAATTCTATAACTGTTTAATACCAAACAAACAATAATTTATGTCGGTAATACCGACATGGCGGAATCACAATCTTTTCTGAAAACAGTTGGTCAAAATTCTAAGTACCAGTTTACTAGCCAGTACAATGGCAAACTAGTAATCATCACAATAAAATAAGTAAAGGCACACATTTACCATTTTCAACCGAGGATTTACCTTTATGAAATGGTAATATAGATGCAATTTTGTATAAATTAAATTAAAAAACATGAGTCAAGTAGCAGTTTGCCCAACCTGTGGCAACAATTCAAAAATAAAAGAAGTCAACGGAGAGGTAACTTTTCAAGCCATTCAAGATGAAGAATTGATCAAAAAAATTGGTCAGTTAAAAAACGCCATGGAAAAATTCAAGTCAAAAGCAGAGGCTTTAGAAAAAGAATTAGAAGCTTTTAAATCAAAAAAATAAGAGTATGAATTTAGATCAAAATAAACAAAATGCCATTGCTTTTTATAAAATGGCATACGAGGGAAACCCGGTTCAGGCGGTCGCAATGTATGTGGGTGAGGATTATATTCAGCACAATCCAATGGTGGGTGATGGGCCTCAGGCGTTTATAGCTTATTTTGAGAGAATGCAAAAAGAGTTCCCTGTCAAAACGATTGAATTCGTTCGCACCATAGCCGAAGGTGATTTGGTTGCGCTACACACACATCAAGTTTGGCCAGATGAGGATGAGTATGTCACAATGGATTTCTTTCGTTTTTCTGACGATGGTAAAATAGTGGAGCACTGGGACAGTATTCAGCAAATTCCCAAAACGGCATTAAATGCTAATAAAATGTACTAAGAAGCAGCAAATGAGTTTTATTAAAAAAAATTACGGTTGGATGCTAGTCGCACTAATTGGTGTCTTGCCAATCATCCCGCTTTTAAATTTGGTTACCCTAAATTTCTCCAATGGTTTTTCGATTAGTTTGGTAGAAGGAACCGCTGGCGAGGGAAAATCGTCTCTAGAAATGCTGTACCATATCTCGGGCGAGTTTGCCATAAGGTGGATGACCGCCGTGCTTACTTGTACGCCGTTTTTTATTCTGTTTGGTGTCAACAATTTATTTGTACGTCAAGCCATGGGTATCACAGCAGCCGTGTGGAGTTTTATTCATTTCATCATTTTTATTTGGGCCGAAGGATTTGCAGAAACCTTTACCGAAGCCAATTACATAGCGGGTTTTATAGCTGTATTGATTTTGATTCCGTTGTTTTTTACTTCGAATAGAAAAGCGATGAAGAAATTAAAGAAGAACTGGAAAAAGATTCAAACCTATGCCTACGGAGCTATTATTTTGAGTTTGTTACACGTAATACTTCTCGAAAAAACTTGGCTTATTTACGGAATAATTGTCGGTCTTGGTTTTATCATTCGATTGCCATTCGTAAAAAATAAAATTTTCGAATTTCGAAAGTAAAAATACATATTTGTTGTCGTAAGTAAGTAGATTTTCAATGATTTAAAAAATTATTTCTATATTTAATAAAAGGGACAACATTATAAAAGCTATCCTATTTCGACAGTGTAATTATGAAACATATAATTTAAATGTTGCTATTTTAAAAACATGTAATTTTATAATTTTGTTAGAAGTGGAATCGTAACACCCTTAAAAATATAGTCAGTTGAAGGCTATTTTGTAAACTAGCTTGGAAAATTAATCTATTTAAAATTTTTAGAATCGAATGAATATTACCGATAAATACAAACAAGTACGACAAGATACAATCAACTTTTGTAGTCATTTGCAAGTAGAAGATTATTCGATTCAAATTGTGCAATTTGCAAGTCCGCCCAAATGGCATTTGGCACACACCACTTGGTTTTTTGAGACTTTTATCCTCAAAGGTCAGTTCGAAAATTATAAAGAATTCAGCTCCGATTTCAATTTTCTATTCAACAGTTATTACAACAATGTAGGTACTCGAATTTTGCAAACCAACAGAGGCAATATGTCGCGTCCTAGTACCGACGAAATTTTGGAATACCGTACTTATGTTGATGCCAAAATGCTTGAATTATTAGAAAAGGAAAGCGACCCAAAAATACTTGATTTGGTCATTTTGGGACTAAATCACGAGCAACAACACCAAGAATTATTGATTACCGATGTGAAATACATGTTGGGACACAATCCTATTTTCCCTGTTTTTAACGAAAATTATAATTTGGTTGCCGATACAAATTCCGAGTCAAATGCGATAAAAATCGAAGCTGGAATTTACGAAATTGGGTATCAAGGAACTGATTTTTGTTATGATAACGAGTTGGGCGTACACAAGGTGTATGTAGCCGATTTCGAAATCAACAATTTTATGGTCACCAATGGTGATTATATCGATTTTATAGAAAAAGGAGGCTATACCGATTTTAACCTTTGGCTTGACGAAGGTTGGTCTTGGGTAAACGCAAACCAAATAATTGCGCCACTCTATTGGCACAAAATAGAAGGCGAATGGTACAATTATACACTTGCGGGTTTGCAAAAAGTAGATTCGAATGCTATTTTGAGCCATATCAATTATTTTGAAGCGAATGCCTTTGCGGAATGGAAAGGCATGCGATTGCCAACCGAATTTGAATGGGAAATTGCCGCAGCAAAACTAGATTGGGGCAAACGCTGGGAATGGACAAATAGTGCCTACTTGGGGTATCCAAATTTCAAAAAAGAAAATGGTGCTGTTGGCGAGTACAACGGAAAATTTATGAGTAACAAAATGGTATTACGAGGCGCATCGGTGGCAACTTCAAAAGAACACAGCCGACCGACTTATCGCAATTTTTTTAACCCAACGGAAAGATGGCAATTCACCGGAATCCGATTAGCTAAATAAGATCATGCAAACGATAACAGATACAGTACAAACGAAGCAGTCAACGGAAGAAAATTTCCTTTATACTTTCAAGAAGGATGTTCAAAAAGGCTTGAGTGAAAGTCCAAAAATGCTGTCGTCAAAATATTTTTATGATAAAATAGGAGACGCACTTTTTGTCGAAATTATGAATTTGCCAGAATATTATTTGACACGTTCGGAACACGATATTTTCAAGAATAAAACACAGGAATTGATTGAAGGTTTTGGTATCGACCCAAATTCGTATTTCGAATTAATCGAACTCGGGGCTGGTGATGGATTGAAAACCAAAGAATTACTAAAAATGTTAGATGATCAAAACTATACCTTTGATTATTTGCCTATCGATTTTTCGTCGAATGCGTTAACTTTATTAGAACAAAACTTAGCTGTAGAATTGCCTAATGTTAGTGTACGAACCCAGCAAGGCGATTATTTTGAGGTTTTAGCCTCGTTGAAAGAAAGCAAACAGCCCAAAGTTATTTTATTTTTGGGTTCGAATATCGGGAACATGAGTGATGCTATGACGGCCGAATTTGTCTATAATTTGGGAGCTAATCTTCAGCTAGGCGACAAATTATTGATTTGTGTTGATTTAATCAAAGCCAAAGAAATTGTTTTGCCAGCGTATAATGATAGCAGGGGAGTGACAGCCAATTTTAACCTCAATCTTTTGGACCGAATCAATCATGATTTGGGTGGAGATTTTAATCGAAATAATTTTCAACATTTACCTGAGTACGATGAAGATGAAGGTATTGCAAAAAGCGCTATTGTAAGCACCATCAAACAAAAAGTGACGATAAAAGCATTAGCACAAAGTTTTGAATTTGAAGCAGGCGAAAAAATCCATACCGAAATTTCGAGAAAATACAACGATGTTCTGATGGCGCAAATTATCTCGAAAACCGATTTTAGCATTGAAACTAAAATTTTGGACAGTAAAAACTATTTTGCCGACTATATTTTAACCAGAAAGTAAAAAATGAGTAAAGCAACCGTTGGACTATTGGGATTGGGGAGTCGCTCTACTTTGTACTACATCAAGGAGCTAAACCGATTGTATAATCAAAAAAAAGGTGGATACAGCACTTTTCCGTTTGTGATGCTTAATGCTGATTTTGATACAATTAATCCGCTTTTGCCTAATACTTCAGAAGCTTTGGATACTGTTGTTCAAACGTATATTGACGAGCTCGAAAAGTTATCCATTACTACTATTTTGATTCCGAATATAACACTGCACGAAACCATTGACCGATTAGATGTTCAGAGAAAAATCCTGCATCCGCTAGCTTTAGCGGTCGAAAAAATAATAGAGCAGGAGTGGAGCACCATCGTTTTATTTGGTTCGCTCCATTCTATGGAATCGAATTATATTCGTTCGTATTTTAACGCCAAAGGAATAGAAGTTCAACTTCCATCACAAGAAGACCGTTTGTTTATAGACGACTTTCGAAAACAAACTTATTCCGAAACCGAAACCCCAAATTTGATAGCGTCCTACCATTCGATACTAAACAAATACACCAAAATTTTCCCCGTAGTACTTGCCTGCACAGAGTTGTCCATCTTAAAACCAACCGACAACAACCGCATTATAGACATGGCGCAACTTCAAATAGAAAAAGCCGTTTCAGAAACAGTATAATAGTCTCAGATTTACCATTATTAGCAAAAGATTGATACAAACAACAAAGCAGAAAATAATCATCTTTGTAATAGAATTTTGAATTCGATTAGTCAAATAAAATCAACTGAAAAATTCGTTCAATTAATTTAATCATTGATAATTCGTACTCCCGACGCTTCGGGATGTGTAATTCGTGTCCCTTTTTATCAGCACAATCATATTAAAAAGAATTCGTGCAATTAATTTAAGTTCTGAAAATTCGTGGCAATTCGTGCAATTCGTGTCCCTTTTTTTTAGCACAATCAAACTAAAAAAAAATTCGTGGAATTAATTTAACCCCTGATAATTCGTGCCAATTTGTGTAATTCGTGTCCAACTTTTTCAGCGCAATCAAAGTAATAACAATATGTTCAAACTTTTTTCAGCATAATACAATATAAAAATCGTGTCTCTTTTTGACATTAAAAACAAATAATATGAAAATAGCAGTAACATCAGCAAGTGGACATTTAGGTGCTTCCATCGTCAAACACCTATGTAACTTAATCGGAACAGAAAACGTCATTGCCATTGCTCGAACAGTCGAAAAAGCAACCCATTTAGGCGTCGAAGTTCGAAAAGGAGACTACAACAATCGCTCTGAATTTGATGCAGCCTTGCAAGGCGTAGCTACCGTTTTACTCGTTTCAGGCATGGACGAACCACAAAAAAGAATCGAGCAACACCGCAATGTCATTGAAGCGGCAAAAAGCGCTGGAGTCAAAAAAATCGTGTACACCAGTATCGTAGGTGCCGAAGAAAACAACGCTTTTAGTCCCATTGTTCAAACCAATAGACAAACCGAAAGAGACGTGCAAGAATCTGGATTATCTTGGGTAATTGGTCGCAACGGAATCTATATCGAACCCGATTTGGAGTATCTTGAAACCTACCTAAAAGACGGCGAAATTCGAAATTGTGCGGGTGAAGGGAAGTGTACGTATACGAGCAGGCAAGAGTTGGGTTACGCTTACGCGAAAATGCTAGTGGAAGACCAACACAACGGACATACTTATAATTTGGTTGGAAACGGCATCACCCAAGCCCAATTGGCGGCCGACATCAATACGGTTTTTGGAACTGATTTGGTTTACAATTCTGTTTCTGTAGCAGACTACGCAACCGAAAGAAAAGCCGAGTTGGGTGATTTCATAGGAACCATAATCGCAGGAATCTACGAAGGGATAAAAATGGGTGCCAACGTTGCTCCTTCGGATTATGAGAAAGCGGCAGGAAGACCACATATTTCGGCAGTTGAAATGATGAAGAATTTCCAAGAAAGTCAAAAGGAATCCTAAGTGATATAAGTGCCTCGTTTTAATCGAAATCTAAAAAAAAGGTTAAAACGTTTTTTTATTTCTAACCGATTGGTTAGATTTGTACCGTATTAGAGAAACAATGGCTAGAAAGAAAGAATATAACGAAGTAGAAGTAGTCGAAAAAGCAATGAACCTTTTTTGGAAGAACGGCTTTGAGATGACCTCTATGCAGATGCTCGAAAAAGAAATGGGCATCAATAAGTTTTCTATTTATTCTAGTTTTGGCAGCAAGCAAGGTTTGTTTCTAGAGAGTTTAAAATGTTACAAAGGAAAAATTAGCAGTATGTTCGCTGATTTAATTCAAGGAACAAATGGTATCGAAGATATCAAACAATTTTTCTACAATTCGGTTACACATAAGCTAGAGGCAGGAAACCAAAAAGGGTGCCTTTTGACTAATACGTACAATGAATTTTCAGAAAGCGATGATGAAGTGATAAAAGAACAAATGGCATCTTTTATGAACGATTTGAAAATGATTTTTATCGAAAAGCTTAAGATGGATTCGATGAAAGATGAAGAAACTGTGCTAAAGCAAGCTAATTATTTAGTATTAGCAAAACATGGTTTGGCAGCAGCCACAAGAGTAAACAGCAAACAAGAAATAGAAGACTATATCGAAATGACTTTCAAAAATCTATAGCCCTTTTTTTTATAATAAAACTAAACGAACGTTTAGAAATAATTAACAATAATAAATTAAATACAAACAATATGACAACTTTAAAAATTCACAACAACGAAACAGCACCAGAAGCTAGTAAACCATTATTAGAAAATTCACAAAAAGCATACGGAATGATTCCAGGATTGCACGGTGTTTTGGCTGGAGCTCCAAAAATATTTGAAGCCTACCAAAAATTACACGAATTGTTTACTGAAACCTCTTTTAACGAAGAAGAACTAACAGTAGTTTGGCAAACCATTAATGTAGCGCATGCTTGTCACTATTGTGTACCAGCGCACACCGGAATCGCAAAAATGATGAAAGTAGATGATGCCATCACTGATGCATTGCGTAATGAAACACCTTTGGAAAGCTCAAAATTAGAAGCTTTACGCACCTTGACATTGTCAATTACAAGAAATCGTGGTAATGTATCACAAGAAGAATTAGAAGCTTTTTACGCAGCTGGTTATGGAGAGCAACAAGTACTAGAAATCATCTTAGGATTGTCTCAAAAAGTAATTAGTAATTACACCAATCATATTGCCAATACACCTGTAGATGCTCCTTTTCAAAAATTTGCTTGGGAACCTGCAACAGTTTAAATCTTATTAATAACTCACGTTCGATTAATAATTTTGCAAAAAAAAAATCAATAGGAATGGGCTTCAGCCCATTTATTAAATATGATTTTGATTGGCTTTAGCCACAATATAAATAATTTTGGCTAAAGCCAATTCGCTGTTTCCTTTATAAAATAGGCTAAAGCCTATTCCTATTGATTTCCATAAAAGTAAAAGTTCAAATCTAAGGTTTGAACTTTTCTTTTTTAAAGAGAATAGCTAAATTTACGGTACAATAGTGTACTGCCCTAAAAAATAAAACAGATGACAATCCATAAACCCAAAGTACTATTTTTTGACGTAAACGAAACCCTTTTGGACCTAACCGTAATGAAACAGCAAATCGGAGCTGCTTTAGGGGGAAAAGAAGAGTTGCTGTCGCTGTGGTTCACAACCTTGTTACAATACTCCTTAGTCCTTTCGGCAAGCGGGCAATACAAACCGTTTGGGCAAATTGGTGCTGCTGCTTTGCAAATGGTTGCGGCAAATAATGGCATTACACTATCTGAAGATAAAGCACGAGAAATTGTCATAAATGCCATGCAGAATTTACCGCCTCATCCAGAAGTTAAACAAGCCTTAACCTTATTGAAAAAGGAAGGATACACCTTGGTCGCTTTAACAAATTCATCTGAGGAAAGTTTAAAAAATAATTTCGAAAACATTGGTTTGACTCCTTATTTTGACCAATTATTAAGCATTGAAACCGTAGGTAAGTTCAAGCCATTTACGGATGTTTACAACTGGGCAGCAAACAAAATGCAAGTTCAACCCAAAGATTGTATGCTTATCGCCGCACATGGTTGGGATGTAGCTGGCGCAATGTGGGCTGGTTGGAGAGCCGCTTTTGTTGGTCGTCCGGGACAGCAACCGTTCCCTTTGGCTCCTGAAACGGAAATTAACGAAACGGATTTGCAAAAGATTGCAGGTATTTTGATTATCTATAGATAGTTGAATTAGAATTAGATAACTACACTACAAAATAGAAATTGGCTAGTAAAAAATAATCTAAGAGTAACAGTTATAAAATGATTGATTTTTCGATAAAAATAAATCTACAGATAAATATATTATCTTTGTAAGTATATAAAAAAACAGAATACAAATTGGAAATTTCTTTAATAAAACACCATTCAACCAATGATATTGTTGGACTTTTTGGGGACTTACCTCAAGAATCTGAAGGGCTGCATGTGTATATTTCGAAAAACGAATTCAACGAAATTCCGGTTAGTTATCCCTTTCGAACAGACAATCATACCTTCATGTTAATCCTTAAAGGCGAAGTTCACATTCAGCTGAATCTGATTCACTATGTGTTGGGTCCGAATGAAATGGTGGTTATAAAACCGCACACTGTAATGCATATCTTAAAAATGAGCACCGACTTAAAGTTGGTAGGCTTTTGTTTTTCGAATGAATTCATTCTTCAAAATAACTTTAAAAAGACAGATTATGATGCTTTGAATTTCTTCACAGCAAGCAACATTCCGAAATTAAAATTATCTAAGGAAGAAAGAGTGGCTACCCTTTCGTTGGCTAAACTATTGGCAAAAAATAACCAAACAACAGAGATTGCTATGCCTTTTCGAAAAGAAATAATTCGACATGGATTTATTACCTTAATGTATCATTTAGCAGCAATATTCAGAACCACTCATCCTAATCTTGAAGCCGAATTTTCTCGACAAGAAGATCTTACACTACGTTTTCTATCTATTTTGAATCTTAATTTCAAAAAAGAACGCACCGTGCAATTTTATGCCGATGAACTTGCGGTGACTACTGGTCATTTATCCAAAGTGTTGAAAGATGTTTCTGGAAAAACAGCAAGCCAATTAATTGAGGATTCCGTAATCATGGAAGCCAGACTTTTGTTAAAAAACTCTTCTTTAACAATTGCTCAAGTCGCAGACGAATTGAAGTTTAGCGATCAGTCGTTTTTTGGAAAATATTTCAAAAAGCAAACCGGTTTTTCTCCTTCTAAATATAAAAACATCTCGTAACACGGTATTTAGACCAATAAACTAAGTATAGAAACCTATTTATGGTAAATAAGTTACTATCATGATTTTTTAAATAATCGATATTGACCAAAACTCCCCTTTTTTAGACCTTTTGTAACAGCTAGTATTGTAGCAATTTTGCAGAGTAAATTTTTTTAAAATAAATACTCACATAATTGCCACTATGAAACAATTAGCTCTCTTAGCCACTTTTATTTTTTTACTAAATAGTTGTGCCGATAAAAAAGAAACAAAACATGAAGAAATCGCTGCCAAGGTTAGCGTAAAAGAAATCACCACTACATCTGAAAATGAAACGCTTAACTACAGCGGAACAATCGAAGCAGACAATACTGTTTCGATAGGCTTTGCCGTTGCAGGACGAATCTCAAGCGTAGTTGTCGATGAAGGACAAAGAGTTCAAAAAGGACAGTTACTAGCATCAATCGATGCAACTACTTACCAAAATGCCTTTTATATCGCCAAAGCAAGCGCAGAACAAGATAATGATAATTATAAAAGATTGAACGGTTTGTACCAAAAAGGAAGCTTACCAGAACGTGATTTTATTGCTGTAAAAGTGGCTGTTGCTCAAGCAAATGCTAACAAAAGTATGGCTGCCAAAAATCTTTCTGACACCAAAT
The DNA here is from genome assembly GCF_040703125.1 of Flavobacterium ovatum. Classification (NCBI taxonomy): domain Bacteria; kingdom Pseudomonadati; phylum Bacteroidota; class Flavobacteriia; order Flavobacteriales; family Flavobacteriaceae; genus Flavobacterium; species Flavobacterium ovatum. The sequence continues at coordinate 951,116 of NZ_CP160035.1, forward strand.
TGTACGCTCCTTTCACAGGAATCATCACAACAAAATCAGCTGAAGTTGGTGCCACTGCTGCACCAAGTATTCCTGCATTTACCATCATGAAAACGGATAAAGTGTATGCAAAAGCTTCGATAACCGAGTCAGAAATCGCGAAATTAAAAATTGGTAAAGCAGCAACAGTAAGCATTGCTTCACTAGACAAAACTTTCAATGGTAAAGTAGATATTTTAAATCCAAGCGCTGACGAATTAACGAGAACCTTTAATGTAAAAGTGCGTTTGAACAACAGCGAAAACCAACTTTTGCCTGGTATGATTAGTAGCATAAAAATCGAAACAGGAAATGTTGTCGATGTGATTAGCATTCCTTCTGTAGCTATCGTTAGAAATGCAGACAATATCCTATTTGTTTATGTAGCAGAAAACGGAAAAGCGATTAAAAAAAGAGTCACTGTTGGTGATTTTAAAAACAATGATATCATCATTACTTCCGGATTAAAAATAGGCGATAAAGTGCTAATTGAAGGCCAAAAGAATGTAAAAGAAGGTCAGGCCATTAGCCTTTAATTTAACTGAAAGATAAGATAAAAATGAAAAAAGTAAAAATAAATTTCATAGAAGCCTCTATGAAATACCATCAGGTAACGCTTGTAATTACGGCACTTCTTATGATTTTGGGAATTTATTCACTAGCCACAATGGCTCGTAGTGAAGATCCTCAAATTACAGTACGTAAAGGGTTGGTTATCGCTGCTTTTCCTGGTGCAGACGAGGAACAAGTAGAAAAACAGTTAACCGATCAATTAGAACAATACTTATTTAGTTTTGAAGAAATTAGAAAAGAAAAAACATTTTCTGACACCAAAGAAGGTCAGGTTGTTGTTACTGTAGAATTAAACGAAAACGTAAAAGATACTGATCGATTTTGGTCTACTTTACAACGCGGATTAAGTACTACTTTTCCACAAAATTTCCCAACACCACCGGGGATGATTGGGCCGATGGTGAATAGTGATTTTGGAGATGTTGTTTCTCAAATGATTACGGTTTCTGCTCCTGGAAGAAGTTATGCAGAATTAGAAACGTATTTAGACCAGCTAGAAGACGGACTAAAAACCATTCCGGAAACGTCTAAAATTAAACGATATGGCGGACAAAAAGAACAAATATATGTTACTGTAAAAGATGAGAAATTAAGGCAGTATGGATTTGATTTTTCTACGATTGCACAGGTTATTCAAAGTCAAAATAACACTGGGTTTGCTGGTGGAATCACATTAAAAAACTCGGAAGTTTCAGTATTTGCAAAAAATCATTATAAAAATGCAGCTGATTTAAGCAATCAAATTGTTTACAGCACAGCGGGAGGAAAAGTAGTGCGTTTAAAAGATGTTGCCACTATAGAACGCCGTTATGAAGAAACAGCCAGCTATATAAAAGTAGGTGACGATAAAGTGACCATGATTGCGATAGAAATGCAACCAGGAAACAATATTGTACAATTTGGTGAAAAGGTAGAACTAGCTTTAGACAAAATAAAAAAAGAGTTACCTCCAGATGTACAAGTGCAAACGATTGTAAATCAGCCAGAGGTCGTGAAAGAAAGTATAAGTCACTTTATGCTAGAATTTGCCATTGCCATTTTAGCGGTAATTTCAGTAGTAATCCTATTGCTTCCGTTTCGATTTGCAATAGTATCGGCAGTTGCGGCTCCGGTATCTATTTTTATCACTTTTGGAATACTTAATATGATGGGAATCGAAATCCATCAAGTAACGCTAGCGGCCTTAATTATTGTATTAGGAATGGTGGTTGATGATGCCATTGTTGTAGTTGATAATTATATCGAAAAATTAGACGAAGGCGAAGATCCTTGGACGGCAGGATGGCAAAGTGCGACACAATTAATGGTGCCTGTTTTTACAGCAACTATGGCTATTATTTGTTCGTTTTTACCTTTGGCTTTTTTCTTAAACGGGATTTCGAAAGAATTTATTCAAGCCTTACCTATTGCGGTGGCTGTCGCTTTATTTGCTTCCTTATTAGTAGCACTTTTATTAACACCTTATTTGTGTTACATCTTCATTAAAAAAGGATTAAAGGACAAAGAAAAAGACCCTAATAAGAAAGAAAGCATGTTGGATCGCTTGCAAAATGTATTCAACCGCATATTAGATATTTGTTTCGAAAGACCAAATGTAACCATGCTAATGGGGCTTTTGTCTATTTTCTTAGGATTTGGAGTCGCTTCACAATTAGAACAAGAATTATTCCCTATAGCGGAGAGAAACCAATTTAACATAGAGGTTTGGTTGCCAAATGGAGGAACTTTAGAACAAACAGAAGCCGTTGTTAAACGTGTGGAAGAAAAAATTAAGGGAGACGACAGAGTGGTAAATGTAGCCAGTTTTGTAGGGACAAGTTCTCCTCGTTTTCACTCCACATATGCACCAGAATTTCCACGAAAAAACTTTGCTCAAATATTCATTACCACAACAGGTAAAGATGCTACGACTGAACTAGCCGCAGAATATATGGATAAGTTTAAAAACTTTGTACCAGATGGCTACATAAGAGTGCGTCAATTATCTTTGAACGAAGCGCCTTCACCAATTGAAGTGAGAATCGTTGGCGATGACATGAATAAACAAAAAGAGGTAGCAGCACAAATAGAAGAAATTCTTGCCGGTACCAAAGGGCTTAATTGGATTAGAACTACTTATCAAGACGATTATTTGGGTGCCAAAGTAGCATTAAAAGATGACGTTGCCAATAGATTAGGAGTTACCAATACTGCTGTTTCTCAAACTTTAGGAGCAGGATTAAAAGGATATCCGGTGAGCACTATTTATGAAGGTGATAAACCGATTGATATTGTAATGCGTTATGATGAAAATGATCGAAAAAATGTTGGCGAACTTGGCGCTTTAAATATTTCAACCGCTTTGGGGACCAAAGTTCCGCTTAGAGAAGTTGCTACTATTACTCCAGAATGGCATACGGGAGTTATTGCGCACAGAAACGGTTTACGTACACTAGCAGTACGAGCAGAAGCGCAATTGGGTGTGAAAGCAGCAACTATTCAAGCTGAAATTATGCCGAAAATAGAGGCCCTTAAATTACCTGACGGAATCAGTATTAATTACGGTGGTGAATTTGAAAACATCAATGAAACGGGTCCTGGAATGGCTTCTTCAATGGGAATAAGTTTGATCCTTATTTTCTTAGTGCTCTTATTTCAATTCAAAAACTTTACAAAGGTATTAATCGTTCTTGCTACATTTCCTTTGAGTTTGCTAGGTGCCTTTTTAGGGTTGTATCTTACAGGAAACCCTTTTGGATTCACAGCATTTATGGGAGTGATTAGTTTGATTGGTATTGTGGTTCGTAACGGAATCATACTAGTCGATTATGCCGATGAACTAATCTTAGAACATGGCTATTCCAAATTTGAAGCCGCCAAAGCAGCCGGAAAAAGACGTATGCGTCCTATTTTCTTGACTTCTGTTGCAGCAGCGATAGGTGTTGTGCCTATGATTGCCGGAAAATCACCGCTATGGGCACCTTTGGGTAGTGTTTTAGCTGTTGGATTACTAGTTTCTATGGTAATGACCTTGTTTATTGTTCCTGTACTTTATTACAAATATGTAGACATTGAGGTGTCACCAGAAAAACATCCGCATCCTAATGCTGAAACTTTTGTACCCATTCTATACAAACCAAAACCTAAGAAAAACTATTTAGTACGTAGAATAAACGTCTTTAAATACAAATTAAAAAAAAGGAAATAATCATGTCTGCAAAAAATATAAAGATGGCAATAGTAGCTTTCACGCTATTGGCTGCCAGCCTTACCACCAACAGCTTTGCTCAGGGGAGAAATCTCTCCCTTGACACTGCTAAAAAAGAGGCTTTATCGAACAATAAAAAAATCAAAAAAGCTAATTCTTCAATCGATGCAGCCACTGCCGCTGAAGTAGGTGCTTTTACAGCTAACAAACCAAGTGTAGAAGCGAGCGCAACTGGCCTAAATGTGGGCAAACCTTTGAGCGCTTTGTTACCAGAGTACAATGCTAGTGTAACCTTGGGTGTAACACAGGTGATTTACGCAGGTGGTAAAATTAATACCGCCAAACAAATTAGTACTGCCGCAGTGGCGCTTTATACGTCACAAAAAACATTGACCAATAACGAAGTGCTTCTTGATGTAGAGACCACTTATTGGCAAATTATCAACGTCAAAGGTAAAATTGATTTGGCCACCAAGTCCAATGCGATGTTGAGTCAATTATTAAAGGATTTAAACAACTCGTACAATGCCGGAATCATCTACAAAAATGATGTTTTGCGTGTGCAAGTACAACTCAATCAAGCGCAATTAAATTTATTGAAAGCGAAAGATGCTTTGACCATTTTAAATTTAAAAATGGCGCAATTAATTGGTTCGAAAGAAACTGAATTTACCATCAAAGATGCTGATATCGAGATTAATGCTATCGAAAGTCAGCTTTCGCAGGAGAACGCGATCGCAAATCGTCCTGAAATTAAAATAATTGAAAAAGCGGTTTCTATCGAAGAATTAAAATCAAAACTACTTGAAGCAGACAGAAAACCTACAGTAGCAATGAACGTAAGCGGATTATACGGTCTGGGCAAAGGAATTAATTTTGCTACGGGTGACAATAATTTTAGTTCGTACTATGCCATGTTGAGCGTGAAAGTTCCCGTTTTTGATTGGGGAGGTCGCAAACAAAAAGTAAAAGAACAGGATTTTAAAGTAGAAGCACAAAAATTTGAATTGGAGCAAACTCAAGAATTAGTAGCTATCGAAATTGCAAATGCAAAACTTGACATGCTTCGTGCCAAAGAGCGTATAGAAATCACTCAAAAATCATTGGCACAAGCAGATGAAAACTTACGCTTAAACAACGACCGTTTTGATGCCGGAACGGTGATAGGAAAAGATGTTCTAGAAGCACAAGTGATGTGGCAAACCGCTTTCTCTGATGTAATTGATGCCAAAGCAGTATTCAAAATTAGCGAAGCCAATTACCAAAAAGCGACTTCAAGTTTAGAATAACATAAAAATAATTGGAATGAAAAACCAAACCAAAAACCTAATATTGAAAAACGCTGCTGTACTTTTTTACAGCAGCGCAATCAACCATGTAACCCTAGATGATATTGCTTCAAAATGTGGGATTTCGAAAAAAACAATCTATAAGTATTTCGAAAACAAAGAAGATTTAGTCATTAAAACGATCCAAAAACAAGCCAAAATACTCAAGAAAAACATCAGTAGAATTCAGCAGAAAGGGCACAATGCCTTAGAGGAATTGATGCATTTTATTACCTACATCAACAAAAAAATGCATCGAGTTTATCCAATGGTCAAAAACGAAATTAAAAAAGGGCCTGCCAATAGCTTTTTTAATGCCATAAATTATAGTGACACTATCATTTTGCAGTTTATTGTCGAAAATATCGAAAACGGCAAACAACAAGGATTATACAAAGAACAAATTGATGCCCAAGAATTTTGTGAGTCTTATGATGTACTTTCAAAAAGCATCTACTTCAACTACTATTTCACGGACCTAAACGTAAAAAAGAAATCATTTGAGTTTGTAAGTTCCTTATTTCTATATGGTTTGGTAACACAATTGGGATTGGATTATTTGCAGCTGACTTTATAAAATGAAAAAATCAAAACTATTAATAACCGGAACTATAGCAGTATTAATGTTGCTTTTGGGGTTGTTAACGCTTACGGAGCCTTTACAAACTACAATTAAAAAGCAATTGGAAGTAGCGAAATTACCTTACCCAGATCTAACCTTATTTATGGCACAATCTAGTTTAATTTTGACGGCAGTGTTAACTCTGGCATTCCTTATTTTATGGAATAAAATTTCCAAAGCAGTTACCTATACACTGTTTTATTAAGCAAACGAAGCTGTTATTCCTGTACTGTTGACTATTTCAGAATTGCAATTCGGGTGCATTCTAATTGTTGAAGGCACAAAAATAATTCCAACCTATAATTTCTTGCAAATCTGCGCGATAGAGTTGTTAATGTTCAATTTTATTTACTATATAATTGTTTAAGAGCGAATTAAACTATCATAATTTCTCATGCTATGAGAATTCAAGCCAAAGTTTATTTCAACTTTGTTTCTTTTTTAGACAGGTAAAATCCATGTAAGCGAAGTTATTTTTGCGATCAACTCCTTTATTTCAATTCTATGCGGTCAATGATGAGTTTAAACTGTTCCATCTTCTTGTTGCCAATCAAAAAAGCAATTTCTTCAAAATGCGCATCCGAAAAATTAGGCTGTTCCAGTGTTCTACCTCTAAAGGCAGGATACATATCTTGAAGCGAAATTTCGATTTCTTCCCACTCTCCCGAAGTCGAAAAAGGAGCAATGAACGAATGTGAATCCCCCGAATTAGTTTTTATCCTAAATTGATATTTTTTGCCATCACCTTTCAGTTTGATAACTATTTTGCTGTATCCTTCTGTTTCTACCTTTGGAAATCGATAGCGAACAGACGAAAAACCACCATTGTTCTCCAGTGAAATGGCACCTTCAAACACACCGAATCCATCCGAATCTAATGTAAAACTACCCGCCGAAACGCCTCCCATCACCACATCATCGACAACGCGCCAATCTTGAATGTTTGATTTTTTTGTAAAATCAAAAAGTAGCTGTGGAGGCATAGAAGAAAATAGTGTCATCATACAAAGAAAGCTTTTCATAGTAATTAGGCTTTTAGTTAGTTAGAATGTTTTGTGAAGGAAGTTTTGAACACGGAAAAATTTCTGCCCTATCGTTGCTAGTAAATCTGAAGTGACGAGTTTAATTTTTTTTCAAAAGTAAACAGTTTTAAATTCTACTAATTATTTTCTCATTTATTGTTTTAAAAGCCAAATCATTATCATAGACTACATCTGGTTTTAAAATGGTATAAATATCATTTCGGAATTCATCATCTTGCATTTTTTCGTTCATGTTGGCTAGCATCATTTTACTAGTTGGGTTCATACCATCCGAAAAATTGATGTATTCTTTGTAGCATTGAATAAGTTTTTCGATATCAATTTCTAATTTTGATAGAGCTAAATCTAAATCGAATAAATCTCTTCCTTTTCTACGTTGGTATAATGCTCTTAATTTCGTTCCTAAAAGTTCTTCTATCGGATAAGTGTTTATCATGCATTTGCCTGAAAACCAACCGTTTTTTACTTCAAATGGAATTTGCTGTAATCCTAGAACTGTAAAATGTTCCCTGCAATTGATTTCAATTTTCAATCGCATAGGTATTATTGGTGCTATTTCGGTTTCAAATCGGTAAGTCGCTGTGTTGTTATGAATACTGGATTCTATTTTACGTTTAGTGCCTAGAAATGAAGCTAAACAATTTCTAATGGCTACTAGAATAGGTTTTATCGGGCCTGCTTTTATTTGCACTAAATCAATATCTTCTGAATATCTTGCTTGTGGTTTTAGAAATAATTTATGTAAAGCGGTTCCGCCTCGAAATGCTAGATTTTCATTTAAAAACGGGTCGGAAAAGATAGCGACGATTGCTCTTTCAATAATTAAGTCTTGTTCTACTTGTCCGTTTTCAGGCCATGGAGCAAATTCTCTCCATTCTTCGATGTATCGTCTTGGAATCATAAATCGTTTTCTATATCTATATTGTTAACAATACGCCACTTTGTATTGACTATTCCTGATTTATTTTTCCCAGGCATTAACAGAATGTTTGTTCCTTTTTTACCAGCTATTAATTTATAAATGACTTGACTTAATTTTTCGTTTTTTAAATCATGCTCCAATAAATAGCCTAATCGTCGAACAGTTGCGGTTTGTGGAAAGTTTTTGGCTGTTTTCGCTAGATTAGCTGGTTTGATTTCTTCCACCAATTCTTTTAGAACTGTAATCACTCTATTCATCCCTAACTTTTCGACATAATACAACAAATCTAAGGCTGTTAATTCTGGACTAGAAACATTGATATAACCGGCATCTGTTTTTATTTGTTTGATATCTTCATGGTTCCATTCGTTTTTTACGAAAAAATTTATTTTTAGCTTTTTATTTTTGATATTTCTTAACGCTGGTTTTTCAGTTATCACAAAGGTTTCCATGGATTGCTGATGTGATGCGCCATGAATTGCGGCTGCTGATAGTAATCCTAGATAGTATTTTCTGTTTAAGGATAGCATCATGTCGTCTAAGTACATGTTGCTGGGAATTACACCATATTTTGAATATTCGGCTGGTAGTAGGGTATAAAAACCTTTTCGAATTTGAACAATTTTATTTTTAGTTTTTAGGCGGTATAAATTTTGAAGAATTGCTTTATCAGTTGTGTCAAAGTTATCCTTTAATTCCTCTAACGTAAATGCATATCTCCCTTTAGCTCTAACACTTTCTATATATTCCTCTAAATAATTATATGTTTGAACTCCTTTTTTCACTATATTATTTCATTTGCTATTTACTACACAATGTGTAGTGTTACGCAAATATAATATATCTTATTTTAAATCATTTATTTCTTTATTAAAAGTTTTATCTTTTTAATTTCCTTAAGCATTGAACCATAAAACCACCAATTTCAGCAATAAGCATACAACGAAAAGTAATTAGTATACAGCTACAAGCCATAATTCGTCTAATTTTGTCTTATAATAATTGAGAACAAAATGTTGAAACGAATTATAAAAAGAATTATGATACTAACGCTCCTAATAATTAGCCTTTTGGTAGTTGTATATTTGGCTTTTACCAACTTCTATCCCAATTTTGGAGGAGATGTTTCGAAAGAAAAACAGCTCGTGTACCAAAAATCGGCACAGTACAAAAACGGAAAATTCAATAATACCAAGGCCGTTCCCAAAGAACTTAGCTTTTCGGAAAAGTTGGATATTGCCTATTATTTTTTTACTACCAAAGTAAAAAATGGCCGACCAAAAGAAGATTTGAAAGTCCAAAAAATCGATTCGATTGACGTAGCCGATTACAAAGGCAAAGCACGATTGGTATGGTTTGGACATTCAGCTTTCTTGTTACAAATAGAAGGCAAAACGATTTTGCTAGACCCTATGTTTGGCAAAGTCGCAGCACCGCACCCAATGCTTGGTGCCGACCGTTTTAATGCCGACCGGCCTATTGCTATCGAAAAACTACCGCACATAGACGCCGTGATTTTCTCGCACGACCATTACGACCATTTGGATTATGAAACGGTCATGAAAATAAAAGACAAAACGAAACACTTTTATACACCGCTAGGAGTAGGAGAACACCTAAAAGCCTGGGGAATTGAAACTTCCAAAATATCTGAATTGGATTGGTGGCAAGAAATCCAATTTGATAGCTTAACTTTGGTATGTACGCCAGCGCAACATTTTTCGGGTCGAAAGTTAAACAATGGGCAAAGTACGTTATGGAGTTCGTGGGTAATTCAGTCCAAAAATGAGTCAATATATTTTAGTGGTGACAGTGGTTATGCATCGCATTTCAAAGAAATCGGCGATAAATACGGCCCTTTCGATTTGGCTCTAATGGAATGTGGGCAATACAACGACAAATGGTCCGACATACACATGATGCCCGAAGAAACAGCTCAAGCAGGAGTTGATGTTCAAGCCAAAAAGATAATGCCAATACATTGGGGAGGTTTCAAACTGGCAATGCACGATTGGAAAGACCCAATCAACCGAGTACAAGCCAAAGCCATAGAACTAAATCTAGAGGTAATCACGCCCAAAATCGGCCAAGAAATTCTAGTACAAGGAAACAGTACGTACAGCGATTGGTGGCAAAATTTATAATTTTATTCGAAAGCTATGAAGGAAATCATCACTATAAATACCATCTCTGAACTGCATGACTTTTTTGGTTTGGAAAAGCCAAAGCATCCACTCGTTTCGGTGGTTCGCTTGGCCAAAGAGTTGAAAGATTTAGAAATTGAAAAATTCAAATATTCTGTAGGATTGTACCAAATTAGTTTAAAAGACAATTGCCCTTTTACCATCACCAATTACGGCAGGAATTCCTATGATTACCAAGAAGGTTCGATGATTTTTATGGGGCCGAATCAAGTTTTGGAAGTCGAAAAACAAAATGTAAACCGCGAAGATACTGGCTGGAGTATTGTTTTTCACCCGGATTTAATTCGAAAATCAACTTTAGGAAAGCAAATCGATAAGTATTCTTTTTTTGAGTATTCATCGAATGAAGCATTACATCTTTCAGACGAAGAGCGCAAAACGGTGACTGAAATTGCCTTGAAAATTGAACGCGAATACAACAGTAATATCGATGCGCACAGTCAGACTTTAATCATTTCGAATATAGAACTGTTACTCAATTACTGTTTACGATTCTACGACCGTCAGTTTTTTACCCGTACCAATCTGAATCAGGATTTTGTGAGTCAATTTGAGCAAGTAATAAAGGAATATTACAAAGCCAATAAACAAATCGAATTGGGAATTCCAACAGTCCAATATTGCGGAGAAGCGATGAACATGTCACCCAAATATTTAAGTGATTTGTTGCGAAAAGAAACGGGTCAAAGTACACAAGACCATATCCATCAATTCATTATTGAAAAGGCCAAAAACCAATTGCTCAATTCAAAAGAAAGCGCTAGCGAAATCGCCTATGCCTTGGGATTTGAATATCCGCAGTACTTTAGTAAAATGTTCAAAAAGAAAACGGCTATGAGCCCGAACGAGTATAGGCAAAGCTTGAATTAAATAGCTCTGTATCTGAATATAAATAGTCCCCTTTTTTACCTTAACTACTTGTTGCTTTTGCCTGTTACACATGGTTATAAGTACAGATGACTATTGCAGCATTTCAACTGCTAAACATTAGAAGAAAAAACTAAAATTTAAAACAATACTATTATGAAAAAAACAATTTTTATAACCGGAGCTTCCTCTGGTTTAGGAAAAGCAGCGGCTTTGCTTTTTGCGAAAAATAACTGGAATGTTATCGCCACCATGAGAACACCAGAGAACGAAACAGAACTCGCTGAAGTAGCAAACATAACGCTTTTGCCATTGGATGTTACCGACAACGAGCAAATTCAAGAGACTGTAAAAAACGCCTTAGCAATTGGCAAAATAGATGTGGTTTTTAACAATGCAGGCTACGGACTAGCAGGCCCATTTGAAGGAGCTACAGATGACCAATTAACAAACCAATTGAACACCAATCTTTTGGGAGTGATGCGCGTAACACAGCAATTTTTGCCACATTTTAGAGAAAACAAAGCAGGTACATTGATAACCACAACCTCCATAGGTGGTTTGATAACCTTTCCGTTTTTTTCGGTATATCACGCTACAAAATGGGCGTTAGAAGGCTGGAGCGAAAGTCTAGCGTTTGAACTAAAAGAGTTTGGAATAACAGTGAAAACCGTTTCACCAGGCGGAATTGCTACTGATTTTGCGAGCCGTTCCTTGGTTATGACACAAAACGAAGCTTATGACGAACAATTGAATAATGTACTGTCGGTTTTTATGGATCCAGAAAAAGCCAAAGATTATTCTACAGCTGAACAAATTGCAGCTGTCGTTTATGAAGCCGCTACCGATGGAAAATCAACTTTAAGATATGTTGCTGGAACAGATGCCAAGCAAATGTACGCACAACGAATTGCCGTTGGCGAAGAAGCATTTAGACAAGGAATTGAGCAAGTGTTTTATAAAAAGTAAATAATTAGAAATTCCTCCAAAAAATAATAATGCTTTTTGGGGGATTTTTCTAAAAAGTAAGTATTCGAATTGCAAATGTTTAGAATTTTTGCTTTTAAGCGAGGTAATTGATTTGTTTAAAATTACCTTTCGATAAATGAAAATTATCCATCTGTTCCTTGTTGAAAGCAATGGCTTAGTTTTTGAGTTATTTATTTTACAATAAAAAACAACCATTCAAACGGCATAAACATTATGAAAAATTACATTTTAGGATTAGCAGTTCTAGCCTTTATCAGTTTTAGTTTTACAGCTCCAACCGAATATATCGACATCAAGGCAAAACCTGAACAAGATATAAACAACGGGAAATCGATTTACAACAAAGTATGTATGTCCTGCCATCAAATGACGGGTGCAGGAATTCCGGGTGCGTTTCCACCTTTGGCAAAATCGGATTACCTCAATGCAGATGTAAACCGAGCAATCAAGCAAGTGATCAATGGTTCTAATGGTCCAATGACGGTAAACGGAAAAAAATATAATATTCCGATGCCAAAACAAGATTTAACAGATCAACAGATAGCAGACGTTTTGACGTATGTGTACGCTAGTTGGGGAAATAACAAATCGGTGGTGACACCAGAAATGGTGAAGAAATTAAGATAAATTATCGAATAGTTACTTCTGCTGATTGAGTATAATTTTCCCAATCTTCAGGCGTATTGAGATTAAAAACTACAGAAGAATCCTGAACTGCAATCACACTGCAATGTTTAGGGTTCTTTTTTTTGATTTGAAGGTCCAATCTTGAGGTTTCGTCCATTAGATCCAATTTCAATAAAGGATTCCAAAACTTGGGTAATAACTGAATCGGATGGCCATTTTTACCCTCAAATTGTGGTTGTACAATGGCGTTGGAGGTTGCAATGATGTTTTCCAACTCGGCTGTGTTCAAAAGTGGCACGTCAATCGGTTGAATCAAAACCGCTTGTTTCTTTGGGATCTGCGCCAAAACGGCTTGTAAAGTGGAGAAGGATCCATTTTCGGGCGTGCTGTTAATTACTACTTTAATTTTTAAATCATTGTACGTTATATAACGATCTTGGGCGTCTTTGAACCAAGGTACTACACAAAAATAATCTTCATAGCAATGTCCTAGTCCAATATAAACTGTTTTGATAGTTGAATTGGCAATTCGATTGAGTTGCTCCAATATCCAAACCGTTTGATTGTGTACCAATAATCCTTTAGGGAAGCCCATTCTCTCTGATTTTCCCCCTGCCAATAGCACAAAAACTGCTTTATCTTTCATAATATACTTTCAATAATTCAGAGGCAACGCTGATGGCAATTTCTTTGGGAGTATTTCCTCCCAAGTCTAGCCCAATTGGGCAATGTACAGGCGCAATACCCTCTTTCATTCCTAATTCTTTAATAAGCATCGAATTGAATCTGCTTTTTTTGGTTTTGCTGCCAATCAATCCAATGTATTTGGTTTGGGATACCAATGCCAAAGCAGTTATTTCAAAATCCAATTTGTGGTCGTGGGTCATGATAACGGCATAGCAATTTTCGCCCCAACCCACCGTTTGTTTGTAAAGGTCAAACGGTTCATTATGGTAGGTTATTGTCTTGTCTACCGTTAAATTTTCTTGCCAATTTTCTCTAGTGTCGTACAAATGAACCTCAAAAGGAGTATCCTTCATAATGTCGCAAAGGGCAACGCCAATGTGGCCTGCGCCAAATAAATGCAATTCGGGAGACTGATTCATAGGTTCTATTAATAAAGCTACTTTTCCGCCACAACATTGTTCAAATTCGGGCCCCAAAGTATAGCTAAAATGTTTTGTTTTATTCTCTTCAATGGCCTTTACCGCTTCGTCAATAACTTGAAATTCGAGTTTTCCGCCGCCAATGGTGCCATAAAATTCTTTTTGATTGACTACAATCATTTTTGCGCCCAGTCGGCATGGGGCAGAACCTATAATGTGGGTCACCGTTACCAAAGCCACCGGAGTATTTTTGGTTTTAAAATTGTGTAATAAGGCAAGCCAATTGTTCATTTAAGGATTGTTTGGTATAAATTATTTTTTTAACCTTCAAGAAATTAGAGAATTCAGGCTTAATGAATCTTAATTTCTTAATGGTTTGAATTTTCAAAGCCTTAAAATTGTGTAATTACTTAGTACTGCTATTTTTTATAATTAATTGCCTCCAGCTTTAGCTGGGGGTGAAATTGGCATTATTTAAAATGGGCTTTAGCCAAATAAAACAATGATTTTGGCTAAAGCCTTTTTATATTCCTCACTTTTTCTCCAGCTAAAGCTGGAGCCAATTGATAAATAGTATACAGTTTAATAACTACAAAATTGCCAATAGTGTTTAGCTTTGATGTAGGACAACTAAATTAAGAAAAGGTTTAAAAGATTAAACCAATTCATAATCTGTCAACGGTAGATTGCGGTAGCGTTTACCGGTCAGTTTGAAAATTGCGTTTACAATAGCAGGAGCAATCACTGGAACTCCAGGTTCTCCTACACCGGTTGGAAGTTCGTTACTGTCCACTATTTCGACCTCAATTTTTGGTCCTTCATTCATTCGAACCATACGGTAATCACCAAAATTACTTTGCTCAATAGCTCCGTCTTTGGCGGTTATTTTTCCGTAAAATGCGAGTGACATTCCAAATATTGCCGCACCTTCCATTTGTGCGGTAACCGTATTTTTGTTGATTACAGTTCCACAATCAATCACGGTAGTTATTTTATTAATTTTAATCAAACCATCTACCATCGAAACTTCGACAACAGAAGCTACATAGGATAAAAAACTGTATTGAACGGCCAATCCTTGTGCGTGACCTTTAGGAAGTGGTTTTCCCCAGCCTGCATTTTCGGCTGCTTTTTTCAATACATTTTTCAATCGTGCAGTGCTGAATTTGATGCCATTTTTAGCGCCAGAAACGCGGTCTTCACCTATAAGTTTTAAATTAAAAGCCAATGGGTCTTGGTTTGCAGCATGAGCCAATTCGTCCTTAAAAACATTGATGGCATACCCATGCGGAATATTTATGACAGAACGCAACCACCCAATGCGAACCTTTGCAGGAGCTTGTCCAATTTCGACTTGGAAATTTTTAATATCGAAAGGCGCTTCGGTAGCAGAGGATAATTCGCCACCATTAGGATAATCTGAGGTAGGGTCAAAAGTCGATTTGATAGGAGGGAATGCAAATCGGTGCAACCATCCTGTTACATTTCCATCCTTGTCCAAAGATGCTTTCATATATTGTGCACTCACGGTATGGTAATAACCGTGTTGTGTTTCGTCTTCTCTGGTCCAAACCACTTGAACGGGTCCTTTGATGGTTTTAGAAATCATAGCTGCCTCAAGGACATAATCGGGTTTTGATTTTCGACCAAAACCACCCCCTAGTAAAGTGATGTTGATGATGACTTTTTCATCGTCAAATCCCAAATAATTTTTAACTTCTGCGTGAGCGGCTTGTGGATTTTGCGTAGGACACCAAACTTCGCAACTGTCCTCCTTGACCCAAGCAACTGCATTAGGCACTTCCATAGGAGCATGTGATAAATGCGGTAATTGGTAGGTGCTTTCGATTACTTTTGCGGAAGCGTTAAAAGCGGCTTCGATATCACCTCTGGTTTTGCTTACCACTCCCGGTTTATGAACGTTTTCGGTCAACATTTCCATGTATTTTTCCGAGTCGTAATCGGCATTTTTACCGTTGTCCCATTCGATAATCAAAGCTTCTTTTCCTTTGAAAGCAGCCCAAGTATTGGAAGCAATGACAACCACTCCGCCCAAGGCACCAAAAGGTGTTTTAACTCGAGCTATTTCAAATACTGCTTCGACACCCTGAATTTTCATGGCTTCGGTTTTGTCGAATGATTTGACCGTTCCAAAAGTGACGGGACAACGAGCTACAGCGGCAAATTTCATATTGGGTAAACGGAAATCAAGTCCGAAAACGGCACTTCCGTTAGCGTATTTTTCGACATCAACGCTTCTTAGGTTTTTACCTATGAATTTGAAATTTTTAGGATCTTTTAGGACACTATCTTTTGGTGCTTCGATAGTTTTGGCAATTTCGACCAAATCTCCAAAGCCTATTTTTTTACCACTGGTATGTACTATAAAATGATTTGCAGCATGACAGTCAGATTCGGGCACATTCCATTTTTTGGCTGCAGCCGAAATCAAAATCATCTTAGTCGTCGCTCCCATTTTTCGCATGGTTTCGTATAAATAGCGTACCGAACGAGAACCGTCGGTATTTTGATCGCCGTATTTTTTGTGTCCAATGGCTTGTTTTACGCTCACTCTATTCCAGTCGGCTTCCATTTCGTCTGCAATGACAGAAGTTAGCGAAGTGCGAACACCATTTCCCATTTCAGAACGAGAAGCGATTAAAACCAAACTGCCGTCGGGATGTAATTCGACAAATAAATTGGGTTGAAAAGCACCTGCCAGAACGTTTTCGGTTTCATTGGCAAACAAAGACAAATGAGAACCAATGATCAATGCGCCTGATGTTAATCCTATATTTTTTATAAATGATCTCCTGCTGAGGTTTTGAATATCGCCCATTATTTCTGTTGTTTTTTAAGTTCAACGGTATGATGAATAGCTTTTTTGATGCGTTGGTAGGTACCACAACGGCAAATATTTCCGCTCATGGCATCATCGATATCTTGGTCAGTAGGATTGTTATTTGAATTTAATAGGGAAGTAGCAGCGATTAACTGTCCGGGTTGGCAAAATCCGCATTGCGGCACATTGAATTCGGCCCACGATTTTTGGAGTAATTGCAAGTTAGGAGTAGTACCTTCAATAGTGGTAATTTCTTTGCCAATGGCTTCAGAAATAGGTGTCAAACAAGAATAAGTAACTTGGTCATCAATGAATATTTTGCAAGCTCCACAAGCGCCTATACCACAACCATATTTAGTCCCGGTAAGTCCTAAATTATCTCGTAAAGCCCATAATAAAGGCATATCTGGAGAAGCCTCAAGGGTGTGTTTCTTTTTGTTAACAACTAATGTAATCATACCTAACTCGTTTAAATTTTAAGAAAGGTACAATTTAATCTTTTTTTGAAGTTTTAAATAGGAGAATTTTACCTTGTTTTAAGAGTAATTTACCATTTAAGACTATAATTTTAAATTATTGCCCTAGATTTAAAGGGGGGTTATACCGTAAAGCATAGTAAGTCTTAAACAAAACTCATTTTTGAATAATGGGGATTTTAATTTTAAAACATAAAAAAGTCTGGTATAATTGAAAAGTTTATCTTTGACTTGATAGAAAATTTTGATCATGCATCTATAAACTATTTGAAATGAAAAATATATTTGACCAAACTGTTGTTGCAGAATTAGAAAAGCGTATCAATCAATTACAATCTACTACGAGTCCAATTTGGGGGAAAATGAATGTTGCTCAAATGTTGGCACATTGCAATGTAACTTATGAATTAGTTTATGAAGATAAACATGAAAAACCAAAAGGGTTTAAAAAGTGGTTACTCAAAACTTTCGTAAAAAAAATCGTGGTTAGTGAAAAACCATATTCTAAAAATAGTCGTACAGCGCCTGTTTTTATTGTAGCAACGGATAAGGATTTTGAATCGGAAAAAACTAGATTGTTACAGTATATCCATAAATCGCTAGAATTAGGAGAAATACACTTTGAAGGTAATGAATCCCATTCCTTTGGCGCATTGAATCAAGATGAATGGAATAATATGTTCTACAAACACTTAGATCATCACTTAACGCAATTTGGTGTGTAACTAGAACATGTTTATACTAGTAAATATTTTAGAGTCAAATGATGGAAATAGTATATATAAAAACTCCTATGGGAATTGCCAAAATTACAGGAGACGAAAGTGGAGTTGCTTCCATTTCTATTTCTGATGAAGGAGTTATTTCTAATGATATTCCGTCTGTATTACAAGAAGCTGTTCAACAATTAACCGACTATTTTGAAGGCAAAAGAACCAATTTCGATTTAAAACTCAATCCAAAAGGAACCGATTTTCAACAGAAAGTGTGGCGAGTATTACAAAATATTCCGTTTGGAAAAACAATGTCCTATCTCGAGTTATCTCAAAAACTAGGCGATGTCAAAGCCGTTCGAGCCGTAGCGGCTGCCAATGGGAAAAATCCTTTGTGGATTGTGGTTCCTTGCCATCGAGTGATCGGCTCTGATGGTTCACTCACTGGTTATGCGGGTGGATTAGGTCGAAAAATGTGGTTGTTGGAGCATGAAAATCCTTCCTCACAACAAAGTTTGTTTTGAATTTAATCAAATCATTATTTTTTCGCTAAATTCGTGTCAAACCTACAATCTTTGCAATTATGAATGGGCTTAAAAAATTCCTCCTGCGTTTCTTTGGATTGCTGTTTATAATCGTCTTATTACTTTATATTTTCAAAGTAGATTATTTGTTAAAAGCGGTGCAAACAATCTACCTCAATGGCCATAAAACAGCTTTTTTGGAAGATTATAAATACTTCGACAATACCATAATCGAAAAAAGTGCCGTGGCTCAGCCTTGGAATATTGCCAAAGATTGCAATCAAGTCAAAGCTACTGAAACCTTAGAGAAACTGCATCAAAAAATAGGTACAGTTGCTTTTCTTATTATCAAAAAAGATAGTATTTGGCACGAAAGCTATTATGATAATTACAATAAAGATAGTCAGTCGAATTCTTTTTCGATGGCAAAGAGCATTGTTTCGGCCGCTCTGGGAAAGGCAATTATGGAAGGTGAAATCCAAAGTTTAGATCAAAAAGTATCCGACTTTTTTCCTGTTTTCAAAGAAGGAAAGTCCGCCAATATGACGGTGGGTGATTTGTCTTCTATGGCGTCTGGTCTCAATTGGCACGAATCGTATTATGATCCTTTCTCGATTACTACTCAAGCCTATTTTGACCCCAATTTGTATGATTTGACTTTGGGTTTAAAGGGAATTGACGAGCCTGGAAAAAGCTATAAATACCTAAGTGGAAACACCCAACTCTTGGCCATGTGTATCGAAAAAGCCACTGGTCAAAAATTGACCGATTTTGTTTCGCAATCTTTTTGGAAACCAATGGGAGCAGAAAGTGAAGCACTTTGGCAAACCGATTCACCCAACGGATTAGTAAAAGCCTATTGCTGTATCGCTAGCAATGCCAGAGATTTTGCCCGTTTTGGAAAATTATATTTGCAACATGGAAAATGGAATGGAGAACAGATTCTAGACAGTGATTTTGTCGAAAAATCAGTAACTCCAAGATTCAAAGAATCGCCTCAATACGGTTATGGTTGGTGGTTGAGTAGTTTCAACAACAAAAAAATATTTTACATGCGAGGTCATTTGGGGCAATATGTGATTGTGATTCCAGAGGACGATTTGATTATTGTGCGTTTAGGACATCACGATATTAAAAGCACAAAAGGTTTACCGCAGACAGATGATTTTACGGTTTACCTAGAAGAATCCTATAAAATGCTCGAACAAGAAAAAGTACCATCCAAAAACTAAGGTTATGATTGAAAAAATAAATCTAAATAATATTCTATTTCTGGATATTGAAACCGTTCCAGAAAATGCCGATTTCAATGAGTTGGATGGCGATATGCAAGCCTTGTACGAGCAAAAAACGCAATACCAACGCAAAGACGATTTCACGCCAGAAGAATATTACGATCGTGCCGGAATTTGGGCTGAGTTCGGAAAAATTGTTTGTATCTCGGTTGGTTTTTTTGTGATTAAGGGAGATATCCGCAATTTTAGAGTGACCTCTTTTTTTGGAGACGAAAAGAAGCTTTTAAACGATTTCAATAATCTACTTAACAATTACTTCAACGGGCCACAACACGTCATTTGTGGACATAATGCCAAGGAATTTGATATTCCTTTTTTAGCAAGACGTATGATTATTAATTCTATTTCGATACCAAACAAACTGAATTTATTTGGCAAAAAACCATGGGAGATTCCGCATCTTGATACTTTGGAGTTGTGGAAGTTTGGCGATTACAAGCATTATACGTCTCTGAAATTATTGTGTAAAATCCTCGGGATTCCATCTCCAAAAGGAGATATAGATGGCAGTCAAGTGGGTCATGTTTTTTAT
Source organism: Flavobacterium ovatum (assembly GCF_040703125.1). Taxonomy (NCBI): domain Bacteria; kingdom Pseudomonadati; phylum Bacteroidota; class Flavobacteriia; order Flavobacteriales; family Flavobacteriaceae; genus Flavobacterium; species Flavobacterium ovatum. The sequence continues at coordinate 970,985 of NZ_CP160035.1, forward strand.
GTGGATAAGGATATCGACCGCATCGTAACCTATTGCGAAAAAGATACCATTGCCGTAGCGCAGATCTTTCTTCGATTACGACGAGAGGATTTGTTGATCGAGGAGGAGATTATCCATGTGTAAATTTGCCACAAAGGCGCGAAGTCTCAAAGTTTTGTTGGTATTCCTTTTGAATAGTTAGATCGTGTAGTCGTTAAATAGTAAAGTATATTTTTTCTTTGTGTACTTTGCGGAAACCCTTTGTGTACTTTGCGGTTAAATATTTACATTTACAAAAAATAAAAAAATATGGTTTTAAGTAGATTTTGGTTAGCTATTTTTATTTCGTCGATTGCTTTTATTGTGGTGAGTTTATTTACTGCCAATACTTATACTATTGATTTTGTTTTGAATGGTCAAAAGGGAGAGCCTGTTTTGGTTTCTGAAAAGTATCTCGAAGACCTTCCTGTTTTCCTAAAAGACAGTATCATGGCTTCTCCAGAAAGCACTTTTATAGTCAACCGTGATCTTTCAAACCCTGATACGACTTATGTTTACAAAAATAAAACCGTAAAAATTTTTAGTGGGACTCAAAAATCAGATGGATTATTGCCAACTTGTAAAAGTACTTTGGTAGATATTGTCTTGCCTTTAATCGCTTATTTAGCTTTTTTCTGCGGCTTGATGGAACTTTTAATTATTTCTGGAGCTTCAGGCAAACTGGCTACGGTATTAAGTCCGGTGTTTGTAAAAGTGTTTCCATCTATTCCAAAAAACCATCCTTCTATTTCGTATATGACTTTGAATTTTGCTGCCAATTTCTTGGGATTAGATTCGGCTGCAACGCCTTTTGGATTGAAAGCCATGGAGAGTTTACAAGAACTCAACCCCGATAAAGACCGAGCCAGTGATGCGCAAATTATGTTTATGTGTTTACATGCTTCGGGACTGACATTGATAGCGACTTCAATCATTGGGTACCGTGCTGCTGCAGGTGCTGCAAACCCAGCCGATGTGATGCTGCCTTGTATTATTACCTCTTTTATTGGTACTATTGCTGCTTTCTTAATTGTGGGTATTAAGCAAAAAATTAATTTTAAAAGTGCTTCTTTAGTGGGCGCTTTGATGGCTTTAATTGGTGCTATAGTAGGTTTGTTGATGTATGTAAACCAATTGGACTTAATCGGAAAAAACTATTTTACCAATAATCTTTCTGGTCTAATCTTAGTCGGAATTATTGCTTTTACCTTGATTTTTTCATTCAAACATGAGAAGAAATTTACTGCTGCTAGCACGACGGTTTTTGATTCTTTTGTAGTTGGAGCTAATAATGGAGTAAAAACAGGAGTTGTTATCTTTCCATATGTTTTGGGGATGTTGGTAGCGATCTCTTTGTTTAGAAATAGTGGTTTATTCGAAATTATTAGCAACGGTCTAGGTTTTGTATTTTCAAATCTAGGGGTAAACAAAGGCATTGTTGATGCGTTGCCAGTGGCGTTGCTAAGACCGTTTAGTTCTGCGGGTTCAAGAGGGTTTTTACTGGATTCGATGAGTACTTTTGGAGCGGATTCTTTGACAGGACGTTTGAGTAGTATTTTTCAATGTAGTGCCGAAAGTACATTTTATGTAATTGCGGTTTACTTTGGTTCGGTAAACATCAAAAACACACGTTATGCGCTAGGAACTATGCTTTTGGTAGATGTGATTTGTGTGATAACGGCTATATTTGTAGCAAGCTGGTTCTTTTAAATAGTAAAACGGTAGGCTTACAAGCTTAAAATATGCTGTAAAATTAGGTTGTTTACTAGATTTTTACTTCATTTGAGTTACTAATCACATAAACTTAACAAAATGTCAAAATACACCAAATACATTGCTATAGCTTTAGTTATTTTATTTTTGCTTACGAGCGTTCTGCTTTAACGTTTATCAATTGCAGAGGATATTTGTCTCTAAGCGAGTTGAGCTAAAGTAGAAAATTTATCGAGGAATATTAAAAGCTACCAATTTTAAATAATTTGTAGCTTTTTTTGTGAAATCGAATTAATCTTTATCATTTCAAAAAACTATATTTGCTACCCCTAATTCTTAAAATTTATATATGAAATATTCTTTATTAGCTATTGTTGCCTTGCTATTTATGTCTTGTTCTAAAGACGATGTGTCTCCTCCTTATGATTATTCTATAGAAAACGAAGCTGAAATAAAAGCGTATGTTGAAGCAAACAATCTTAATGCTACAAGAACAGCTTCTGGTTTGTATTATGTCATTAATGTAGAGGGAACAGGGAAACAACCCACCGTGACTTCAAATGTGACGGTATCCTACAAGGGGTATTATACAGATAAAAAGGTGTTCGGAGAAAGTATAGACAAAGGTTTTTCGGCCAATTTACAAGGACTAATCCAAGGATTTGCTGAGGGAATTCCATTTTTTAAAGAAGGAGGAGAAGGAATCCTTTTAATACCTGCACATCTCGCCTACGGTAGTTATGACAATCAGGGTACTCCAGCCGGATCTGTTTTGATTTTTGAAATCAAACTAATTTCGGTTGAATATAGCGCAGAAAATGATGCTGCAATTGTAAAATACCTTGCGGATAATCAACTTACTGCTGCCAAAACGGCTTCTGGTTTATATTATATAATTAGTGACGAAGGAACCGGAGCTCAACCTACAGCGACTTCAAATGTGACAGTGGAATACAAAGGATATTATACTGATAAAACTGTTTTTGGGCAAAGCAGTAGTGGTGGTGCTACTTTTGGGTTGCAGAATGTTATAAAAGGTTGGACTGAAGGAATTCCGTATTTTAAAGCTGGTGGAAGCGGTATTTTATTAATCCCTGCGACTTTAGGCTACGGAAGTGCTGATTATAATGGCATTCCAGCGGGTTCTGTTTTAATTTTTGATATCAAGTTAATTAAGGTGAATAATTGATTTACGTTTAAAATAAAATTAAAAAAGCTACAGAAAATGATATCTGTAGCTTTTTTAGTTTTCAGTTGTTTCCTAATCAACACCCATGTTCAGGGTACATCATTTAACATTTTTTAAAAATTCCTTGAAATAAATCGACCTCAATTCTTAGATGTAATTGGTATCTTTACGGCTCAATAAAAACGCAAACAATGGATTTTATATATCAAGATTCGTATCCCATCTTAAAAGACGATACACAATACCGCAAAATCTCCTCGGATTTTGTAAAAGTAGAAAAACTAGGCGACCGTGAAATTCTAACAGTTGACCCAAAAGGATTAGAGTTATTGTCGCAAGAAGCTATGAAAGATGTTTCTTTTATGCTTAGAACGGCACATTTAGAAAAATTAAGAGCCATTCTTGACGACCCAGAAGCGACAGATAACGACCGTTTTGTAGCCTACAATTTGTTGCAAAATGCAGCGGTTGCCATTCAAGGAGAATTGCCTTCTTGTCAAGATACGGGAACAGCGATTGTCATGGCCAAAAAAGGGGAGAATGTTTATACAGGAGTTGATGATGCCGAATGGTTGTCGAAAGGAATTTTCAATACCTACCAAGAGCGCAATCTACGTTACTCTCAAATCGTACCCATTAGTATGTTCGAAGAGAAGAACTCGGGTTCGAATCTTCCTGCTCAGATTGATATTTATGCTAAAAAAGGAAATTCGTATGAGTTTTTGTTTTTAGCAAAAGGTGGTGGTTCTGCCAACAAAACCTATTTGTACCAACAAACTAAATCATTGTTGAATGAAAAATCAATGGATGCTTTCATTCGTGCCAAAATCAAGGATTTAGGAACTTCGGCTTGTCCACCGTACCACTTGGCTTTTGTGGTAGGAGGAACTTCTGCCGAGGCGAATTTATCTGCTGTCAAAAAAGCTTCTGCAGGTTATTTTGACCATTTGCCAACTACGGGAAACATGGCTGGTCAAGCTTTTCGTGATTTAGAATGGGAGAAAAGAGTGCAGTTGATTTGCCAAGAAAGTGCCATTGGAGCACAGTTTGGTGGGAAATATTTCACTCATGATGTGCGTGTGATTCGTTTGCCACGTCACGCCGCATCTTGTCCAGTTGGATTGGGAGTTTCTTGTTCTGCTGATAGAAATATCAAAGGGAAAATTACCAAAGACGGAATCTTCGTTGAGCAATTAGAAGTGAATCCTGCACGTTTGTTACCAGAGACTGCACCACATTTGGAACCAGCAGTAGAAATTGATTTGGACAGACCTATGGCTGAAGTTTTAGCTGAATTGACTAAATACCCTATCAAAACTCGTTTAAAATTAAACGGAACTTTGATTGTGGCTCGTGACGCTGCTCACGCTAGAATCAAAGAAATGCTTGATGCTGGTGAGCCAATGCCAGAGTATTTCAAAAATCACCCTGTGTATTACGCAGGCCCTGCAAAAACGCCAGACGGAATGGCCTCAGGAAGTTTTGGACCTACAACCGCCGGTCGTATGGATGTGTACGTAGAGGAGTTCCAAAAACATGGCGGAAGCATGATTATGCTTGCCAAAGGTAATCGTACCAAAGACGTGACCAACGCTTGTAACACTTACGGTGGTTTTTACTTAGGTTCAATTGGTGGTCCAGCTGCAATTCTAGCGCAAGACAACATCTTGAAAGTTGAGGTAGTGGATTTTGAAGAATTAGGAATGGAAGCCGTTCGTAAAATAACCATCAAAGATTTCCCTGCTTTTATAATTACCGATGATAAAGGAAACGATTTCTTCGAGAACTTATAGTGTTTAACCGCGAAGGACGCTAAGTTTTACGCTAGGTTCGCAAAGATTTTTATATAAGGAAGACCGCTATTTGGCGGTCTTTTTGTGTTTTATGTTTAACGGTAAAGAAGCAAAGTTCGCAAATATTTTTTACTTTGATTTTCTTTGGATATTTTCTGCTGAAAAATTGTGCGAAAATATTTTAATTTAGTTAGATTTGTTTTGTAATCCCCGAGTTTTGTTTAAATAAAACTTAGTATTTTAATAAATTTAAATATAAAATTCATGTCTTTTATCACTCCTGTTTTAATGATTATAATTGGATTAGTAATCAAATATTCCAGCCACCCAAAAGCATTAGAAGTCAAAAAATATTGGAAAGTTCTATTTATAATTGGTATTGCGAATTTGGTTTTAAAACTATTTCTTGTAAGGTAACATTTCAATTAATTTGATTTGTAGTCTTCTTTTTTTATTTAAAATATAAAGAATTTAAGTCGATATAATGCCAAACAAAAATATATTTTAGTCCAACAACGTACTGGCATAATTATTTATAGGGACTTTATCAATCTTAATATATTACCTTCAAAAATTAATTCACTAAAGGTATTCCCAAAAGTTATCGCTATTAACTACATGAGTGTTTTTAGGTTGGTATTTCTCTGTAAAGGATTTAGTGAAATGAACTTTTTTATTGGGGTTGTATTTTATTTCGAAAGCAGAAATTTCGCCTTCGTTAATTTCGATAAAATCTATTTCTGCTTGTTGCGTGTTACGCCAATAATGTGTTTTCCCATAAAAGCCTGAATAACTCAGTTGTTTCATTTTTTCGCTTATAAAGAAGTTTTCAAATAAAGCGCCTATATCCTGCCTATTTTGCAGGGGATTAAATTGCCCAATAATAGCATTTCGTATCCCATTATCGTAAAAATAGATTTTAGGTTTGGATGTTATTTCGTTTCGTTGATTTGTAGAATAGGGATGAAGTCTGAATATCACAAATACTTTTTCAAGTAAATCTATATAGTTGATTACGGTCATTCTGTCAACGCCAAGTATTTTTGATAATTCATTATAGGAAACCTCACTTCCAAGCTGTAATGCGAGAGCGTTTAATAATTTCATTAACAAGTCAGGTTTTTTGATGTTGACCAATTCTAGGATATCTTGGTATAAATAACTGCTTGAAAGTTGTAATAACACTTTTTGTTTTTTGGTTTCGGTTACTACTTCTGGATACATGCCATAAATTAAAAACTCTTCTAATCGTGCATAAGCGGTTGCAAAGGAATAATGGTTTTTAATTTCATTCCAACTCAATGGATATAGTTGATGTTCCCATTTTCTGCCTGTCAAAGGTTCGTTTATTTGATTTCCTAAATCTAATGATGAAGAACCGGTAAGTATAAATTGCTTGTTTAATTTGGCATCAACTAGCATTTTTACGGTTAAGCCGATGTTCTCAATGCGTTGTGCTTCATCAATAACAATTACTTCATAATCTGAAACTACTTGCAGTAGAAATTGAAAACTAGAATTAGCAAATTGTATTCTAGTTTGGGGGTCGTCTCCGTTTAAGAACAACACTTTTTTTCCTTCTACTAAATTATGAATCAAAGTTGTTTTCCCTACTTGTCTAGGACCAAGTAGAACAATTGCTTTTTTATTGTCATAATCGGCTAATAAACGGGGGGTTATGCTGCGTGCTATCATACTACAAATATAATAAAATAGGGTTACAACCCCAAAATATTATAATATATTATGATTTGAACCCCAAAATATTATACTTTTAGTCAATTACCATCTCTGGAATAGCTCCATCAATGATAAGTTCCGCTTGGGTAGAAGCGATGATGTGTTCGACAGAAACTCCAGGAGCACGTTCTAGTAATTTAATTCCGTTGGGAGTGATTTCCATTACGGCGAGTTCGGTCACTATTTTTTTGACACAATTGACACCTGTCAAGGGCAAAGTACATTTTTTTAGAATTTTGGATTCTCCAGCTTTGTTGACGTGCATCATGGCTACGATGATGTTTTCGGCAGAAGCAACCAAATCCATCGCACCACCCATGCCTTTTACCATTTTGCCTGGGATTTTCCAGTTGGCTATATCGCCATTTTCGGCAACTTCCATAGCGCCCAATATAGTCAAGTCGACGTGTTTGCCACGAATCATGGCAAAACTCATAGCCGAATCAAAGAAGGATGCCCCTGCTAAAGTAGTTATCGTTTGTTTTCCCGCATTGATGAGATCAGCATCTTCTTCTCCTTCAAAAGGGAACGGACCCATGCCTAGAACGCCGTTTTCGCTTTGTATTTCGACGTTTATTCCTTTAGGGATATAGTTTGCTACAAGAGTAGGTATTCCGATTCCTAGGTTTACAAAATAACCGTCTTGGAGTTCTTGTGCGATGCGTTTTGCTATTCCGATTTTGTCAAGTGCCATAACTAATCTTTTTTACGGGTGGTTCTTTGTTCAATTCTTTTTTCATATTTAGTACCTTGAAAAATCCGTTGTACAAATATCCCTGGAATGTGAATTTGATTGGGGTCTAAAGTTCCTGCTTCAACTAGTTCTTCAACTTCGGCAATGGTGATTTTCGCAGCTCCTGCCATCACAGGATTAAAGTTGCGAGCGGTTCCTTTGAAGATGAGGTTGCCAGCGGTATCACCTTTCCATGCTTTTACAATGGCAAAATCGGCTTTGAAGGCGTGTTCTAAAACGTGCATTTTTCCGTTGAAATCTCGGGTTTCTTTGCCTTCGGCTACTTCGGTACCGTAACCTGCGGGGGTGTAAAATGCGGGTATTCCGGCTTGCGCTGCGCGACAACGTTCGGCCAATGTTCCTTGCGGAATGAGTTCTACTTCGAGTTCGCCCGAAAGCATTTGACGTTCAAATTCGGCATTCTCGCCTACGTAGGACGAAATCATTTTTTTGATTTGTTTTTTTTGCAAAAGTAAGCCGAGGCCAAAGTCGTCTACTCCAGCATTGTTGGAGATGCAAGTGAGTTGGGTGGTTTCTTTTTGGACCAATTCGGCAATTGAATTTTCGGGAATTCCGCAGAGACCAAAACCTCCTAAGAGTAGGGTCATTCCGTTTTCGATTCCGATTAATGCTTCTTGAACGTTATTTACTTTTTTGTTAATCATAACAGATGAATTTCTTTGACTTCTTAAAATTAAGGCTTTATTCTCAGAAAGTGAAACAAAAGCTGTTTTCTTAGGTAAAAACAGTTTTAAGTAAAAAATAAGTTGACACGAATTACACAAATTGGCACGAATATAAAGAGAGAAAAGTCTAATTCCACGAATTTATGGAGGTTTTGGAAATGTATAAAACAGTAAAATGATACTATTTTGCCTATGAATTCATTGAAAAAATAATAATTTCCATTCAACCAACCATTTGGAACTATTAAACCTTAACAACTTAATGGTGAAGAAAAATCTATTGAAAAACGGTAAATTTTAAAGTGAATAATATCTAATTGTAAAGTGAATTTTATTGGTTGAAATGGTTTTTTCGATTGCATTTTTAGCGTGAGGGATGGCAGTGGAGCTCTTTTTTATCTTGCTTTTTTTGCAAGATAAAAAAAGCGGGAATGTACAGCCCGACCCGGAGTTTTTACGGAGTCCCGATAGCTATCGGGAGCCCCAAAAAAAAATAGCCTCCTGTGAATTAGGAGGCTATTGAATTATTTATTGAATTTTGTTAAAACGAAAACTCTTCATTATTTTGTATCGCAGTGGAGTCTTTAGCTTTTGGTGCCGTATAACAATCCACTTTGATTGATAAATTTGGCGGACGGTCAAAAGCTTCTTTAGAAACTTTTAATTCGGGATCATTATAACACAATTTCATAAAATAACCCCAAACTGGTAAGGCTGCAGTAGCCCCTTGTCCGTAAGTGATGCTTTTGAAACGTGCAGAACGGTCTTCACAACCTACCCAAACTCCGGTTACTAAGTTTGGAACCATTCCCATAAACCAACCATCGGACTGGTTTTGCGTTGTTCCTGTTTTACCTGCAATAGGATTGGTGAAGGAATAAGGATATCCTGTCCAGCGGTTGGATCCACCACCACCGTATGTAGTACGTAAACGAGAACCAGAACCGCCTTCAGTAACTCCTTCGAGTAATTTAATAATAGCAAAGGCTATGTCTTTGTTTAATACATCATGGGATTCTGGGATAGGTTCGTAGATTACGACTCCGCTTTTATCTTCAATTCGGCTTAAAAATTGCGGTTTGTTATAAACTCCTTGATTGGCGAATGTGCTGTAGGCCGCAACCATATCTTCAACCGTAATGTCAACTGCTCCCAAAGCAATCGACGGTTGTAATGGAATTTGTGATTTTACACCTAATTTATGAGTTAACTCTACTACCGCTTCAGGGCCCACTTTGTCCATTAATTTGGCCGAAATGGTATTGATCGAGTTGGCTAATGCTTTTTTCAAGGTAATCATTCCTCGGTACTTATTATCGGAGTTTCTAGGAGTCCAAGATGCAGTTACATGATGGCGGCCTACCGGAATGGTAAATGGTGCATCAATAATTGAATCACAAGGAGACATATTTAATTGTTCAATAGCAGTAGCGTAAACAAAAGGTTTGAAGGTAGATCCTACTTGTCGAGCTCCTTGGGCTACGTGATCATATTGAAAATATTTGTAATTGATTCCGCCTACCCAAGCTTTGATATTTCCTGTTTGTGGCTCCATGGCCATCAATCCGGATTGTAAAAAGTGTTTGTAGTATCGGATAGAGTCAATTGGTTTCATGATAGTGTCCTTTTCACCTTTCCAGGTAAAAACGGTCATTTTTACTTCTTGGTGAAAAGAAGCCTCTATCTCTTCGTCGGTTTTATCCATCCCTTTCATTACATTCCAACGATTAGAAGATTTCATGGCTTGTTTTAAGATACGTTTGGTTTCGGCATCTGTAATATTGACGAATGGAGCGTTCTTGTTATTTTTAGATTGAAGAAAAAATTCTTCCTGCAAATTTGCCATATGGGCTTCTACGGCTTTCTCAGCATGTAATTGCATTCTCGAATCGATGGTTGTATAGATTTTTAATCCGTCTTTATAGATGTCATAATCTGAGCCATCTGCTTTTTTGTTTTCACTCACCCATTTTTTCATATAATCACGAAGATATTCTCTGAAATAGGTAGCAGTACCTTCACGATGACTCTCTAATTTGAAATTCAAGGTAATGGGTAAAGCTTGGTATTTTAATTTTTGTTCATTGGTAATCATTTTGGATTTTTCCATCTGTGCCAAAACTACATTACGACGGTTTTTTACACCTTGTGCATTGCGTACTGGATTGTATAAGCCAGAGTTTTTGAACATTCCCACTAAAATCGCTGATTCGTCGATGGTTAATTCTTTTGGAGATTTGGAAAAATATGTTTGTGCCGCGGAACTTACACCAACTGAATAATTTCCGAAATCATAGACATTACAATACATGGCTAGGATTTCATTCTTAGTATATTGCCTTTCTAATCGAATGGCGATAATCCATTCTTTGGCTTTTTGGACTATCCTAAACGGAAGAAATTTAGAACCTTCTCCGTGAAATAATTGTTTAGCTAATTGTTGCGTTAAAGTACTCGCGCCACCACTTGTTCCTAGACTTGCAATAGCTCTTAGCGTTCCTCTTCCGTCAATTCCTGAATGCTCGTAAAAACGCTCATCTTCAGTTGCAACTAAAGCATCTACAAGGTTTTTAGGAAGGTCAGAATATTTTAATTGAGACCTGTTTTTTTGAAAGTACTTTCCAAGTACGACTCCATCTGATGAGATGATTTCTGTAGCCAAATTGGAATCTGGATTTTCTAAGTCTTCAAAGGAAGGCATAGAACCAAAAATCCCCCATGAAGCAAATAGGAAAAAGACAGCGATACTGCCTAATCCATAAAAGAAAAATTTCCAAAAAGCTCGGGTGTACTTTTTAAAATCTGAATTGTCTTGATTCTTTTTATTTGTAGCCATAAACGTTACTATCTATTCTTTTTTTTCTATTCTTAATCCTATGTCTGTGATGCCTTCAAGTTGTGTGACACCAGGGACTTTTCCTGATTCTCTCACCGCTTGTTTGATATTCACTTTGTATTTTCCTCTAAATCGAACTCCTTCTTTGTAGAATAATTTACTTTCTTTAATATCTGTAAATCCTTCGCCAAGTAATGTTCCATCTGGAGCTGCCATTTCATACTCTAATGTGTCTACTTTAGTGTAGCCGTTGGGTTTTTCTAAAGTTACAATCAAAAAGAGATTGTTGTACGCATAATTGTTGTTGTCCCTCAGATTGATAAATAAATCATATCTTTTTGTAGAGTCCAATATGGGTAAATCAAAGGAAATAATGCTGTCTTTATGCCATGCACTTCCAACCGATTTATATTCGTCAAAAACTCTTTTTTTGTCACAGGAACAAAAAGCAATAGCAATAAGAAGAATTAAAAAACTATTTTTTATTCTCATTTTTGGTAATGATTATAGGTTTTCTAGGTTGTGGATTAGGTGTGTTCTCACCTTTAGGAACGTTTTTGTTATTAGATGGTTTTTTATTAGCCTGTTTAGGCTTGTTGCCAGCTGGCCTAGGATTGTTTGATTTGTTTTCGCTAGCCGGTTGATCTTGGTTTTCAGTAGTGACTTTTTCTCCTGCTGGCTTAATTTTTCTGGTTGGTTTTTTCTTCTTCTTAGGTTGGTCAAAACGAGTTAAACTCTCTTGTCCCATCGCATTGTTAAAGTCTTTTTCTATTTCTTGAATGATTTCAATTGCGTAATCTTCCAGTGCAGAAACTTTCTTTTTTTGCTTATTTTCGGCAATAATTTCTTGTACTTTGTCAATTTTTAAGACATGCCAATTAGCAAAATTATTAGTGTAAGCAAACCACATCAGTCCTTTGAAAATATCTTGTTTTTGACAAACAGCATCTCCTTTTTCGGTTACTAATTTGGTGTCAAAATCAGGAAACCCTTTTAAGGCATCCATGTAAGTATCTAGTTCGTAGTTCAAACAACATTTTAATTTACCACATTGTCCTGCCAGTTTTTGCGGATTCAAAGAAAGTTGTTGGTAACGAGCTGCAGAAGTATTCACGCTTCTAAAATCAGTCAGCCAAGTCGAACAACACAATTCTCTACCACAAGAACCTATTCCACCTAAACGAGCTGCTTCTTGACGGAAACCTACTTGTTTCATCTCAACTCTAGTGCTGAATTCTTTGGCGAAATCTTTAATTAAAAGCCTAAAATCGACGCGATCGTTGGCGGTGTAATAAAAAGTAGCCTTAGATCCATCACCTTGAAATTCAATATCAGATATTTTCATTTCTAATTTGTGTGCAATTGCTAGTTCACGTGCACGAACCTTCATAGGCTCTTCTTTATCTCTAGCAGTTGACCAAATGTCGATATCTTTTTGAGATGCCTTTCTATAGATTTTCGGAACTTCATTACTGGTAGGACTTACTCCTTTTTTCTTCATCTGAACACGAACTAATTCGCCTGTCAAAGTCACAATTCCAATATCATGTCCTGGTGAAGCCACCGTTGCAATGATATCTCCAATGCTTAAAGTAAGTTTTTCGGTGTTGCGATAAAATTCTTTTCTTCCGTTCTTGAAACGTACTTCAACACAGTCAAATGGAGCTTCACCAGAAGGTAAAGTCATATTCGATAGCCAATCAAAGACCGTTAATTTATTGCAGCTATCGGTGCCGCAAGTCCCATTATTTTTACAACCCTTTGGTGCGCCACCATCAGAAGTTGAACAACTTGTACATGCCATAATTTTATATGTAGTGTTGCGAAAGACACAACTTAAGTTCGTAAAACGTTTAATTCGTAAAGATAGTATTTTTTAACTGTAAGTTGCAATTGTTGGAAAAGGCTTTAGTTCTTAAATTTTACATAAAAAAAAGGCTATCCGTTATAGATAGCCTTAATGTTATTCTTTTAGTAAAAAAAAACGCTTTTTTATTTAGCAAATTTCAAACTACCTTTTTTAGTTGTTAAAATATAAAGTCCTGATGGCAAAGAGGAAACATTAATTTGATTTGATGCTTTTCCAGTTGATACTGCTTTACCACTTAAATCATAAATAGAATAGTCTCCTTCAATTTCATCCATTATAACAACTGATTTAATGCGAATCAAGGGTTAAAACGTTAAATTTATATAAGTTGCTGCAATTTTTCCAAAAAGGTGCACTAGTAATCCTTTAGTTGACCTTACCTTACTAGCTCTTTGAATATCAGTTTTCTGAATTAACCAATTAAAAAAAGACTCTATTGGTTGCCTAACTCTTGATACTGCTGTAGAGAATAAATCGTTAGCGGCTTTATCTCTATTTTTATTTTCTTGACATTCACCTTTAACGCCTTTTATTGGAGTCATCATTATTGAGTTTTTTTCATTCTCAAGATCCCCAAAAAAATCTTTGTTAACATAGATTTTATCTCCAAAAAAGCATCTGTTCTCTTTATTTGCCCAAGCTTCTTTGAATACTGTCAAGTCGTTTACAGATGCTGGAGCTATTTGAATTTCTTCTGGAAATGGAATTTTATTATTTCTTCTAAATGCTAATGCATGTAGCTTAACTCCATAATAATAGAGGCTTTTTGTCGAACAATACCCTTTGTCAGTTATATCAGTGGCCACTTTTTCTTTTCGTTTCCCCGAGCAAACTATTATTGGCATTGAATCTAATAAACTTTGATTAACGTAACAGTCTTTTGGAAAGTAATCTTCAAGAAGTGAAGCAGTAAGATTCCTAAAGGCTTCTGATAGTCGATTTAATCTATTAGAAAAACCTGCATAAGATCCAAGATTAGGAAACCAAGATAGCAAATAATCACAAGCAAATTGATGAATTTGTTTAACTGTAAAACGTTGCTCTTCTGCCACAGAAAATAAATAAATGGTCATAATTTCTTGATCTGTTAAATCCTGTTTAGTATTGTTGCTAAATCGTTCACAGCTGTATTTTAAATCTTTTTCAAATTTGTCACAGATTGTTGAATAGATTTTTATTAATTTTAGTGCTTTAGTCTGAATAATCATATGTTTAAATGTGCGTCGAATACACTTTAAATATACTGATTTTCAGACTATTAATCTAATTATCCGAAAGGTATTTCTTTCTTTTTGTATTCTTTTTTCAACTCTTGATTCGCATATTTAATAGCAGCGTTGTAATAAGCAGCTAATTTAGTTGTACTAAAATCTTTTGTAGATAAAGTTCCAGAAGAATTTAATACTTCAATTGCTACAAATGTAGATAGTCCATTTATTGCCCCATAACCCCATTGAAATCTTGTGTCATATCCATAAGCAGGGTTGGTAGCTTTTCTAGTCGCTGTTGTGGGTAATGCAGCATCTTGTGGCATAACTATGTCTGTAGAATATCTTCCAGTCCATAATCCAGTAACTAATTGTTGAGCTACAACATAATCTTTAAATGCTTGTAAAGGGATAGATTAATCTGTATTAGCAAAAGCTGGATCTTTTACTTCTGTGGCTGTAATAGGTCTTATTCTAATTGTAGTGTAAGTAATTGTGTTCAAATCAGTAGCACCAGTAAAAGTGTAATCAAATGCAACGTTATAAGTATTGGTTCCCTCAGTTGCGTTTGTTTTAACTTGGGTAGGTAATACTACATTTGTAAATTGTGCAGAAGCATTTAGGCTTAAGGCTAAAATAAATAGTAAGGTAATTTTTTTCATGATAATTTGTTTTTTGTTGTTAATGATAAATTTATTTATTGCTTGAATTGTAACCCCTTGCAATCACTTCGCCTTTAGTAACTCTTTAATTGTTAAGTTAATTTTTTACGAATAACCTACTGGTTTAAAGATTGCTTGATGTTATTGTCAAAAGTAGAATGTTGAAAGGCTTTGATGATTTTTTCGAACTAGATATAAACTAGACGAATTGAGTAAAGAGGGTGTGGCTTCATTTATACAACTAGATATTTTATAACAAAATGGATTTATGATTCAGATATGGCTGTAAATCAATTTGTTTTTTCCGTTTTTAAAACAAAAAAAAACCTCTAGTTTACTATAAAGCAAACTAGAGGTTTTGTAAAAAGTTGGATTAAATGGTTTTTAAAACTCCAAAACCATATATAATTTTTTTAATAATCGAATTCTAAATGGAAGTTGAAAAATGCAAATTTCGCTAGTAAACGAAGCCTTGATTCGCTTAAAATGTCAATTTTATAAACCTTTCATTATAATTAGTGAATTTTGAATCATTGTGTATAAATTGATTTTTATTCTTTTCGACTTTTAAAATCTTCAATATACAATCCTTTGGCAGCATTTGTAGGATTGAATGCAGCAAGATTCTCGTTTCTAAAAGACAATTTTGTGTCGGTGTTTTGACCTTTATTCTGGAGGGTTTGCCCAGTAATCAGTTCGACAGCCTTTTTTAAACAAGGGTCTTTTACGTTTCCGAATTCAACCCGATTTAAGAAAGCATAGTAAGGATTGATTTCGTAATCAGGCGTAATTTTTGTTGGATTTACGTCTTTATCTTTGTTGTAATATGCAAAAGTAATGGGTTGCATTTGCCATTTGTGTTTGGTACTTCTATTGGTGTATGAAATGTAATTGTTAGCAGGTGAGTCATATAAGGTATTCGATCCTACAAATTTACCTACGGTTTCTTCTCCTATAGTGGTCACGCTAATGTATTTTTTAAAACATTGAATAGTTAGTTCGCTCGCAGAAGCCGTTTGAAAACTTACTAAGACATATATTTTTGTCAAAGCAAGGCTATTTATGTTTTCCTCTCTCTGAAAAGTGGGTTCGTTATCAACCAAGTTAAAAACTCTAACTTTGTCTGAAAGGTATTCAAAGCCATCTTCGTTATTGTGTTTGTCATTGAAATCTAAGTAAGCATAAGGTTTGCTGGTAAAACTTCCGTTAATCATTTGTGCCAAAGCAATTGCAGTTTCTAATGATCCGCCTCCGTTGTACCTTAAATCCAAAACCAATTCGTTTATTCCGTCCGATTTCATTGTGGCGAAAGCTGCATTAAGTTCGTCGTTATAATCTGACTTGAAACCATTATAAACCAAATAACCAATGTTTTTGCCATTATATACTTTCTTTTCGTAATAAGCAACGGGGTTTTCGTCAATGTCTGTTTGGGCTACAGTAACAGTTGTGGCTTTGTCAGTAGTCACCAAACCAGTGTTTGTAATTCCCACGGTTGCTGCCAACGTAATTGTTATTTGCGTATTGGTTAGTTCATTATAATTGCTTGTAGTAAGTGGATTGTCATTTAGTTTTGTGATCACGTCTCCTCTTTTCAATCCCGCCAAATCTGCTGGTGAACTTGGTACAATATAATTTATCAAGGCTACCAAATTGACATTACCGGTGTCTTTAGGGTAAACACCATAACTAAAACCACGACTTTTTTTGACTTCGGCAGTATTTGAAATATTCACCACTTCATTACTGTTTTCAATCCAAGAAAACCGATCAACAGTTCCTCTTTGATATAGGAGCGAATAAAAAAGAGCATCGGGAGTTTTTCCGTTAATAAAATCAGCGTAGGTATTGCTAGAAGCAATTTTGCTATCGGCTAAATCGGGAACATTCGGTTGCCAATAATACCAGGAATTCATTGCTTTCCAAACAAAGTTGTTAATCTCGTCAGGTACAACAGCTTTGATTGGAACAGGTTCTGGGTCCGAACCCGAATCCTTGCTGCAAGAAGTAAAAATCGATCCAACAAGCAATATCAAAATTAGATTTTTTAGTTTCATTAATATTCAATAGTTTCATTTAAATTTGTACGAATAAAACTCAAAATTATGAAATATAGTATACCAAAAAACATCGTTATCATACTTTATTTAGGATCGTTCTTTATTTCTTCCTGTTCCAAGCAATTATTAGGCATTAAAAACCAAACCTATAAGAGCTATAACAGAGATAGCGAAAAAGGATATATAGTTAGTTTTGAGTTGATTAATGCTTCAATTGTTCCAAAATCGATTGTGATTAATGGTATCGTTCAAAATGTTTCAACAGCAGACAAAACTAGTGAAAATTACCAAGTAAATGTGATTGCACAGACCACTATAATTCATAACTACCAAGTAAAATTAGAGAAAAAAGAAAACGGAATATATTTTGAGAAAGGTTCCATACTGTTTTTTCAACCGGTGAAATTCAGATTAATAACGGATTAATTTTCGTTACTCTAAAAAAAAAAGAAGTTCTTTCCACAGTATAAAGGAAAGAACTTCTTTGATGAAGAGGTTGTTAAGAAGCTTTTACGCCTCCAATACCTTATACAATTTATCAGACAATCGAATTCTAAACGGCAATTGAAAAGTACAAATATCTCCCGCAACCGCTTTGTCCGCTTTCACATCGTTTACTTGCATTTCGGTAATAACTAGTTGTTGTTCACCAGTAGTCATTCCTTTAATTAAAATAGTATCGCCCACTTTGATTTCGTTTTCTTCGATAGAAAACTGTCCAATACTTGGTTTTGGATAAAAATGCGTTCCGTTCCCGATGTATTGTTTTTTGATTTTTGGTTGTTTTTTGGCCAAAGCTTTCGATTTTGTTAAATCAGCCAAATTCGGAACTGCAGCCAAAGGATCGTGATTTGCTTCTCTATTTTTGAAAGTCAACACATCCGATTTTCCTTTTTTGAAAATCTTATTACCGTTTTTAACTCCACGACGAATCGCTTTTTGCTCCTCTTCTGGCAAATGAATCACATCTACACAATCTTGTGAGCAACAACCTTGCATGGCTTGGGCACATTCTTCGCACTGAATAAACAACAAATGACAACCTTCGTTGATGCAATTGGTGTGCACATCACAAGGTTTTCCGCATTGGTGGCATTGGGACACAATATCATCCGTAATTCTTTCACCTAAGCGGTGGTCAAACACAAAGTTTTTTCCAATGAACTTGCTTTCTAGGTTTTCTTCCTTGATCTGCTTGGCGTAATTGATAATTCCACCTTCAAGCTGGTATACATTTTTAAAACCTTGGTGCTTAAAGTAAGCCGAAGCCTTCTCGCAACGAATTCCTCCGGTGCAATACATTACCAAGTTTTTGTCTTCCTTAAAATCTTGTAATTGCTCGTTGATAATCGGCAACGATTCGCGAAAAGTATCCACATCTGGCGTAATTGCTCCTTTAAAATAGCCAATTTCGCTCTCGTAATGATTTCGAAAATCAACTACAATCGTATTTGGATTATCCAATATTTCGTTGAATTCCTTCGCTTTCAAATGCACCCCAATGTTGGTCACATCAAAAGTTTCATCATTCAAACCGTCGGCAACAATTTTGTCACGCACTTTTACTGTCAATTTCAAGAACGAGTGATCGTCCTGTTCCACTGCAACATTCAAACGCATTCCTTGCATAAAATCATACTCGTCAAGTGTGTCTTTGAAAGCATAAAAATTATCTGCAGGAAGTGATAACTGGGCATTTATTCCTTCTTTGGCCACATAAATACGACCAAGAACCACTAGCGGGTCCCAAGCACGGAATAAATCGTTACGAAATTGTGTTGGATCTTGAATTTGCGCATAAGCATAGAAAGACAAAGTAAGTCTTTGTTTTCCGGCATCATCAATCATGATGGCTCTTTCTTCTGCGCTTAAAGTGTTATACAGTTGCATGCTATAAACGGTTTAAGTGTGAAAAATTATTTTTGCAAAAATACGGAAAAGGGACTAAGTTGCAAAGTTTCTAAGGGACTAAGTTTCTGAGTTTTTTGGAGCTATTTCCAGCTATTCGCTATATCTCTTGTGTCCGCTATCGCTACCACAAGAGGATGCCACTTCTATCTGGGCTAGGGGATTTGGGGTCAATTGAAAATTTGTTTTAAAATACAAAAGCCCAGGATATACTTCTGAGCTCTTGATAGAATCTATAATTTAATCTGCTTATTTATGATTGTTTACCACATGCTCTGTCAGTATTTTAGAGAGTTCTTTTAGTTTTCCTTCTTCATATAATTTAGGTAAATCTTTTAAATCAGTTCCTACAGGAGCTTCATAGTTTATGTAATCCTGAAAAGTGATTCCGTCAATTACTCGGCTGTTAAAAGCGGCTCTAAAACGAACTCCACCCTCATTGACGTGGTAGTTGTACGCCAAGTAATCAATTTTATGGATGTCTTTATTGATCCAGTAGCTATATTCATCATCAAAATCTTTTCCACCACCGTCTTGACTAAAGGTAACTTTTATTAAATCGTATTTCTTTCCTTTGATGGCTGTTTCTTCAATGAATTTCTTATTTACCGCAGCATCTTGAAGTTTGTACGGCAGCGTAGTAAAGTAAATAACAGAATTTAGACTTTCAGAATACTTTGCCGAATCGTCTTTGTTTAAATTTTGTGATTTTCCGTTGATCGTTCGTTCAAAATGGTCAGCAGTCATGACATCCAGAATCAATGAATCTCCTTTTTGAATTTCAGATGAATAGGTATTGCTACTGTTGTTGTTTTTAAAACGATATTTTTTGTCTCTAAAAATAAAAGAATAGTCGGCTTGCTCATACAATTTCCCGCCATGTGCTTCAATGGCTTGATTAACTATGGAATCTGCTTTTGAGAGCGGCTTTTCGGTTTTATTTGTGGTAGTTTCTGTTACAGTCTCATTTTTATTTTTACAAGAGAAGAAGAGTGCCGCACTAACACATAGTATTATTAATTTTTTTTCCATTCTTTAAAAATATCACATTTTATAAAGAAGGAAGTAAGTAAGCAACGTTTTATAAAAAATTTAACTTAGCGAAAACTCTTTTTGGTGAGTAATTAAATGGTTCTCGGTAATTTAATTTTCTGTAATTGTGATTTCTGCTCCTTCCAAATCTTCTGTAATGTAGAGCTGACACGAAAGCCGAATAGTTTCCTCGGTAAATCCCAGTAGTTCTAGTGTATTGGGTTCGTTTCTTTCTTTTATAGCAGATTTTCCTTTCACGCCAATTGCTTGTACTACACAAGTAGCACATCGACCCACACCGCCACATTCGCCAAAAGAATCCAAACTCAGCTCTTCTTTCAACAAAAACATTAAATTGGGGTAACTGCCGTGCTTGACTTTGATGGGGAATCGTTGTTCGTTTTCAATTACAGTAAACGAAATTAAAGGAAGTTGATTTTTCAAAATAATTAATTTTTGAAGTTTTGTATGAGTAGAGTATTTTTTTGCCACAAAGGCTCAAAGACACAAATTTTAAAATAAACAGGCTCTACTGTATTTTATATGAAAGCTCTAATCTCTAATTTTTTTAATCCTAAAGGAATTAAGCAAGTAAATGACTTAATGAAACTTAATGACTTAATGGTAAATCTTAAATTTCAATGTTTGATACATTTTTTTTAACAACAATAAAAGACTCTTAGAGCCTTTGCGCCTTTGTGGCCAAGTCACAAACGAGTGTAAACAAAAACGTACCGCCAAGGCAGTACGTTTCGTTAATTAATCTGTATGATTAACAGTGCTCGTTGTAAGCATCTTGCAAGTTTTCAGCAATCATTTCAGCTGGACGACCTTCAATATGGTGACGCTCTAACATGTGAACCAATTCTCCGTTTTTGAACAAAGCCATTGCTGGCGATGATGGAGGAAAAGGAAACATATGTTCTCTAACTGCATCAACCGCATCTTTATCAACTCCTGCAAAAACAGTGATTAAGTGATCTGGTTTTTTAGCACCGTCTAAACTCATTTTTGCTCCTGGACGAGCATTTCTTGCTGCACATCCACAAACTGAGTTTACAACTACTAACGTTGTTCCTTCTGCTTTGATAGCATCATTTACAGCTGATGCACTATGTAAATCTTGAAAACCTGCAGTTGTTAATTCAGCTTGCATTGGTTTTACCATTTCTTCTGGATACATATCTATATATTTTAATATTAATTGTTTGAATAGGCAAAGTTACGAAGTTTAAAAATAACTCTATGATTTGCGTTATAAAGTTTTGTTATAGTTTAATAGTTCTTTGAAATCTAATGTATGTTGAGCTCTTGTCGGTAATTTGACTTCTTGTGTCAGTAAAAGGGGACTTCATGACATTTTTTTATTTTTCTCATGTTTTATTTTAGAATTTTGAGATCATTTACTTTTTTGTATAAATGTAAAACCCCTAAAAATAAATACCATGAATCAATATCCTAACTATTATTATCAGATATATTCCGTTATAGGGAATCATAAAATGGTTTTAGATATTTTTAATCGCGGAAGATATAGTTTTATGCCTCATTTGGTTTCAAAGAAGAACTTTTCTGGACATTATTGGCAAATGGAAATTATTGAAAACGAAAAAGCTTTTAAATTAACTACGACAGTTTTAGGTGTAGAAATGTGGTTAGATACAATTGACGGTGGAATATTTGATGGTTTATTAATTGCAGTTCCAAAAGATAAGTACTCCAACAGACTTTGGAAAATTGAAAAGAATAATCTTCAAAAACATTCGTTTAAAATTAGTACTTTCTTAAGAGGGGAGCTAAAGTATATTGATTTGTATCAAGGAGGTGATTTTAATAATATGCCTTATCTTTCTAGTGAGTCAAGTTATTCGAATCAATATTGGGGGGTTGAAAGAACTAATGACGAAATTTTTGAATATACTTTTTAATGTATCGGAGTTTCTTTTTGACAACTGTTTAATATTGAAAGCATCATTTTTGACCCCATAAAGGAATGTTTTTGAAAAAAAATAGTGTCGCTAGCCTTCAAAATAGTCAAGGTTGGGTAGGCCACTTGACCGTTTATTGTCGCTAAAGCTGTGGCTAATTCATGAATTCCGGTGTTTTTTCCGGTAGGAACGAATTTGAAACGATGGTTATTGTAAACAATATCATTTTTGGTTTCAGCATCGAAGCTAATAAAATAGAAATTGTTATTAAGTTCACTTATGGTTTCTTCATTTTTGAAAGTGGAGTTTTCCATCATTTTGCAATACTTACACCAAGAAGTGTGGATGAAAACAACAATTGGTTTGGGTTTTACCTTCGATAACTGAGCTACTTCTTCAAAACTATACACTCTCAATTGGGCAAAACCTGATGGAATTACCCAAAATAGAATCAATAATATAAATATTTTTTTCTTCATTATTTCATAGTATAGCGCAAACCAAAAAAGCTTCGAATTCCTTGATTAGGACCATACACATAACTTGGATCAAAGGTTAAAGCGTAAGGATTGTTAGCAGTAGCTTGCACATTTCCTGCATTATCATATTCTACATTTTTATCAAAAGGATCGTTGGCTCTCGCAATTATAAACGGATTTCCTTTGTTGGGTGTCCAATTCAGTAAGTTCTTTATTCCAGCATAAATTTCGAGGTTCTTGAATTTGTTAAAAGTGAATTGAATATTTTGAATGCTCCAAGTAGGGGCGTATTCCTTGCGCGGATCTAAAGGTCCCAAACGCGGCAAACGCATCGGACCATAGATATTTCCAGTGTAATCAATATCTAAAAACAGTTTATTAATTCGGTAGGAGATAGCCCAGGTTCCTGAGAATTTTTCGGTTAATATTTGTTGTGTTCTTACCTCTTTTTCTTTTTTAGAGACATCCATATAAGTTGCTCCTAAAATAAATTTCAATCCATTTCCAAAAACCATATCCACATTAGTACTAATTCCTGTGGTGACTGCGTAGCCATCTAGATTTTTATAAATAATTTGGTTGGGATTGGTGTCGTAATCTGGAATAATTGAGTTGGTAAAATAAGTGTACCATGCCGAGGTTTCAATCCCTATGAAAGTTCCGTTATTCGTATATATTTTTTTTAAGTAATTTAAGTTGGCATTGTAAGAACGCTCTGGTTTTAAGGCTTCTAAAACAATAACGTCACGGGAACCCGTAAGTGCGGCATGTTCTTCGGTAAAAAGATTGACTATTCTAAAACCAGTTCCAGTGTTGAAACGGACAATGTTGTTGTCATTCACTTTCCATTTGTAAGCAAATCTTGGTGTAAAGATATTGCCATGGTTGCTGTTGTAATCGTATCGTGCTCCCAAAAGAATTTTGTGATTGTCATTGAAAGCAATTTCGTCCTGAACAAACAAACTTGGAATCCAGTTGATATCTGCATCGATTGTTGCAGGTGTGTTATCATTGTAATATTGATAACGGATTGCCGTTCCAAAAAGCAAATCGTGTTGGTTGATTTTTTTATCCCAAGTAAGTTGGCCAAAACCAATCCGTTGTTGTGCTAGGTAGGGAATGTCTCCATAAACCGAATTCTGATTGTGATCGGTGTAGGAAAAAGAAAGCAGCATTTTTTCGGTAAAAGGCAATTCATAAGCTCCAAGTAACTCGTAACGTTTGGTGTAAATACTTTCACCATATACTTCATCGCCGCCACGGTATTTTTTCTCCCATTGCAATTCACCACCCCAGCGGTCCTCGTAAAAGTAACGTCCAGCTAGTGATAATAATTTGTTGCTTTTTCGATTGAAATTCCATTTTTGAAAGATCGAAATACGGTCTTGCAGCGTAACATCCGTAAAATTATCATGGTTATTGTCAATAGGATTGCTGTAATTAAAATAATTGACACCCGTTAAAACCGATGCTGTCTTTCCTAAATTAGCTTTAAAACCCAAATCCAAATTGAGTTCTCCCCAGTCGGTTACAAAAGAATCAGCCGAAAACACAGGAGCGTTTTTAGGGTTTTTGGTAATGATATTGATTAATCCACCTACGGCTTCACTACCGTATAAAGAGGATGCTGGTCCTTTGACAATTTCAATACGTTCCAAGAGTGAGTTTGGAATTCCAGACAAACCATAAACGGTTGATAAACCACTGACAATAGGCATTCCGTCAATTAGCACTAAGGTATATGGACCTTCAAGGCCATTAATATGAATGTCTCCGGTGTTGCAAATATTACAATTCAATTGTGGTCGGACTCCGTTTACATTTTGCAACGCTTCAAACACATTGGCTGTTGGGTTTTTTTTGAAAAAGCTAGGTTTGTAAACTTCAACAGGAACGGCACTTTCTAATCTAGTTACGGGTTTTAGAGTTCCAGTAAT
Organism: Flavobacterium ovatum; assembly: GCF_040703125.1. Lineage (NCBI taxonomy): Bacteria > Pseudomonadati > Bacteroidota > Flavobacteriia > Flavobacteriales > Flavobacteriaceae > Flavobacterium > Flavobacterium ovatum. The sequence continues at coordinate 994,777 of NZ_CP160035.1, forward strand.
GACTACTTCGTCCAGTGAATTATTTTCTTTTAAGTTGAAATCAATAGTAATGTTGGTGCTGTCTAGTATTGAGATGTTTATTTTTTCAGTTTTATAACCGGTATAGGATGCAATTATTTCATAATTTCCTATAGCCGTATTTTGAAAGGAATAGTTTCCGTTGCCATCTGTGACAGTAGTTTTGTTAGCTTTTTTTAAAATTACATTAGCAAAGGGTAATGGACTATTTCCGCCTAAAACAACGCCCTTAATACTGGTCTGCGCCATAGTTATGCTACTGATTAATAAGCAGAAACCGAGAATTAGATTTTTCACAATTATATTTTAGTGTTTGTTTAAATAAATATTTAGGCAAATCTAAAAATTATATTTTATAAAACAAAAAAATACATTTATATTTGCCTCAAACTGTTAATAATGAGCAAGTCTTTAGAAGAAGTAAACGAATCTGTTTCGGCGGGAAACCAGAAATCGGTTTTTAAAAAAATATTAGCCTTTTTTGGTCCAGCTTACTTAATCAGTGTTGGATATATGGATCCAGGAAACTGGGCAACGGATATTGCAGGAGGAAGCCAGTTTGGGTATTCCTTGCTTTGGGTGTTATTGATGAGTAATATTATGGCGTTGCTGTTACAAAGTCTTAGTGCTCGTTTGGGAATTGTTACCCAACGGGATTTAGCGCAAGCCTCGCGCGAAACTTATTCTCCTTTTATCAATTACATTCTTTATTTTTTGGCGGAGATTGCCATTGCAGCCTGTGATTTAGCCGAAGTATTGGGAATGGCTATTGGTCTTAATTTATTGTTTGGAATTTCGCTAATTGATGGTGTCCTCATAACTGTTTTAGACACCTTTTTGTTGCTATTTTTAATTAATAAAGGAATTCGAAAAATGGAAGCTTTTATTATTACTTTAGTTACTGTAATTGGAGTTTCATTCATTTTCGAAATGATTTTTGCACAACCTGAAATGGATAAAGTATTGTTAGGATTGATTCCAACAATGCCTACAGAAACCGCTTTGTATATTGCCATTGGTATCATTGGAGCTACGGTAATGCCTCATAATCTATACTTACATTCATCTTTGGTGCAAACCCGAAAATTTAACCGTTCCAAAGCTGGAATTAAGCAAGCCTTGAAGTATAATTTTATCGACTCAACTATTGCTTTGAACTTGGCTTTCTTTGTCAATGCAGCTATTTTAATATTGGCAGCCGCTACATTTTATAAAAACGGAATGTTTCAAGTAGCTGAAATTCAAGATGCACACCAGTTTTTAGAACCGCTTTTGGGAACTAAATGGGCACCAATATTATTTGCCGTTGCTTTGATTGCGGCGGGACAAAGTTCAACTATTACTGGAACATTGGCTGGACAAATTATAATGGAAGGGTATTTAAATCTAAGAATTCAACCTTGGGTACGACGCATCATCACACGTTCGATTGCAATTGTGCCTGCTGTAATTGTGATTACCATTTTTGGAGAAGGAGTTACTGGAAAATTGTTGATTTTAAGTCAAGTGATTTTAAGTTTACAATTGGGTTTTGCGATCATTCCGTTAATCCATTTTGTGAGTGATAAGACTAAAATGAAAGGGTTTCATATTAGTAAATTGACCCAAATTGCTTCTTGGATTGTGGCAACTATTATTGTAGTCCTGAATGCTAAATTAGTTTTGGACGAAATCAATGGCTGGTTGGAAACTTCAGATAATCCTATGGTGCTATGGTTGACTGTTGTGCCCTTGGCTTTTAGCTTTTTAATTTTATTACTTTATATTGTTTTTAAACCTCTTTTTGATAAGTCTAAAATAACGATTCAAAACCATTCTCCTCATCATTTAAAATTGCAATTTCCGAAAGCGAAAACCTATTCGAAAAAGGATATTGCAGTAACAGTAGATTTTTCGTCAGCAGATGAGATAGCTCTAAATAACGCTTTTGAATTGGGAGGAAAAGAGGCCGTTTATACTTTAATTCATGTGGTTGAAACTGTAGGAGCCCTAGTTTATGGTGACGATGCAGACGATCATGAGACATCCGTTGATGAGAAATTATTGAAGCAGTACGAAGAAATGTTAGTTGAAAAAGGTTTTAAAGTCAGTTGCCAATTAGGTTTTGGTACTCCAGACAAAGTGATTCCTAAGATTATTAATAAAGGTAATTTTGACGTATTGGTTATGGGAACCCATGGACATACAGGTTTCAAAGATTTAATTTTTGGTACAACTGTAGATAAATTACGCCACAAAATTTCAATACCTTTGTTGATTGTTAAGAAGTGATTTTGAGTTAAAAATCAAGATTAGTTAATCCTCTATTTATTTCCCATGACGCATTCTGAAGAAAATTACCTAAAAGCCATTTATCATTTAACTACTAATACGAATGCAGATGTGAGCACGAACTCCATTGCTGAAACGATGGAGACTAAAGCCTCCTCAGTTACGGATATGCTTAAAAAATTGGCTGAAAAAGATTTAGTTAATTATAAGAGATATCAAGGGGTTTCCTTAACGGATAAAGGAAGAATGGCCGCTAAAATGATTGTACGCAAACACCGCCTTTGGGAGGTTTTTTTGGTTGAAAAACTAGATTTCTCTTGGGATGAGGTACATGATATAGCGGAACAATTGGAGCATATTAAATCTGAGAAATTGATTAACAAACTCGATGATTTTTTGGGTAACCCTACAGAAGATCCTCATGGAGATCCAATTCCAGATGCACAAGGTCAAATTCAAAAAATAGAAAAGCAATTGTTGTCGGAATTAATTATTGGACAAACGGGTATTTGCGTAGGCGTAAAAGATACTTCTTCAGAGTTTTTAAAATATCTTGATAAACAAGAAATATCATTAGGATCTCAAATTGAATTTTTAGACAAAGAACAATTTGATTTATCTTTAAAAATTAAAGTGGACAGTAAAATTTTGAGTATTTCAAATAAAATTGCCAGTAATATTTTTATAAAGTTAAATTAGCTTTTCTTTTTTTTGTAACTTGTTTAGTATAATAACTAACGTTATTTATGAAATGAGCATGAACTAGATTGGCTGTAAATACGAATGATGATGTGCAAATTACATTTGACCAATAAAAAACAATAAATATCTACATATGAAAAGCAAGTTTGTATTAGTTGCCTTATTCGCTTATAGCTTTGGGTTTTCACAAGCTCTAAGCCCAATAGCTGTTACTCAAAGCATGAGTAAAGGAATGCAACCAGGAGTTGAAGTTTTTATTCCAAATGTTTCCGATGATAATCTAGAAGATGCCATCAAGGACATTACGAAACCCTATAAAGGAAAAACTAGAAAAATAAAACGTACCGATGAAACGTTTATCGATAACGCCCTAATTCAGGAAATTAGTGCTAATATGATTGATATTCATCAGTTGCTTGAAAAGGGAGACAATGGTTATAAATACACTGTTTTTTTTAACCTTGGAGGTGTTTTTCTTGACAATGGGTATAGTGCTGAAAAGTTTGCATATGCTACTGATTTGGTAAAACGAATTGCCATGAGAGCTTCAGAATTGAGAATGAATGAAATTCTAAAAAAGGAAAACAAAGCTTTAGAGAAACTCGAAGATGATAAAAAAGATTTGATGAAAGACAATGAGAAAGCGGCGAAGGATATTCAAAAAGCCAAAGATTTGGTAGCAAAAAAAGAAATTGCTATTGAAGACAACATTAAAATGACGGAAAATAAAGCTAGTGAAATCGAAAAACAACGTCAGAAAGTAATTGAATTTCAAAATCAAAAAGTACTTTTTGTGAGATAAAAAAAATCTTACTGAAGATGAAAAACCGCAAAGGTGAATCAAATGATTTACTTTGCGGTTTTTTTTATGATTTCACCAATAGTCCTTCAATTTGTTTTATCAAATCGAGAGTAGTCGAGATTCATTATTACTTATAAGCAAGGTTTCGATTGCGCTACCTATGACGTTTTGGTTTAAATACCTGATTTACATATACTTAAAAAAACACACCCCCCTAGCCCCTCTCAAGAGGGGAATTAGAAGTGCTAACATTCAAATAACGTCATTTTATATTGCTTTTTTTAGAATAAAAATTACTCCTCGATGTGACAAAAAACAGATTGGACTATATTGTACTAGTTTTGGGTATTAATTCAATATACATATAGTATTAATGACAACCACAGTCGTCGTCACTACCACAGTTCTTTTTTGATTTTTTCTTTTTCCAGAAAAACTTCTTGATTAAAAAAGCAAGGGCAAATCCTAATGCTGCGAAAGCTAAAAATTCTTGCATACTATTTTATTTTAAAAGTTGAAAAGCGATTAGCGCTACTACATATGCAAACCCACTCATAAAAATTAATTGACCTAATGGCCATTTCCAAGAATTTGTTTCTTTACGAGTTATGGCAAGCGTACTAGCACATTGCATGGCAAAGGCATAAAATAACAATAACGAAATTCCAGAAGCAAAATTGAAGATTTTCTTACCTGTTATAGGGTTGATTTCAGCTCCCATTTTGTTTTTGATTGTATCTTCGTTGTCTGATCCACCCACGCTATAAATGGTGGCTAATGTCCCTACAAATACTTCTCTAGCGGCAAATGAACTGATGACGGCAATGCCTATCTTCCAGTCATAGCCAAGAGGTGAAATGGCGGGTTCAATACTTTTACCCATTATCCCAATGTAAGAGTTCTCTAATTTGAAAGCAGAAATTTTGTTATTCATTTCAGTTTCACCAATTTGGCTGTTCTCTGTTTTTGAACGCAAGATACTATCAGCATCATTGAATTTTTTGCCAGGTCCATATGACGCTAAAAACCATAAAATGATCGAAATGGCCAAGATGATTTTACCAGCTCCAAAAACAAAAGCTTTGGTTTTTTCAATCACATTAATGGCAACGTTTTTGAACATTGGTAATTTGTAGTTCGGCATTTCCACTACAAAAAATGTTTTACCTTTGATTTTCATGATTTTGTTTAAAGCATAAGCTGAAAATATAGCCATTCCAAAACCTAATAAATACAATAACATCAAGGTCAATCCTTGTAAATTCAAGAAACCAAATATATATTCATCTGGAATTACTAAGGCAATAATGATGGCGTAAACTGGTAATCTAGCCGAACAAGTGGTAAATGGAGTTACAAGGATGGTAATTAAACGTTCTTTCCAGTTCTCGATATTACGTGTTGCCATAATCGCAGGAATAGCACAAGCAGTTCCAGAAATCAATGGGACGACACTTTTGCCTGATAACCCAAACTTTCGCATGATTTTGTCCATCAAAAATACTACTCGGCTCATGTATCCACTTTCTTCTAATATGGAAATAAACAGAAACAGAAATGCAATTTGAGGAATAAAAATCAATATTCCACCAATTCCAGGGATGATTCCTTCAGATAATAAATCTGTAAAAACGCCCTCTGGTAAATGTTTCGATGCTGATGAACTCAAGGAAGCAAAGCTAGTGTCGATAAATTCCATTGGAATTTTGGACCATTCAAAAATCGACTGGAAAATGATAAATAAAATGGCAAAGAAAATAGCGTAACCCCAAACTTTATGAGTTAATACACGGTCTAGCTTACTACGAAAATCTTTGGCAATGGATATGTCAACTTTTAACCCTTCCTTCAATACATCATTGATGAACTGGTATCTTTTGATCGTTTCTTTTTGTTGCAAACGCTTTAAATCAGAATGCGATTTGGTAAACGAACTTTTAATTTCTTTACGCTCCAAGTTCAAGAAGTTTACATCTTGTGTAATTACTAACCACAATTTATAAAGTAATTGATTTGGAAATGCTTTGCGCAAGCTGTCAAAATATTCTGGTTCAATGACTGAAGCATTCAAACAAGGTTCGCTTGATATGGTTTTATAGGTGATGATCAATTTTTTCAACTCGGCAATTCCAAAACCTTTTCGGGAACTTACTAGGGCAATTTTTGTTTTCAAATGCTCTTCTAGATACGGAATATCTAGTGTAATTCCTTTTTGTTCCATTCTATCTGCCATGTTGATGACTAAGATAGTTGGGATTTCAAGGTCTTTGATTTGGGTAAAAAGCAGTAAATTTCTTTTTAGATTTTCCACATCCGTTACTACAAGGGCAACGTCTGGATATAATTTATCATTTTTATTTAATAGCAGTTCTATAACTACATTCTCGTCAATCGAACTGGCGTTAAGGCTATATGTCCCTGGTAAATCAAGGATATTAGCTTTGATGTTATTAGGTAATTTGCAAAAACCAATCTTCTTTTCAACGGTAATGCCTGGGTAATTCCCCACTTGTTGGTTTAATCCAGTTAATTGGTTGAAAACAGAAGTTTTCCCCACGTTAGGATTTCCTATTAAGGCAACATTGATGTTTTCGTTAATCATTTTAAAGCTTGATTTGGACTAATTCAACTTCAATTTCAGCAGCAGTCTCCACACGAATGGCAAGGTGTGAACCATTTATGTCTAAATACAATGGGTCGCCAAAAGGAGCTATTTGAAGCAATTCGACCATATTGCCAGGCAAACAACCCATTTCGAGTAATTTTAACGGAATAACATCAATATCAAAGTCTTTGATAATTGCTTTTTCGCCTTTTTTGAGAGAATTGATTGTGGTACGCAAGTCTTATTTAGATTGAATTAAGATTGCAAAAATACATATTATAAAACGAATACAAATGATATTTGTCATTTTTTAGCTTTTGGTATCGGTCTAAATACTGGAAATTTGGTATTGCAGTAGGTCTTTTAGAAAAATAAAATCCAGCAAGTAAAATTACTTCCCTTCCTCTTGTTGACTCAAGAAATTAATGTCTTGAATAAGTCTCTGAATATCTTCCTCTTTGGTACCGTCATAAAAACCACGAATGCGTCGTTTTTCATCAACAAGCACAAAGTTTTCGGTATGTACCATGTCAAGTAATTCGCTAGGTTTACCCATTTTTACAGCAAGATAGGATTTGCGCGCCATGGTATAGATGTCTTTTTTGTCACCCGTTACAAGATTCCATTTGTTGTCTTTTACACCATATTTTATGGCATATTTTTTTAAAACGGGAACACTGTCTGTTTCAGGAAAAACAGTATGTGATAGTAACTTTACTTTTGGGTTATTCAAAATTGCAGTTTGAACTTCAAATAGATTTCTAGACATTTTTGGGCAAATAGAGCCGCAAGTGGTGAAGAAAAAATCAGCCACATAAATCTTGCCTTCGTAGTCTTTTTGAGTAATAGTGTCTCCGTTTTGATTGATAAAGGAGAAGTCCGCAATGGTGTGATATTTACTCACATATTGTACAGTACTATCTACTAATTCGGGGTTCACATCAGCAGGGTTATAGATAGGTAATATTTTTTTAGGTTTCAGCGCCCCATAAAACAAAAACAAGGTTATTGCTGAAAAAATAATAAAGACTCCAAGGAAAACACGGTATTTACGGAAAAAAGAGGGCATAATTTTTTTTACAAAAGTACAAAAGCAGTTCTGATAAAGATGTTATACAAATTATAATTTATTTGATTAAAATATTTGTCTTTTTACGGCTTTGCCTCAAAGATTTATTAACCAAATAAAGTCCAATAAGTGTGACTCCACCACCCAAAGCAATGGAAAGCGTTAAGGATTCATCAAATATTGCCGAACCTAAAAGAATAGCAACAATAGGATTCATATAAACGTATAAGCTACTCATTTCTGGAGGAAGCTTCTGAAGTGTATAAACAAAAACCGTAAAAGTAACCAATGAACCCACAACGACTAAATAAATCACGGCATACCAAGTATTGATTGGGATGTCACTTAGACTGACGGATGTACCCGTAGCTTCATTATAGGCGAATAGCAAAAGGCTAGAGATAAACATTTGGAAACCCAAGCTAAAATAGGGGTTATAGGTTGTTGCTTTTTTCTTGGTATGGAGAGTTCCAAATGACCAAGTAATAGTTGCTATAACAGAAAGTAGTATTCCGAGTCGAAAATCAGGGATCAAAAAATCACTCAAATGTTCATAGAAAATAATACAGATCCCTCCGAAACTAATTAAGATTCCTGTAACAGCCAATTTAGCCATTTTTTCACCTTGAAAAAACGAAATAATGACAATCCAAATAGGAAAAATAGCAGCAATGATAGCGCCTAGACCACTACTGATGTATTTTACTCCTGCTGTACTCAAACCATTACTGAAAGTGAAATTGAGTATGGCCAGAATAATTATCGTTTTCCATTGTTTGCCTTTCGGCCAAGGACTTTTTGTTGTTAAAAAGTAGACAATATAAATCGAACCCGCCAAAAACTGACGAATGGCTACCATTTGTATGGCAGGAATGTATCTTACACCTTCTTTGGAGGCAATCCAAGTCGTTCCCCAAAAAAAACCAACCCAAATCAAAGCCAATATGGGAAGTCCAATAGCATTTACTTTAGAAGAAACGCCTTTTTTTAAATTTGCAAACACTATAAATCGAGTTGTGTAAAGGTGTATTTTAGGAGGTCTATCAATTTATCCGACAATATGGTTTTGCCAATGGACGGATTGGCCTGATTGAAAGTAGGAGGAACTAGGTTTTGTTCCAGTGCTTTCTGGGTATAATATTCTTTTCTTGAAGGATGATTGGGAGCTACTGCATTAAATCGTTCGTTCCAACTATTTTCTTCGATTATTTTTTGAATTACACCAATACAATCGTCTAAGTGAATTAAGTTGACGGGTGCATCAGGATTGGCAACGTTTTCTTTTCCAGCCAAAAAACGAGCAGGATTTCTATCAGGACCAATCAAACCACCAAAACGCATAATGGTTGTTTGGATAGCATTATTTTCCATCAGTAAATTTTCGATCTCAAGTAACTGTTTGCCGCTTTCCGTAACAGGATTCGGTGTAGAATCTTCAGTTATCGTTGCATTGACTTCGCCATAAACAGCTGTGGAACTGATGAAAATTAGTTTTTCTACAGTTGATTTTTCGACAAAAGGCAGTAGGTTCTCTATTTTTTTGACAAATGAATTCTTGTTGGCGTCTGAGTAATCTTTATTTTTTCCTCTCAATTTGGGTGGAATAGCGATGATTAAAATTTCGCTTCCAGCAAAAAAATCGGGAATACTATTTGAAACGAATTCTGTTTCTAGTGCAATCGAATAATGCTTAATTCCAGCATTTTCTAGTAATTCTTTTTTGTCAATAGAAGTGGTTGAGCCTTTAATCTCAAAACCTTGTTTTAATAAAGCCTCCGCCAATGGAAGTCCTAACCATCCGCAACCTAAAATGCTTATTTGTGTCATCTTTACTCGAATTAATTCAGAGTACAAATTTCAATATAATTATTCGACTTTTGGAGTAATAATTTTAGTTATTAATAGCTGTCTAATTCAAACTAGGTGCTTCGGGGATTTTTATTTTAACTTTCATCTTTTTTAAAACTAATAAATAAAAAGAGAGAGAGGCTAAAATGATAAATAAAATAATTTCAAATTGAGCAAAAATTTTATTTCCATCGTGCAAGGTGTTGGCTGTTGTTAGTTCTGTCTTTCCTTCATCAATCTGAATTTGTGCCAATATTTCTAAGGTTTGCAAACTTTGCTCACCCAACTGCGTTATTTTTTGCCAATCTTTTTTTTGGGTTAGGGTTTTTATTATAGCGCACTGATTTTGAAAGGACTTAAACTGTTTTTTCTCTTCGGGAGTTAAAACCGTAGTTAAGTATTTTTGATCAAGGCTACTAATGTTTTGCAGTTGAGAAGTAACAAAAACTTGTTTCTCAGAATCGTCTTGATTGGTTTGGGTTGACTCTGTTTTTATTTGGTGAATCGCATTGGTGTATTGGAAAACATAATGACTCACCATTAATCGGTCATTGTAAATCGCTTTAATGCTTTCGTTGGTTTTTCTAGAATTAAGTCCATTGAAATAATTGCTTATTAAGAGCAAAATGGTAACAAAAATTAAAACAGCTGCCGCTTTGGTCTTTTTATTCAAATTATTTATGTCCTTCATAATCAAGAAAAATTGATTTTGAAAGATAAACCATTATTTTGAGTTATAAAAAGAGTTCCCCTATTTTAACAATTTCAAAAATTGTTTTGGATGCAGAAGTGTTATAATGGATGCCTGTTTGATTTTTTTGACCTAAAAAAAGTTTATTGAAACGAATTTCAATAAACTTTTTTAATCATTATTTTTATAATGATTTGAACTATTGCTAAGTTTTTTGATCCTTAAACTTAATTCAATTCAATAATCAAATCATCAGAATTCACCATCGTTCCTGCCATTAGCACTATGTTTTTAATTGTTGTGTTTTCAGTTGCAGTAATTGTAGTTTCCATTTTCATGGCTTCAATAATAAATAGTGGTTGGTTTTTTACTATTTTTTCTCCTGATTTTACAAAAATAGTTGACAACAATCCTTGTAGTGGAGTACCAATTTGCGAGACATTGTTCTTATCTGCTTTTACATTTCTGCGGGTTTCTACTTTTATAGATTCATCCTTAACTTCAATAATTCGTCCTTGCCCATTTACTTTAAAATATACCGTTACCATTCCTTCAGTATTTGGTGTTCCAATAGATTCTAAAGTAACTAATAAGGCTTTTCCTTTGTCAATTTCAACAGTAATCTCTTCTCCAATTTCCATTCCGTAAAAGAAATTTTTGGTTGGTAGCTGGGTTAGATTATCGTATTTTAAATGTTTGTTGTAGGCCTCTGTAAATACTTTTGGATATAATTTATAGGATAGAAAGTCAGTGAAATCGATACTTCTTCCTAAATCATTTTCAAATATTTTTTTGAATTCGTCATATTCTTTTTCAAAATCCACTGGTGGAATATGGTCATTTGGCCTATCTGTAAATGGCTTTTGGTCTTTTAGAATTAATTTTTGTAATTTTTCTGGAAATCCATTTACAGGCTGACCTAAATCACCTTTGAAGAAACTCACTACCGATTGAGGAAAAGAAATAGTATCACCTCTTTCTAGCACATCATTTATCGTTAAATTATTGCTGACTAGGTATTGAGCCATATCTCCAACCACCTTAGAACTTGGTGTAACCTTTATAATATTGCCAAATAAGGTATTTACCTCGGCATACATTTTTGTAATTTCATGAAAACGGTCTTCTAAACCTAGCGATTGTGCTTGTGGTTTTAAGTTGGAATATTGTCCACCAGGAATTTCATGTTTGAAGACTTCGCCTGAACCAGATTTTAGCCCAGACTCAAAAGGATAATAATACTCTCTTACGGTTTCCCAATAATTTGAATATTCGTTTAAAGAGTCGATATTAATAGGATTGTCACGCTCACTAAATTTCATCATTTCAACAATTGAGTTGAAGTTTGGTTGTGATGTCAATCCAGACATACCGCCTAGAGCAACATCTACCACATCTACACCAGCCTCAATAGCTTTCAAATAGGTTGCGGCTTGTATCGACGAGGTGTCGTGGGTATGCAAATGAATAGGGATATTTAATTCGGACTTTAATGCTGTTATTAATTCTGTTGCGGCATACGGTTTTAATAAACCTGCCATGTCTTTAATTCCTAAAATATGGGCACCTGAATTTTCTATTTCTTTGGCTAAATCAATGTAATATTTTAAGTTGTATTTTGTGTTTCTGATATCCAAAATATCTCCTGTGTAACAGATGGAACCTTCTGCTAAACCTTGTGTTCTGGTTCTAATTTGCTCGATACATGGGGCAATAGATTTCATCCAATTTAAAGAATCAAAAACCCTAAATAAATCGATTCCGTTTTCCGCAGATTCTTCTACAAATCTACCAATTAAATTATCTGAATAAGCTGTGTAACCAACTCCATTAGAACCTCTAATGAGCATTTGCAACAAGACATTTGGCATTTTTTCTCTAAGCAACTTTAGTCGTTCCCAAGGATTTTCTTGTAAATAACGCAAACAAACATCAAAAGTGGCTCCTCCCCAAACTTCCATACTGAAAATATCTGAATTATTTTTGGCATATCCCTCCGCTACTTGCAGCATATCAAAAGTACGCATTCTTGTAGCCAGTAAACTTTGATGCGCATCCCGCATAGTGGTATCTGTAAAATGAATTTTTTTCTCATTTTTTAACCATTGCGAAAATTTTTCAGGCCCCAATTCGGTTAATAAATCTTTGGTTCCCTTTGGGTATGCCGCGTCTGCATCAAAAACTGGAACTTTTGGTTTTATAAATATTTTTGTTTTGTCTATTTTCTTAACATCAGGATTTCCGTTTATAGTGATATCTGCTAAATAGGTAATCATTTTATTTGCCCTGTTCCTAGGTGCTTTGAAAATGAATAAATCGGGGTTTGATTTTATAAAGTTAACCGTGATGGCTCCTTTTTTGAAAGTATCATGTTTTAAAATATTTTCCAAAAATGGCATATTTGTTTTTACACCTCTAATTCTAAATTCCCTTAAAGCTCTTCTTATTTTTCTGGATGCTCCGTCTAAGGTTCTGCTATTTGCGGTGACTTTTACTAACATAGAGTCAAAGAAAGGTGAAATGGTAACCCCTTGATAAACACTTCCTGCATCTAAACGAATTCCGAAGCCAGAAGCACTTCTATAAGTAGAAATTGTTCCGAAATCAGGTTTAAAATCGTTTTGTGGATCTTCAGTTGTGATTCTACATTGTAATGCGTAGCCCGTAATTTTAATTGTTTCTTGATTTGGGATTTTTATTTGTGGGTCTTCTAATTTGTAATTACCAGCAATAAACAGCTGAGTTTTCACCAAATCTATATTGGTGACAACCTCTGTTACGGTATGCTCTACTTGGATTCTAGGATTTACTTCAATAAAGTAAATAGAGTCATCATCATCGACTAGAAACTCTACAGTTCCAATATTATTATAATTTACAGCTTTACAAATTTTGGTTGCATAATTGTACAGCGCCTCTTTTGTTTCTTCTTTTAAACCAAACGAGGGAGCAAATTCTATTACCTTCTGATAACGTCGTTGTACAGAACAATCTCTTTCGTATAAATGAACTGTATTTCCATAATTATCTGCTACAATTTGTACTTCTATATGTTTTGGATTTTCTACAAATTTTTCTAGAAAAACGGTATCATCCCCAAAAGCATTTAAGGCTTCTCTTTTACTTTCGTTGTATGCCTTGTTTAATTCTTCTTCATCTCTAATGACGCGCATTCCTCTTCCACCACCACCAGAAGCAGCTTTTAGCATTAGCGGATATCCAATGAGAGTTGCCTCAGAAAGTGCAATATTTATATCGTCTAAAGGTTTTTCGTTACTTCTTATTATAGGGATATTATTTTCAATTGCTACTTTTTTAGCGGCAATTTTATCTCCAAGAGATTTTAAAACAGATACTTTTGGACCTACAAAAATGATGTTGTTATCTTGACATTTTTGTGCAAAATCTGCATTTTCAGATAAAAATCCATAACCAGGATGTATAGCATCTACATTATTTTCTAACGCTACTTTTATAATAGTATCAATATCTAAATAAGGTTTTAGTGGTTGATTGTCTTCGCCAATTTGATAAGATTCATCAGCTTTGTATCTGTGTAAAGAATATCTGTCCTCATAGGTGTAAATACCAACAGTTTTGATATTAATCTCTGTACAAGCTCTGAATATTCTAATTGCAATTTCGCCTCTATTAGCTACAAGAACCTTTTTAATTTTCATATCTTATCTTGGGTATTGATTAGTGAATGTTTGACTTTCAATTTACGAAATACAATTAGACCAACTTGTTTATTATTTAAAAATAATTATAATCGGATAAACAGAAATATGAATTTTTAAATATATTCAAGTATTAGATAGCAATTTTACTCAATGTCGAGAAGCTTTGAATTTTGCTACAAACCGGAAGGTGTTACAACTGGTTTTGCTATAGAATCGTTTATTACAGTTTCAGAGCTGGTACTAGGTATTTCGACTTGTTCAAGATTTGGCTTGATAGTTTGTTTTATACAAACTGCATCTGTTAATACAAACGGTGTAGGCATCATCCAATCAGCTCTTGGTTGAATATTGAATAATGGATTTTGCAATAAATCAAATGAACTTTCTAATAATTGCATGTCAAATGTGGTCGCTCTATTAAGGACAAATTCCATTTCTAGTGGTTGATTGTTGACTACATAATAACTTAGGATTTTTTTGCCATTGCGGTTTAACTTGTTGCTGGTTTGTTCTAGTTGTACCGCTCCATTGGCTTTAAAATGATAAAAGTCCATTTTTTCATTAGCGAAAATATCATAACGGTTTACGTTTCGGTTTGGAGTAATTCTGATTTTAAGATAGTGTAAATTCCCTGCTATGCTATCTTTTACGAAACGTATAGACGGGATGGGAATCGATTTTACAGTTGTTTCAGTAGCGTAAGTAAAGTAACTATTGTATTTGCTGAATAAAGGGATTTCTTTTTCTAATTGGGTTGTTTTAGGGTTGTTGCCTAAATAGGTTTTTGTCCAATCATCTAGGTTTTTGTCATAAGTAACCCAAGTGGCTTTATCCTCGTCGGCATCATAAATATATACTAAGCTGTTGGATTTTGCTTTGCCTTTTTCATATCCTGATTGGTAATGCGCTTTCGCAAAAAAGCCAATGGCAACGACCAAAAATGCAATCGCCCAAAATCCTTTTTTGGGAAAAGGCCCGAAAATTGGTAAAAGTAATCCAAACAATAAAACCGTGAGTACCATACTTCCAAAAAGAATCTTGAGTCCCAAACCAATTGGAAATAAATAAATAAAAGGAGCAATAAGTAGCAAAGCGGGTAAGCTCATGACCAAATTAAACCAATGATTATTTTGTTGGCTAATGATAAAATAAGCAAATATAAAAAGTCCGAAATAAACAGGGAGGATTAAAAACCCAGCACCTTCTAGGAAATAAGCAATTCCGCCGTTAATCAATAACCAAAAGAAAAGTGGCGCAACCGAATTACTAACAGTTACTTTTTTGGCTGAGAAAAAGTGATAAAACGTCATGCAAATTGCCAAAGTCAAAAATACAAATGCTGCTATATAATCATGACCGTTATAGGTAAAACCATTCAGTAAATCTTTATATTGTGGATAAAAGGAAAGAAGTGTTTTCCATCCGAAAAAAGTAATCAATCCCGAAAAAATAAGACTGGCTGTAAAAGGAATAAATCCTTTGGCAATGGTTTTGAAATCAAGAATTTTTTTGGCAAGTCCAAAGAATATTAAAATAAAAAATAATCCGATGGCGATAAACAACATGGGTTTTACCCAATCAAAAGGATAATGTATAAAAGCAAATGGAACGGTAAAATAAACCTCGTCATTTAGCGATTGTGTAGCGTTTAAATTGGCATTCGAAAAATAATGAAACAATGGTAAAAGGTATGAGCCTTGATGCGCTAAAGTGTTTTTATTCAAATGTGCACTGTCATCCTGAGCGGTATGATAGTTATAATGTCCGTCAATGAAAGCAAAATTCAACCCTTGTATGTTTCCTTCTTTTCTAAAAACCGTTAGATCTGTATCATTTGGGAGCATTTTGTAAATGCTATACATCAAGGAATTGGAAACTGCAAAGGGCACGCCAGCATTAGCAAATTCATTCACCAAACCAGCATTTCCGTTATTGGTTTCCATCAACATATAACTTGGACCAGAGGTTCCTCTGGCTTCAAAGTTGAGAGCTAATCCTATTTCTTTGGCCCATTGATGTTGTGTTACAAAAAGTGCTGCTCCGTTCAATCCCAGTTCTTCCGCATCTGAAAACAGAATGATAATATCGTTTTTATGTGTTTTTTTAGCATGTAAAAAAGCACGAACGCTTTCTAAAATGGTCGCTACTCCTGACCCTGCATCGCTCGCTCCAAAGGAAGCCGAATGTGGTGCACTATCGTAATGAGTAAGCAAGAGTAAAGCTTTAGTTGGTTTTGTGCCTTTTATTCGGGCTAAAATATTTTTAGAATAGACTAGGTTTCCCCAATCAGTCAAAGTAAAACCTTCTTGTAAACTGGTTTCTAATCCCAGTTTTTGAAGTTCTCTTTGCAGCTGTTGCGCGACTACTTCATGATTTTTTGACGTTACATAATGAGGTTGTTTCGAAAGTGTTTCTACATGTGCAAAAGCCCTATTGGTCGAAAATTCATTTAAAGGCACCTCTGATTCGGTGCTCCATTGTGGCATCATGGTAAAATAACTCATCCCTAAAACTACCAATAGGAACAATAGTGCGATAAGAGAGGAGTACTTTTTTATCATGATGTTGGTATTAAATGTCTTTTTTGACTAACATGTAAAAATCATTATCTAGTAACAGATAACCTTGATCGTACAAAAAATAGTAAGTATTTCCAGTTTTAGTTTTTAGAATATTGGTAAAAAAATCAAAATCAAATCCCAAACTCAATAGTTTAGTTTTGGTTGTCTTTGATTTTCCATCTGTATTCAAACTAGAGAGGATACGATAGTTTTTGCGCAACTTATTGTTAATGTTGCGCATATAATTGTTACTGTCTTTATTAATCTTATTATTATAAGCATTGCGACAGCCGTCACTACAGAACTTCTTGTCCTCACGACCTATTATTTTTTCACCACATTCTAAGCAAGTCTTCATCCTTGGTTTTTTACTTTTCTAATTTTATATAAATCATGTCGGCGGTCTTTTAGAATTTTGACACTTCCGTGTTCGTGTAATTCTTTTAGTAAATCTAAATCGACGTCAACAATTAAGGTCATCTCCGTATTAGGAGTGGTTTCAGCTTTTATTCCGTTACTTGGAAACGCAAAATCCGATGGTGTAAACACGGCTGTTTGTGCATACTGAATATCCATGTTGTTTACTTTTGGTAAATTCCCCACGCAACCTGCAATAGCTACATAACATTCGTTCTCGATGGCTCTGGCTTGTGCACAATGTTTCACACGAGTATACCCATTTTGAGTGTCGGTCAAGAATGGAACAAATAAGATATTCATACCTTCGTCTGCCATTAATCTAGATAGTTCTGGAAATTCGACATCATAACAAATAATAATCCCAATTTTCCCACAATCGGTATCAAATGTTTGAATAATATCACCACCTGTTATTCCCCAATGGAAGACTTCGTTAGGCGTGATATGAATTTTTGTATACATTTCGTTTGTACCATCTCTTTTGCATAAAAATCCAGCGTTGTATAGTGTGCCATCTATTAAATGAGGCATACTTCCTGTGATGATATTGATGTTGTAGGCGATGGCCAATTCCTGAAAACGTTTTTTAATAGGTTCAGCATACTTGGCTAATTCTCTTATAGCATCAGCTTCGGATAAATGGTTGTAATCGGCCATCAAGGGAGCGATGAATAACTCTGGAAAAACAGCAAAGTCACTTCCGTAACCTGAAACGGCATCAATGAAAAACTCAGATTGCTCAAAAAGAGCATCTAAATCTTTTAATGGACGCATCTGCCATTGGATTAATCCCAAACGGATAACACTTTTAGTTTGGTTGATGATTCTTGGGCTATCATCATAATAAATGTTGTTCCATTCTAATAAAACCGCAAATTCTTTTGATTTTTTATCGCCTTCCAAGTAATTTTTCATGATTCGCATCACGTGAAAATCATTACTTAATTGAAACGATAGTACAGGATCGTGTATTTCTTTTCGTTTTACTTTATCGATATACTCTTTTGGAGTTAATTCGGCTGCGTATTTACCATAATTAGGGATTCTACCTGCAAATACAATTGATTTTAAATTAAATTGTTCACATATTTCTTTTCGGGCATCATACATACGTCGTCCAAGTCGTAAACCTCGGTATTTTGGATGTACAAATACATCGATTCCATATAAAACTTCACCTTTATATGTGTGGGTTGAAAATGTATAATTTCCCGTTATTTTGGCATAATCGTGGTTTTTATCTACGATTTCTTCGGGTACAATTAGTGACAATGCAGAACCTACCACAAGACCATCTACTATAATTACAAGTTGTCCTTCGGGGAAAATTTTAAGTAATTTTTTGACTTCGGATTCGTTCCAATAATTGTCAGCCATTTCTGGATAGGACTCCATCATGGATTTTTTCAATTCTTTATAATCCGCTATTTTTAAATTTCGTAATTCAACTTTATTGATTTCTGCTTGCATAAAATATTTTTGATTTATGCTAAGTTACAAAAAAAACCTATCCGTTTACAAACGCTTACAAATATTTACAACCGAAAGTAATTGAATGATAACCGAATAACTTTTGGGAGCTGTCGCATCTTTGTAATGTCGGAAACAAACAACGATTCTTTCGACAAAACTATAACCCAACAAAAGAATCTGAAACGAGTTCAGATTAAAACATTTTAAATTTATACGCCATGAATGCATTAAGAAACAAAGTACAATTAATTGGACACTTAGGAAATGACCCAGAAATCAAAAATTTTGAGGGTGGGAAAAAGTTAGCCAACTTTACATTAGCCACAAATGAAAGTTACAAAAATGAAAAAGGAGAAAAAGTAGAAGAAACCCAATGGCACAAAGTTGTAGCTTGGGGGAAAACTGCCGAAATTATTGAAAAGTATGTCACTAAAGGCAAAGAAATTGCAGTAGAAGGAAAGCTAACACACCGTACCTATGATGATAAAAACGGAGAAAAACGTTATATCACAGAAGTTGTGGTCTCTGAGCTTTTGATGTTAGGGAAGTAGTGAGTACAAAATTTAAAAGTAAATCCCCATTTTAGTCCTTAAACTAAAGTGGGGATTTTATATGAAAAATGGTTTTATTCAATAATCAAAAGCTTTTGCTTTTTAGCTTTTTCGTGTAAATCATCATACAGTTTTTTATACATTTCCAATCGCTTTTTTTGGTAAGGACCTGCTTGTAAAAAGCTATTTGATATATTGCCTTGGTTCCATTCGTTCCAGAGTTTTGCCATAGCTGCTTTATCTTTTGCCGAATTAGATACAATATTGGTTGACTCATAAGGATCTTTCTCCATGTCAAATAACTCTGGTTGGACATTTTTACCATATCCCTCAAGTAAGTATTTCGTTTTTTCTGTTCGCACTGACCATGCTTTTCCATCGTCCATTCTCCAAAATAAGGCATCATGTGGCGTTCCTTTTTTAGCTCCTGTTAGGAACGGAATCAAGTTGGTTCCTTCTAGTTTTTCGCCTGATGTATCTCCATTTCCTAGCGCTACAGCCGTTGCCGAGATATCCAAAGAGGATACTAATCCTTCAAAAACACCTTTTTTCAAATTCCCATTTGGCCAATGTAAAAAGAAAGGAACATGAGAACCTCCTTCGTGCATACTACCTTTTCCGCCCACAAATGGACCGTTGAAAGCAAAACCATGACCTTGCTTTTCAGCTCTTGGGCCACCATTGTCCGACAAGAAGAATATTAAAGTGTTGTCATATTTTCCAGAATCTTTCAAAGCTTTAATAATAATACCAACTCCTTCGTCCATTTTGTCAATCATGGCAGCATACACTCTACGTTGCGGATCTTTGATATTCTTATATTTGTCAATCGTTTCTTTAGGTGCTTCTAGTGGTAAATGTGGCGCATTATAGGCCATATACAAACAGAATGGTTTTTTGCTGTCACCAATAAATTTTGCCGCATCTTTACTAAGTGCTGTAGTTAAATATTCATTGAATTCTCCTGCTTTATCATTACGTGTCAAAGGATGGTAACTGCCCTCATTAGCGCTATATGCTGGTTCTCCTGTTTTTTCAGAAACTAATGGCGCAACGGTTTTTACATTTTCGGGAAAGTAGGAGTGACCGCCTGCCAAAAATCCGTAGAAATAATCAAAACCGCGATTGTTTGGATGAAAAGGTTCTGAACCTCCCATATGCCATTTTCCTATTATTCCCGTGGTGTAACCCGATTTTTTGAGTCGGTTGGCAAAGGTTTGTTCGGTTAATGGTAAACCGTTGTACATGTCAAATGGCGAGTTGGTCAAATTGATTTCCAATCCAAAACGGGCTTGATAGCGTCCTGTAAGTAGACCCGCACGTGAAGGGCCACAGTACGGATGCGTCACATAACCGTTTTTGAAAATCACACCATTCTTTGCCAATTTATCTAAATTTGGCGTCTTGATTTCGGTAGAACCTGTAAATCCTACATCGCCATATCCTAAGTCATCGGCTAAGATTACTAGGATATTTGGTTTTTCTTGCGCCGTTGTTTTGATGGTGATTACCAGAACTAAACATGCTAATAAATAATGTATTTTTCTCATTTTAAGGCTTTCAAGGTGTTTTTTATTTTTAGACTTTAATCAATGCTTTTGGTTTATTTTCGAAAATGATTTAGCTTAGAAAGCAATGCTTATTTTTTGAATTTGATTTTAAATGCAAAAGCTTCTTCGCAAGGTTTGTTGCCTTTTACAGTGATTTTTAAACCTGAAGCAGATTGCTTCCAATCCAATTTGTTTTTTCCGCTTACAAAAGTTACCGATTCTACTTTTCGTTTATCGTATTCATTATTAGTAGCCAAAGATTTGATGTTGAAAACGCCATCTTTTGACCAACCTAAAGCTGTTGCATACAATACATCACCGTTTGTAGTGAAACGAATGTCTTCAAAACCGGCGTCTTTGTTGTTCTTTTCGGTATGGTTTCCTTTGTCTACTTTGGTTGGACCTTCGCCATAAATTTTCCAAGGGCGAGTATTAAAAATCACCTCGTCATTAACAGAAAGCCATTCTCCCATAGTAGCCAAAATTTTCTTGGCAGGATCTGGAATTGTTCCGTCTGCTTTTGGTCCTATATTCAATAGTAAACAACCATTTTTACTCACAATGTCAATCAATTCATCTAGTAGATAATCGGCTGTTTTGTACTCTTCATTGTCGATGTATCCCCAAGATATTTTACCAATAGAGGTATCTGTTTGCCAAGGATATTTGTTGATATTGTCCATGCGACCACGCTCCAAATCTAGAACAATTAAATCTTCTGGGAAAGAAGGGTATTTCATGTTTTTGTCTTGAAAAACGACTTCTTTATTCCATTCTTCTCCTTTGTTGTAATAGTACGAAAGGATTTTTTTGTGTACGGGTTCAAAACCAGCATCATCCAAACCGTAATCAAACCAAAGCAAATCGGGTTTGTAATTGTCAATAATATCGGTTGTTCTGTTCCACCAAAGGTTCAAATATTGTTTTGTTGGCGCAGCTCCTGGTTCAACAGGTTCTCCGTATAGATCAAAATATCTAGGATCATTAGTATCCCAAGTTGGGTCGTTTTTGTAGTAATACAAACGGTTGTAAGCAAAGTGCGATGACATACCAAACTTTAATCCTTGTGTTTTACAAGCATCGGCTAGCATTTTCATCACGTCTTTTTTAGGCCCTGTTTCTACAACATTCCATCGTGTTACTTTAGAGTTGTACATGGCGTATCCATCGTGGTGTTCTCCAACAGGAACTACATAACGTGCACCTGATTTTTTGAATAACGCAATCCATTCTTCAGCATCAAATTTCTCTGCTTTGAACATCGGAATGAAGTCTTTGTATCCGAATTTTGAAGGGTCACCATAATGTTCTCTATGATAGCTGTACGGATTCATGCCTCCTTTATTCCACTTTTGGTCGTAAATTCCTTTAGGGAATTTTTCACTACTATAGGCAGGAACGGCGTAAGGTCCCCAATGTAAAAAAATTCCAAATTTGGCATCTTTAAACCATTCTGGTACTTTGTAACCTGCACGAATCGATTCCCAACTGTCGTCGTACTTCTTTTTGATTGTTTGCGGTTTGTTTTGTGCACCAATGTTGAGGCTAAGTGCTAAACAAAATACCAAGGCTTTTTTGTACATACTAATTTTATTTACTGTCATTTATTAATTTACATCCTCTAACACAATTTCTTTTCGTTTATCACTGTTTTGCAAAGAGAAATGGATGTTTTTTGTTTCTAATTTTTCGATGTGTCGGGCGTACATACCAAAAGCAGGAACGGCGCCAAGTTTTGTGAATTCAGGATACTGTAACTCATTTTCGGGAACTATAATTTCGCTGTCTTTTTCAGTTCCGCCGCCTGGTAAACTGATTTTGATGTTTTTCAATTTGATATTCCCAATTTTATGGTTGGGTGTACCGGTGAAAAAGAAACCAACGGTAGGTTTGATTCGGCAATCTTCCAATTTTCTAGAAACGGCATTAATGTTAGAAATAACTACATTATTAATAGTTCCTACGGGTTGTTTGGGTGCGTCACGATAGACCAATCCTCGTTCGCCTAAGCGAATGAAAATCGGCATTTCTACATTTTCCATTTTGATGTTGTCTATCAAAACGTTGTTGATATTGGCTCCATCAACACTCAAAATTTTGATTCCGCCACCTCTTGTATCATGTATAAAACAATCTTTTACAGTAATGTCTCTAAAATCGCCCATGGATTCGGTACCAAATTTTATAGCACCCCATTCGCTTTTAATTTTACAATTAAGCACTTTTATATTTTGTGTCGGTTTTGGGCTGGTTGTTTTAAAACATATCGCATCGTCTCCAGAATCAATCGTACAATTTTTAATCAATCCGTTTGTGCTAGAATCAATATCTATGGCATCATTATTTTGATTGGCGTGACTGTGAATATCAATTTTATCGACCACAAAATTGTTGCATTGAAAGATGTGCAATGTCCAAGCAGCAGGCTGACGAAGGTGGATGTCCTTTAATAAAATTGTACTGGAACGAACCAAACGAACCAAAAACGGACGGTCAAATTTTTTGACTTTTCCGCCGTCATACAAAGCACTTTCTTTTAAGTCCAGTTGCGACAGCTTTTCTTTTTCGCCGATGCGTTTTAGTGTTTCTTCTACTTTTTTGGGTGTAAAAAGTTCTCCTCGGCCATCGATAGTACCTTTCCCAATAATCCCGATGTTTTTTACATCTATGGCTCCAACCAAACATTTTCCGCGCAGTTGTCCTGTGGCATCTACAAAAGGATCAATGCTAATGTAATCATTTGGGTTGTCGCTACCCAAAAGTGTTGTATTGTTCTCTACTTTTAGAGTTACATTATCTTTTAATAACAGCGTACCCGAAATGTAGATTCCGTCTTCAATAAGAACAGTTCCTCCGCCAGCTTGATTACAAGCGTCAATTGCAGACTGAATGGCTTTTGTATTTAGCGTATTGTTATCTCCTTTGGCTCCAAAATCACGAACATCCCAAGTTTTTTTTGTTTGGAAATTGAAAAAGGAAATTACGACAATTGCAATTAGTGCCATTTTAAGAAGCGTATTGTTTTTCATTTGTGTCTTCACGTTTAGAAGGTGAGTGTAATCCAATTTCTGGATATACAAAAATGAAGAATAGTATCTGTTTTTTGTTTAACAGATGATTTTGATGCTAAGCTATATGGTTTTCTAAATAAAAGAATACCTTGAAAAGTTGAAATGTATCCTTAAAATATACCTACAAAGACATACTGTTTTGAATGAAAGTTTTTGAAAATAAAAAATCCGATTTCGGATAGCTCCAAAATCGGATTTTTACATGATTTTTTTAAACTATTCAATCAATGAAATATAAGTGTAATAAACGCCGTATTTGTTTTTTCCTTCGATAAAATCGTTAGCCAAAAAGGTTTTTCCCTTTTCGAGATTGACTTCAAAATTCACTTCTACATCTTCCTTTTGAATTTGTTTTTCTAATAACTGGCTTTGAATTTGAATCCTAACTTTGGTAGGTTTTATTGTTTTGTAAGTAAACCAGTTTTTAGGGTTTTCGTTTGGAATTCCCCAAATTTCTGCGGGACATTCTTTTGGCCATCTGCGGCAGGAAATACGATATTTTCCTTTCTTGGCCACTTCGATTGCGTGCATGTTGTTGCTGTTTTTCATTCCTTCAGCGACTTGTTCACTTTTCCAAATTCCATCGTCATCACCAATGGCATGCTGGATCGTTAATTTGATTTCCTTTTGTTCAGGATTTCCAATAATTGCAGCGGGCATTTGGTAGTACTCTGGATTGGTTTTGGTATGGATTAGAAAATTAGAATTATTAGCCAACAACTGTTGCACTATTGCAGGATGTTGTGCAGCAATATCGTTTTTTTGCATTTTATCTGTGTTCATATCATAGAGTTCCTTACCATTAATCAACCTCCAATTGTCTTTGATAAGGCAAGTTTCGTCTACATCCATCGGTGGACGCCAGTCTTGTCTATTGTGTACAAAAACCGTACGGTCTTGGTTGGCTTTTTCTTTTTGTAGCAAAACAGGCCCTAAATCGATTCCATCCATTTGTTGGTTTTTTGGCATTGTTAAATTGCAAAGCGAAGCCAAGGTGGGTAATAAATCAACATGGGCTGCTGTAGCATCCAAATCTTTCCCTCCACTTATTTTTCCATCTTTCCATCGAATGAAAAAAGGCACACGGTGACCTCCATCTGTTTTGGAACCTTTTCTACCATTATACCCTTTGTTATACCCAATTTTTCCATCGGGGCTTATTCCGTTTGCAGTGCCGTTATCGGTCATGTAAATCAGAATGGTGTTGTCTGTGAGTTTATTCTTTTTTAAGAAAGCTTCCAGTTTACCAAAATTCTCATCAATATTTGCCAGCATTCCGTAGTATTCGGCGCTAACAATTTGTTTGTTTTTAGCTAACTCTCGGTACGGCTTTGCATATTTCTCCTCTACGTACAATGGACCGTGCGGCGCATTGGTGGGTAAGTAGATAAAAAACGGCTTGTCTTTGTTTTTGGTGATAAATTGCATCGTTTGATCAAACCAAACATCGGTGCAATAGCCTTGAAATTGTTTGGGTTCGTTATTTACAAAATAGGTGTCATTAAAATAATTGTTTCCCCAATAATCGGAAAGTTCCCCTACGCCACCTGCTTTGTGTTGTACCACAACGTCAAAACCGCTATCCGTTGGTCGAACTGGATAGTTGTCTCCCAAATGCCATTTGCCAAACATTCCTGTTATGTATCCATTTTGACTAAAAATATCTGCAATAGTAGATGGGTTTCCAGACAATGCATCTCGGCCTTTGTAAGTTGCCCAAGCCCCATTATTGATAGGATATCGCCCAGTCATGAGCGCGCCACGAGTGGGAGCACATAACGGACTTACATGAAAGTCGGTCATGCGTACCGCTTGTTTGTAAAAGCTATCTATGTTTGGTGTTTTTAACCAAGGGTTTCCTTGACAAGCCAAATCGCCTATGCCTTGGTCGTCTGTTAAAATTAGAATGACGTTGGGTTGTTTTTGGTTAATAGCCTTTTGTTGTGAATATAAGTTAACAAATAAGCACAGTGTGAGTATTAGGGCTATTTTTTTCATCTTTTATTTTTTTGTGCTTATTGAAATTGTTTCACTTTTAAATTGGTCAGAATTTGCAGTGATTTTTGTTTTCCCTGTTTTTCCGTGTAGGGATTGTACAATCATTAAAGCACGTCCTTGACTTGTAGTAAGTCTATTAGATTGAAAATTCTGGATGTTGCTTGCCGCACCATTGTCTACTCCTAAAATTTTTAAATCCCCTTGTACATCAAAAGTAACCTTAGTATCCTCAGTTTTCACTTCGTTACCCGCTTTATCTAGTAGTTGAACGATAATATGCGCTACATCATATCCATCAGCAGTTAAGGTAGTTTTATCCGTTGTGATTTTTAAACTTGTTGGAGCCGAGCTTGTTTTGATCTTTGAAGTTATTTCTTGACCGTCAAAACCTGCTTTGGCTGTAATTGTTCCTTCTTCAAAAGGAACAACCCAACGAAAAATTCGCTCTGGACTATCATTCATACTACGACTGCCTAATGATCTTCCGTTTACGAACAATTCTACTTGAGCATAGTTTGATGCTACTTCAACTACAATAGGTTCTCCTTTTTTGTAATTCCAATGCATATTAGAATCACGCCATTTGTACGACCCTTTGTTTTTTGGTACAGCTTGTCCCGTGATATCATCTACTGTAAACCCGGATTCTTTGATAGGCAATGTTCCGATAGAAATGTGCGGTTTGTTTACCCAAATACTTTTGAAATAATTAAAACCTTGGTATTTAAATCCTGCTAAATCTAAGATGTCACCCCAGCCACTTTTTTCAGGCCATTTTTGATCACGTTCCCCAATATAATCAATTCCTGTCCACATGTACATACTAAAAACCCCAGGATATTCAATCACTTGTTTCCAGTCATCCCATGTGCCAGGGTTTTCGTTAATAGTAACTTGTTTGTGTGGGAAGTGTTTTTGTGCCCATGGTAAGATTAAGTTTCTATAACTGTAACCGACTAAATCTACGGCATCTGCATAGCCACTCACATGGCTTATTTGAGGAATAACCAAATTGGCAGTTGTAGGGCGAGTATTATCTAATTCTTTTACCCAAGCGTTTAGTCTTCTTGCTGTTTCTTCTAAGAGATATTTACCTTTGACTTCTTTATCATATCTTTCTTTTAATTGTTCTGGAGTGAATTTTGGTAAACTTCCCCAGAATTCTCCAGAGTCTTGAGGGTCTTTGCGGTCTGTCCAGAATCCTGTTGCATATCGATATTCAAGATAAGTCCATTCAATTTCATTACCAATACTCCATTGATAAACAGATGGATGATTTCTGTCTCGTAGTATGGTGCGTTTTAAGTCACTTTCTCCCCATTTTTGAAAATGATTGGTATAACCGCGTGTAATGCTATCTTTAATGCGGTCATGATAATTCAAACGTTTGTCTTTTGGATAATCTAATTCATCAAAAATTTCATCTTGAACTAAGAATCCCATTTCATCGCATAGATCCAAAAACTCTTGTGAATAGGGGTTATGCGAAGTACGGATTGCATTTACTCCAGCCTCTTTTAAGCTTTTTAATCGACGAGCCCAAACGCCTTTTGGTACGGCAGCTCCAACAAGACCTGCATCGTGATGCAAACAAACTCCTTTTACCAAAGTTTCTTTTCCGTTCAAGAAAAAGCCTTCTCCAGCCGTAAAACGTAAGGAACGAATTCCAAACGGAGTGGTATACGTTTCTAAAGTTTTCCCGTTTAACTTAATTTCTGAAATTACTTTGTATCTATTTGGCGTTTCAATATCCCATAATTGAGGATTTTTAACGTGAATATATTGTGTAAAAGCTTGTTCTTTATTGCCGTCAATAAGTAGTTTTTCTTGATTTTTAGCGACTTGTTTTCCTTTTTCATTCAGGATTTTAGTGACCAAAGTAAATTCAGTTTTTGAATTTAGCTTATTTTTAATTTTGGTTTCAATTTGAACAGTTGCTTGTTCTTTGGTTACTTTTGGTGTAGTTACATAAGTTCCCCAAATAGGAATGTGTACCGAATTTAGAACTACCAATTTTACATTTCTATAAATTCCACTTCCTGTGTACCATCTACAATCGGCATAACGTGTATGATCAACCTTTACAGCGATCACATTATCCCCTGATTTATTCAAATAAGGTGTTAAATCAAAATAAAAGGGTGTATAACCATATGGGTTTTCACCTAATTTTTTTCCGTTTAACCAAACTTCGGAATTATTGTACACACCATCAAACAGTACAAAAGCCGATTGTCCTGATTTTAGGTCTAAAGCAAAATGTTTGCGGTACCAACCTAAACCACCAGGTAGATACCCTGTAGCGCCTTCCAATTTTTCGTCAAATGGAGCTTCAATACTCCAATCATGTGGAAGGTTTAGCTTTCGCCATTGGGCGTCGTTTAGTTCCTTTGCAAAAGCATCTTTCTTTTGGTCTAATGAAAATTTCCAACCAAAATTAAAATCTGATTCCCTACTGTGTTGGGCATAAGTGAAAAGCGTAAATGCTAAAAAGGATAATAGAAAAATTTTTATTTTCATGGCTTCAAAAATAGGAGTTAATTTATTGGGTTTTATTTTCTTGTTGGATGCGTTGTTTTTGTTTGTTGCTAAGGCCTTGCTTGAGATAAACGTCAACAGCATGATTTACTCGGTGTTCTTTCATTTCTGGGTCATTCAAGTCTTGACTCAAATCGCAATCAAAACGCACCATAATAGAATGGTTTTTGCCTTTTTCCCCTTGATTGATAAAATGAGATAAGCCCCAACTGATTCCTCTTCCGTCTTTAGTGTCTGTAAAAGCATCTGGTACAAATGGTGCTGCGGCATAGGGCATCAATTCGGTAATAGCAGCAATGTTGAAATTTACACCATCTTCAGCAAACTGGACTGTGTTGTGTTCGTTTCCATCTTTATAGACCAAAGCTGCAATTCCGTTTTTAAAAGGAAATAAAGAGGTTTCATGGCCAGAAGAAATTACTGGATTTAATACGTTTTTAGTAAAAGGTCCTAAAGGATTTTCGGCTGTTGCCAAACCTTGCATTCGAACCCAATGAGGAGCAATTCCGGTATCTGACTTATAGTATAAGTAAATTTTACCTTTATACACTAACGGATATGGATCATGAATAGAAAACTGATCCCATTCGTTTTTAGCTCCGTTTGGAATTACAATTTTGTTGTGTGCTACCCAAGGCCCATCTGGGGAATCAGAGTATGAAACCGCAACAGGGCAGTCATCCCCTCTTTTTCCACTGGCTTCCATAAATCCTTGGTAGTATAAATAAAATTTTCCTTTCCAAACAAGAATATCAGGAGTAGTAACGGCTCGCCAACCTATAAAAGGTTTTTGTGGTCTTTTGACTGCAACGCCAATTTCCTTCCAGTTAAATCCATCACTGCTAGTGGCATACCAAATTTCGGCTAAATCCCAATCCGATGACGGAATGGTTTCACTACTTTTGTCGGCTCCTTGAGGAGGAGTTGCTGTATTTCTGTAGGTGTACCAAACATAATATTTTCCGTTATGAAAAATTATCTTTGAAGGATCGCGTCGGCTAATTTTTCCGTCATGATTATTATAATCAAAGCCTTTTATTTCGGTGTATTTGAACTGTGAAAAAAGTTCATTGTCTTCAGGCTTTGGAGCAGGATAATTGTCATACAGCCTTTCCATAGCCAAACTAAGTTTTCTATTTGGTTTTTCTTTTGGTAACATAAAAGGAAAGCCAGAAGTATTAGTCTGCGAATAGCTATTTACCGTAAATAAAATTAGAAACAGGAATATAGACTTCTTTAAAAAGAATATTTTTTTTGATTTATTCATTCTGTAATATTTGGTTAGGTGTGAATTGTAGATTTTAAAAATCAATCCTCAAATTTAATTATAAGCTTTGGATGTACAGTAAAAACTACATAGACAAATCATGAACAAGCCACTTTATTTGCAGAAAAAAAACAGATATGAACTAGACAAGGCTTAATAAAATGAGTATTTAAGTAGAATTTTGAATATTGAAGATTCTTATTTCTGTTTTTTTGATTTAGTGTTTATTATATGCGTTATTCAGAAAATTGAAATTGCTTTTATTGGAGAATTTTAAATGCAACCGTAAAAAAGGGTTTAAGATATACTTTGACTGATAAGTTTGTATATTTGAATCATTTATTTCTTATTTCTGAGCAGTTTGTTATGCGTTTAACTATGTACTACAGTTTGATTACTTTGTTGTTTTTTATCTCATTAAGAGGTCAGAAAATGGACAATGATGATCAGTTATATAAAAAAGGAGAAGCGCTAAGGTTGGTTCGTCCTGAGAAGGCTGTTTTGTTTTTTCAAAAAAGTTATGAATTAGCTTTAGAAAAGAAAGATACTATAAGCGCCATAAAAGGCTTGATTGTTATCGCTGATGTACATGCGCATAATGTTAATTATAGTAAAGCTTATGATACCTATTGGAAAGCTTTATTATTGGCCAAAAAAATAGAATCCAAAATTTGGTCTGGTCGAGTCTATTATAGACTAGGCTTTTTATACAGCTTTTTCAAAAGAGATTCTATTACTTTAAAGTATTTCAACTTAGCGTTAAAAAGTGATAAAGTACTATATCAAACAAAAAAAATACCTACAGGCTATATTTTAAGTGATTATTTTGCTTTTGTTAATTTTTACCGTACTAATGGTAAATATGATATAGCTCAAAAGTATCTTGATAGTTCAATGCATTTTCATTCTAAAAATAATAATAAAAGTTATTATGTTAATATAGAACGAGGTTTTTTGTTGTCTCAAAAAGGAGAATATGGTAAAGGTTTTGAAATTCTTCTTGCTGAAAAAGCAAAACTTAAAACCCAAAATGATCCTTATATAATAGTCGTTAATTATCTTTTGGGATATGTTCATCTACAGTTAGGAGAGTTTCAAAAGGGTGAAGATGCTTTTTTGGAATCATTAGAGGCTGCTGAAAAATTTAAAAGTCATGCGAATTATAAATTGATGAATTATGATGCTTTGGCTGAATTGTATTCAAAAACCAATCAGTATAAAAAAGCGTTTGAATACATGAAAACATCTAAAAATTTCAATGATGAAATTTTTGGAAGTAAAAGTAAAAGTAATCAAGAGCTACTGAATATTAAAGATAATTATAGACTGACAATTGAAAGTCAACAAAAGAGAGAAAAGGAACTTCGTTTAAAGGAATTTGAAAATGAGGAACGAATTGGTTTTTTAAAACTAACTGTTTTAGTAATCTTCCTAATTGTGGTAATTATTTTTAGTTATTTATTTGTTCGAAAACTTCGTCTAAAGCATCGACTAGAAAAGCAATGTCTGAATCAACGACAAAAAGATGAATTGGAATTAAAAAATAGAGAGCTTACTGTTTCCACATTACAATTGATAGAAAAAGAAGAGTTTTTATCCAGTTTAAATGAAAAAATTTCACAAAATAAAAAAGTAATGGATGTCGATACTATTCAAAGTATGTTGAAGTCCGTGAGAGGAAGTTCATTAGCCAACTGGAAAGAATTTGACACCCGTTTTACCAGTATTAATCAAAGTTTTTACCAAAAATTAAATGCTGAGTTCCCTGATTTGGGAACAACAGATCAAAAAATATGCTCCTTAATTAAACTAAATTTCTCGAGTAAAGAAATGGCAACCTTACTTGGTATTTCTGCTGAAAGTGTTTTTACGTCACGGTACCGTCTACGAAAAAAACTGAATCTTGATAAGGATGAAAATTTAGTAGAATTTATGAATCGGTTTTGAGTTTTATAGAATACTGTTTTAATAACAAATCCCAGTTAACATATGTATATTGTTAACTGGGATTTGTTATTCTAAGTCAAATCTAGGGCATTTCTTACAGCGATTGTCTTCTCCTTTTTTATATTTTTCACAACATTCTTCCTTACGGTCTTTTTGTTTTTTGCCGTTATCAAGGAGTTTTTTTTTACCTTTTTTCTTTTCTTTCTCTTTGTCTTTCTTTCCCAATTTGTATAAATTTAATAATCAAAAAGAGGTGAATCGTTGCTGACAGGAGTTTTAAATAAAGACCAATGGTTACGTATTGGAGCCATTAGTTGTTAGTTGTTGAATGTCTCTGTCAAACAAATACAAGCGACCCTTGTCATCACCTATAAGGTTGATTTTATCTAAGATAGTTTTAGCTTGAGATTCTTCTTCTACTTGTTCCGCTACGTACCATTGTAGGAAGTTGTGAGTAGCGTAGTCTTTTTCTAAAAAACTAAGATGTACCAATTCGTTAATAGATTCAGATACAAAGACTTCATGTTTGTATAGTTCTTCAAACATTTCTTGGAAAGTAACATAAGTTGTCTTAGGAGCATTTAATTCTGAGACTTGAGCATGACCTCCTCTTTCATTAATGTATTTTACAATCTTGAGCATATGCGCATGCGTTCTTCGTCTGATTGAGTATACATGAATTTAGAAATCCCTTCTAATCCATGAGTCTCTGCCCATGATGCCATTGAAAGATAGATTTGTGAAGATTCAGCTTCAATTCGAACCTGTTTGTTCAGTGCAGTTTCAATTTTTTTGGATAGCATAGTAAAGTGTTTCTTGTAAAGTTACAAAAAAACGATAAGTAAGATTTAGATTTAGGAGGTAATTTGCTTCAATATAGAGCAAAAAAAAAGCTCCAAAGAATTTCTTTGGAGCTTTAAGTATGTATGATAAAAAGATTATTTTATTTTGAAAGTAACTCTTCTTACTAATTGTCTAGCAGCATCAGAAGATTTATCAACTGAAGAATCTTCACCTGCAGCAACTACATTTAATCTTGAAGCAGCAATGTTAGATTTTAACAGCGTTTCTTTAACGTTGTTTGCTCTAGCAGCAGACAATTTGTTGTTGTATTGAGCTCCTCCAATTTCGTCAGCGTGACCAATAATATCAACTGAAGAAGAAGGGTTGTTTTTTAAATAATTAACAACATAAGAAAGAGCATCTGTAGATTCAGATGTAGGAGTTGTTTTGTTGAAGTCAAAAAACACACTCACATAACCACCGTTTACCAAATTTTTGATAGTTTCAGGATCTACTGAAGTAGTATTATTTGAAGTTTTGTATTTAGTGTCAATATACTTTTCGATTTCATCTGGAATTCCATTTTTGTTCAAGTCAATAGCACGACCTTTAGAGTCTACCATTGCACCAGACATTGTGTTAGGTTCAGCGTCTAAGTAATCAAGTACTCCGTCTCTGTCTGTGTCGTTATTCAATGCTTCAAGTTCGTCAACTCTTTGTTCTAGACTTAAAACACTTTCGTCTTTAAGGACTACCCAGTCAGCATGTTTTTCGTTTTTACCAATATAGTAAGTTATACCTACAGTACCGTTAAGTAATGTTGATTTAAAACCATTTGTAAAGGATGCACCTTGAGAATCAAATGTATATTCTTGTTTTGCGTTTAAAATTGTGCTAATGTCTCCTGTTAAAGCAAAATGGTTTGATAGTTTTACTTGTGCTGTTAAACCAGCCATAACGTTTACAGATAAATCTTTTACACTACCACCTCTAATCTGACCAACACCTGCACCTGCATGTGCTAAAAGTCCAATGGTGTTTGTCCAAGTTTGAAAGTCCATGATTCTACCCAAGTTAGCAACTCCTTGAATATCTCCTCTATAATAAGTGGAGTTAATAGAAGCTGTACCTTTTTTTTCTGTAAGATGATTGTAACCAAGATCAGCTTTGATACCAAATTTGTTGTTGATCATATATCTTACCCCTAAATCGATTGTATAAGGACTAATTAGGCTGAAAGAGTAACCAGGAGCAATATTGTTTACAGGTTTGTTGAAGCCTCCAGCTAATTCGACAGACCATTTGTTAAATGATTCGTTTACAGGTTTGGTGCTTTTCTCATTTTGTGCGCTTACTGTTGATACAGCAGTTGCAAATGCTAATGTAATTATAAGTCTTTTCATAAAATTGAATTTTTTGATAAAAATAGTTAATTTTTTTAAAAATAAAGTTTCAAAATTACATTTAAATTTTGTTTAATTCCTGTTAAATGTTAAAAGTTCAAATTTTTAAACATATAATTATCAATATAATTCCTATTTTATTATTAATGACTTAATATTTTAAGGTTTGAATTATGAGTTTTTGAATTTATTGATCGTAATTTTATGTATTTCTAATTTTATGTAAGATTGTTCTTTTAGAACGGGAAGTAATATTTTTTGACTTTTATTTCAAAAACCATTATTTAAATATAAGTTTTATCTTATTGTTTTTAAAATCTCATCGATCTTTTTGATACTTTTGAAGTTGCTATGTATAATTTTATGGTCTATTCGCTCATGTTCCCAAGTAGTATGGAAAGGAATATGTACAGCATGACCTCCAATTTCAAGTACAGGCAATACATCTGATTTTAAAGAATTGCCTATCATCAAAAACTCTTCTGGTTTTACTTCCAATCTTTTCAATAAATCTAAGTAATCAATCTGTTGTTTATCTGACATCACTTCAATATGATGAAAATATTTACCAAGTCCCGAATTGTGTAATTTTCTGCGTTGATCTAATAAATCACCTTTAGTCGCGACTACTAATTTGTATTTTCCGTATAAAGCTTCTAGTGTTTCTTCAACACCGTCTAATAATACAATGGGTTTGTCAAATAGGTCTTTTCCATATTGGATGATTTTTTCAATTGCCTCAATAGGGATGGTATTATTTGAAATCGTCATGGCGGCTTCAATCATGGATAGAATATAACCTTTGATTCCGTAGCCGTATCTTTGCAAGTTGTCAATTTCAATACGAAACAATTGTTGTGAAATACCTTGATGCGAAAGGTAGTCGCCCATCAAGGCACAGAATTTCTCCTCGGTTTCGGCAAAATAGGTTTCGTTTATAAATAAAGTGTCGTCGGCATCAAAAGCAATTACTTTCAAGTTCATGGTTTGGGTTTTAAATTTTGAAACGAAATAGTTTTAGCATAAAAAGTAATTCGTATTCCTAAAAGTAGAAAAACAGCGCCAATTATCCTAAACCAACCCATCTTTTCGTCTAAAAATAACCAAGCCAAAAATGTGGCTAGCACTGCTTGTCCCAATAAACTCAATGAAACTCTAGTAGCTCGCAAATGTTGAGTCGCATAACTTATTAATAACCAAGCAGTCAATTGACAAATGGCTCCTTGAACAAACAAAACAATCCAAGCTTCATTGGTAAACCCTGTAAATGATTCTTCAGTAAGCAAACAAATTAGTCCTAAAAATATACTTGATGACACCAGAACGATAGTCATAAAGGAAAGTACTTCTATTTTCGACAAAATATCTTTACTCATTAATATATAGGTAGCGTAAAGCATACCTGATAACAAAGCTAATGTAAAAGCCAAGTCAAAGTTGAGATTTGTAAATACCTCAAAACCAACTAACATTACCATCCCCAAAAGTGCGACTAGTGTTCCAATCCAAAAATTAGTAGCCGGTTTTTTTTTCAAAAATAAAAAAGAACCCAAGCCCACCCAAACAGGAGATAAGTTTGCCAATAAAGTAGCTTGAGTTGCCGATGATTGTTGAATAGCAACATTCCAAATCGCAATATCTGTCGCAAACACAATTCCCGAAATAATTGCTAATATTAAAATCTTGCAGTTCGGAAGTTGGAACTTTTTAGTGACTATAATATAAGGAAGTAGCAAAATAGCCGCAATAAACATTCGATAAAATGCCGAAATCAATCCGCCTGTCAATTGCAAACGTACCAAAATAGGAAAGATAGAGATACATAGTATTCCTATCGTTAAAGCTATTTTTGGTTTGGTATTGGTCATTTTTTGGTTTATTTAAAACAAATTTCACTGTAATTGTAAAGTGAAAATTTGAGATATGACTAGTCTTTTTATCATTAAGTTAGTTCAAGAAAGATTGTTTTGCTTAACAAGATATTTCTTTGTGGTTTTAAAAACATTTGATTTCTATTTTTCAATTGAAAAATCGATCTTCTTTCCAATTTGCCACATTGTTTTCGATGTAACTTTGAATTCGTTCAAACGAATCCGAATCGCGAATAATATTATCGTGAAAACGTTCTTGCCATTTAAAATCAACATGAATATAATGACTGTTTTTGGTTACTACCGATTTGTAAGAACGTATAATGGTTGAAATTGAACCTGATTTTGGTGAAATCATAGCCATTTGTTCGTCTTTATTACCGTTTTCGGTAGAGACGTTGCATTGCAACGTCTCTACACGCAACGTCTCTACACGCAACGTCTCTACACGCAACGTCTCTACACGCAACGCCTCCATATTATCTTTTTTATCAATAATCAATATTCCATGAATATGATTGGGCATTATCTGAAAATTTCCTAATTCCACAAACGGAAAATGTTTGGGAATGTCTAACCAAAATCGATTCGCCAATTGGCCAATTTCGGTAAATAGCATTTCGTTATTATTATTTACGGATACAATTTCGCCAAAAAAATGTTCTCGGTTTCCAGTACAAATGGTTATGAAATAAGCACCATTTTTTCCGTAATCCCAATTTTTTAAACGGCTGGAGGAGATGCGATATTTATTTTGGAATTTTTCAGACATTGTAGTATCGTTTGCGGTAGAGACGTTGCACTGCAACGTCACTTGATTGTGGACGTTAGCAATGACGAATATAATAAATATGTCAAAGACAAATGCATTACAAAAAAAGAATCATATTGGTTATAAAATTTTTGTGGTTAAACGATAAAATATTTTGCGTTTAAATAAAAAGAAGTTAAGGGTGAAAAGAAATTACGTTTTGGTTGAAATTATAAAGGTTGCGGTTGAAAAGAGAAACGTTGTGGTTAAAAAAAAAGAGACGTTGCAGTGCAACGTCTCTACGGATATAAATTACCTTTTATATTCTTAACTAATCATATCTCCATTAGGAACTCCCTCTGCGTCTGGATTAATAAATACCAATTTCCCTTCGGCATTTGTAGCCATCAAAATCATACCTTGACTTTCTACACCACGCAACGCTCTTGGTGCTAAATTTACCAAAACACTCACACGTTTTCCGATGATGTCTTCTGGTTTGAAACTTTCGGCAATTCCCGAAACAATAGTGCGAACGTCAATTCCAGTATCTACTTTCAAAACCAAAAGTTTGTTTGCCTTTGGCATTTTCTCAGCTTCTAGAATGGTACCCACGCGAATATCCATTTTGGCGAAATCCTCAAACTGAATCGTTTCTTTTTGTGGTTCTGCTTTTTTGTTCTCTGCGATGTTGGCGGTTTTTGTAGCTTCCAATTTATCTATTTGTTTTTGAATTTCTTCGTCTTCTATTTTTGCAAAAAGCAATTCTGCTTGTCCTATTTGGTGTCCAGCTGCCAATAAATCTGAAGATTCCGAAATCGTATCCCAAGTTATAGGAGCGTCTGTTGCTGTTATATTCAATATGCGTTTCAATTTCTCAGAGGTAAACGGCAAGAATGGCTCACAAAGTGTACTCAATGCTGCCGAAATCTGCAAGGCAACATACATTTGTGTTTGCACACGTTCTGGATTGTCTTTG
The DNA here is from genome assembly GCF_040703125.1 of Flavobacterium ovatum. Lineage (NCBI taxonomy): Bacteria > Pseudomonadati > Bacteroidota > Flavobacteriia > Flavobacteriales > Flavobacteriaceae > Flavobacterium > Flavobacterium ovatum. The sequence continues at coordinate 1,031,629 of NZ_CP160035.1, forward strand.
ATTACTTTCCAAGGCTCTTCGTCAGCCAAATATTTATTACCCAAACGAGCAACATTCATCAATTCGCCCAAAGCTTCTCTAAAACGGTAACGCTCAATTGAACTCGAAATCACAGCAGGATACGCTTTCAATTCCGCTAATGTTTGTTCGTCCACTTCGCTCAATTCGTTTGGTGCTGGAACTATTCCATTATAATATTTATTAGTCAACACCACCACACGGTTGATGAAGTTTCCAAAAATAGCCACCAATTCATTGTTATTTCTAGCTTGAAAATCCTTCCAAGTAAAGTCGTTGTCCTTAGTTTCTGGAGCGTTTGAGGTCAATGAGTAACGCAAAACATCTTGCTGACCCGGAAATTCTTCCAAGTATTCATGCAACCAAACTGCCCAGTTTTTAGATGTTGATAATTTGTTTCCTTCCAAGTTCAAGAACTCATTTGCAGGTACGTTATCGGGCAAAATATAACTTCCTTCCGCTTTCAACATCGCTGGGAAAATCACACAGTGAAAAACAATATTGTCTTTCCCTATAAAGTGAACCAACTTCGTGTCTTGGTCTTTCCAATACGGTTCCCAATCTTTTCCTTCGCGCAAAGCCCATTCTTTGGATGCCGAGATGTATCCAATAGGAGCATCAAACCATACATATAATTTTTTACCTTCGGCGCCAGGAAGCGGAACGTCAATTCCCCAGTCCAAGTCACGCGTCACGGCACGAGGCTCAAGACCACCGTCAATCCAAGATTTTACTTGACCGTAAACATTCGGTTTCCAGTCGTTTTTATGTCCTTCCAGAATCCACTCTCTCAAAAAAGCATCGTATCTGTCCAAAGGCAAAAACCAGTGTTTAGTAGCTTTCATCACTGGAACTTCTCCTGTAATGGTCGATTTTGGATTAATCAAATCGGTAGCGTTCAAGGTCGAACCACATTTTTCACATTGGTCGCCATACGCTTCTTCGTTGCCACATTTTGGGCATGTTCCTGTTACAAAACGGTCTGCCAAAAACTGGTCAGCTTTTGCATCGTATAATTGTTCCGTAACTTCCTCAATAAAATCACCTTGGTTGTACAATTTCTTGAAAAATTCCGAAGCCGTATCATGATGAATTTGTGCCGAAGTACGCGAGTAATTGTCAAACGAAACTCCAAAATCTACGAATGATTTTCGGATAATCGTATCGTATTTATCAATCACTTCCTGAGGGGTAATACCTTCTTTCTTCGCTTTCATCGAAATCGCCACACCGTGCTCATCGCTTCCACACACAAACAAAACATCTTTGTCGTGCGCTCTCAAATAACGAGAATAAATATCAGCAGGAACGTAAACCCCCGCCAAATGCCCAATATGAATGGGTCCGTTAGTATAAGGCAAAGCAGCAGTTATGGTATATCTTTTCGGATTCTGTATCATTTTTCTATTTTATTGGGTGCAAAAATAATCAATTTTACCTTAGGGACAAGTCACATCACAATAGTAGTTTATATAGGTTTTTTTAGGAGCTATTCCCGCTATCCGTTTCAATCTTTTTATCCCGAAAAAAATCGGGATAAAAAGGATTTCCACTACTATCAGGGCTAGGGCATTTCGTTTTCGAGAATGTTTTTTGGTTTAATTTGTCAATTCAGATAAAGAAGGAATCTCATTCATAATTACTAAATAGTGAATAAAATATAAATAGGATAGTTAAGAACAACGTATATATTTTAGTGAACTTATAGGTGTTTCTGATTGGATAGATAGTTATTATTCAAACAAATCATTTTCAATAATATCTAAGTAACGGACAATTTTCAACATCGTGTTAATGTTCACTTCTTGTTTCTCCGTGATGTATTTTCTTGAATTTTCAACATCCATATCTGCATCATGGGCAACCTCTCTTGTTTTTAATCCTTATTTCTTTAATGATTTCCAAAATTCGTTTCAGAAGAACTATAATATCTTGACTTATTTCCTAATTCGTTTTTCCATTTCGGAATTTACCTTCATCTTATTTTATATTAAGTGATTGTGATACTCAAATTGTATGCAACCGAATAGTTTAAAAATATATTCACATCAAGTAAAAGGGTTGAATTAAAAAATATTTTGCCCAAATGAGGAAAACCGTAATGTATCTGAAAATTAATGGTAGTACTTTGAAAAAACTAAATCTAGTAAACTAATAAATCTAGTTTTTATTACATAAACACAATTAATTATTAATGAAAAGTACAAAACGTTTTTATGAAAAATCTTTTCAAAAAATATAAGATTAAAAAAAGAATAATACTTAAAAATGAATGGCATTAAGCAAATATGCCAAAATAATAAAAAAGGTGGAGTCCAGAAACCACTTTAAAAAACGGACAACCTTTAGAATTTAAAAAGAAAACACAAAATGAAAAATCAATTACTTGTATTGGGGCTAATAATTTGCTCGGGGACATTTATTCAAGCTCAAGAAAAACCCGTAGATTTAAAATTTCGCAGAAGTTCTTTGCATACAATGGTTATTGAATCAGATAAATTTCCTAAAAAAGACGTAGTGCTTAACGCATTTAACAACGCACCTTTTCCTGAAAAATATAATGACCATCAAATTGGGGAAAAATCATTTAATCCTAGTAATTATACCTTAACGGCTGAAGAAAAAGCAACAATATATAAAACTTCAAAACTTGGTGCCTTTGCATCAAGTGCAACAGGTATAGAAATTGATTCTCTTTCAAAAGAACTTCCGTTTAGAATTCAAAAGTATTTAACGAAAGAAAAAATAGCCAATAAAGTAGTAGCTAAATGGTACAACAGACATTCAGACGGTAGTTTTGACGATGAATTAATTGCTGAAAGAGGTATTTTCAATGCTTCATTTCTTGAATCAAAAGCTGCTATGTCTGCTTCTGATGGAAATGCACTTCTAAAGACCGCTGGTCTCGATTTAATCGACAACACATTTGTAGTTGTTAATAAATTTAATTTTGTGGCAAATGAACCTGTAGCACGTGCTGTAAGAGATGTAGCAAAAGAAGTAGCTTTGAAAAGTGTACCCGGAATGCTGTTAGATAAAGCAAATAAAGGTATTGATGCAGTATATGAAAAAACAAAAGAAGGATTTTCTATTTGGGCAACTTCTTATTTATACAAACTAGTTTGGGATGAAGCAACTGTAAATGCTTTCTACACTGAACTTTATATGGATAAAGGTACTGTTGATCCTAAAAAGAAATTGGCATTTGATAATTCAGATTTATTCAAACTAGAATTTGTTGGTGACGAAAGTGCATCTGGATTAGTAACTTTCTCTTTATCTGAAAAGAGAACTGAAGATCAGGTTATTGAACTCTCTACTAGAAAAATAATCGATAAAGTATATGCAAAACTTCAAAAAAAATACGATGTGTTTAAAACAAAAACACCGCTATATACTGGAGAACCTATTACGGCAAAAATTGGAAAGAAAGAAGGCTTAGAAGGTGGTGAAAAATTTGAAGTTCTTGAGCAAAATCAAGATCCAAAAACGGGTGTTGTTACCTATAAAAGTATGGGTACTATTAAAGTGGATAAAGATTTAGTTTGGGATAACACCATTGAAGAAGGTGAGATAGTTGATACTGAAAACGTTGCAAAAATAGACAGAACAACATTCTCTGGAGGAAAGAAATTTGCATCAGGAATGTTAATCAAACAATTAAAATAATATACTAACCATTTCAATTTATTCAAATTGAAATGGTTTTTTACTTAAATAAACAACGTAATATGAAAACCATTTTAAAAAAAATAAATTTGTCACTAATGCTGTTAATTGCAGTTACTTCAGTAACGAATGCACAGAAAAATAATAAAGCCAATAAAGATACCCAAGCTTGGAGGTATGAAATTGAAGTAGTGCAAACAGGTACACAAGGAAGTTACCTAATAAAAGTATGGTCGTATTCCAAAAAACCCGAGGTTGCAATTGAACAAGCCAAGAAAAACGCCGTACACGGAATCATATTCAGAGGCTTTACAGGTACTCAATCTGTTCCAGGTCAAAAATCACTAACCAATAATGTAAATTTGGAAGTAGAAAAAGAAGACTTTTTCAAACCTTTCTTTTCTGATGGTGGCAAGTATATGAAGTTTGTTTCAATGTCAAACGACGGAGCAGTAGCAGCTGAAGACCGAATGAAAGTAGGTAAAGAATACAAAATTGGAGTTGTAATCTCAGTCAACATTGCAAACCTAAGAAAAGATTTAGAAGAAGCAGGAGTTATAAAAGCACTAGGTGCTGGGTTTAACTAATTAGCAAATAATCAAAATGATATTAAATAAAATACTAATTTGTAGTTTATCCATTGGATTACTATCACTTTTAAGTTGCAATTCTTCAAAATCTTCAACAGGTAATTATACATTCAAAACAGAATGTATCAGGACTGAATTTGATGGTACTCTATCTTTAATAACAAGGGGAAGTGGTAACACCAAATCCGAAGCAATCGAAAATGCTAAAAGAAAAGCCTTAATTGATGTTCTTTTTCATGGAATTAATGAAGGTAAGCCAGAATGTTATTCAACACCAATAATTTTAGAAATAAATGCACGAAAAAAGAACGAAGCTTATTTTGATAGATTTTTCGGAAACAAAAATGAATATAAAAATTTTATTTCTGTAAAAAAAGAACTAAAACCTCTTATTAAAAGTGTCGATAAAAATATGACTATTGAAATAGAAGTCCGTGTATTAAGAACTGAACTTAAACAAAAAATGATTTCTGATAGAATTCTTAAAAATTAATAATAAAATGAAAAATAAATATTTGAAAAATACTTTAATAACATTAATGTTATTATTATCAACAACATTATTGTTTTCCCAAGCTGTAAATAAACCATCAATAATGGTTTTCCCTTCTGATGATTGGATGGAAAATAATAATTATATGGATGTAGTAGATAATCAAGGTACAAAAACAAAAGTACCAAATTATACGAGAGCTTTATTGAATGATGATTTAGTTCAAGTAATTAGTACTATTGAAGGTTTAATGAAAGAAAGGAATTATCCTTTAACCAATCTATCTTCTACATTAAAAGATATTGCTGACAGAAATGCACTAGCAAACGCTGAAACTAGTGAGGATGGCGCAAGCATTCAAGAAGGTCCAAAAGACAAACTGTTAAGTGCCGCCAGACCAGATATCGTTTTATATGTGTTTTGGAAAATTAACTCAATAGGTCCAAAAAAATCAATAACCTTTAGACTTTCGGGCATAGATGCAGGAACAAACAAACCGCAAGCTACTGCAGATGGAACTGGTAATGAATTAATAGGGGCAACATTACCTGTAATGTTAAAAACATCAGTTTTGTCACATATTGATAATTTTAACGCACAATTGATGACGTATTTTGAAGAAATGATTGTTAAAGGTAGAGAAATATCTGTTGAAATTCAAGTATATGACGGTGCTCCAAAAAAACTAAACTCCGAGATAAATGAAGATGGAGATGAACTTTCTGATGATATAAAAAAATGGATGAAAGCAAATACGGTAAACGGTGCTTTTACACCTCAAACAAAAACAGCAACAAAAATGCAGCTTATTTCAGTCAGAATTCCATTAAGAGGTGAAGATGGGGCAGCTTATACAACTGATGACTTTGGTACAGCTCTGAAAAAATACCTAAGAAAAACATATAAATTCCCAAGTTCTAATTATAGCATTGGTACAGGTAAAGCAGTTATAGTAATTGGTGGAAAAAGTCAATAACCAATCAAACAAATTAAAAAAAAAACATGAAAAAAATAATACTAATATACATATTTTCAATATGCTATAGTTTCACTTTTGCACAAAACGATAAAGGGGTAAATGATGAATCCAGAATAGTTTTAGCGACCTTTGTCCCGCAACAAATTGATAAAATGCCAGACGCTGCGCGTAGTATTTTAGCAAATAAATTAAGTCAAATTGTAACCCAAAACGGAATGGGTGGTGCAGCTTCTATCGAAAGATTTATTATTACTGCTAATGTAAATGTTATTTCCAAAGACCTAACACCTACAGCACCACCAATGACTGCTTTCGGGCTTGAAGTAACCCTTTATATTGGAGACGGAATAGAAGGGACTAAATTCTCAAGTACTTCTATAAGTTTAAAAGGAGTCGGCGAAAATGAAACCAAAGCCTATATTTCAGCCCTAAAAAATATAAGCCCAACAAATCCTAGTGTTCAAAGTTTTGTCGAAAATGGTAAATCAAAAATCATAGAATATTACAATGCCAAATGCGATTTTATTATCAAAGAAGCACAAACTTTGGTAAGCCAAAATAATTATGAAGAAGCAATTTATAAACTTACCAGTGTACCAACTGTTTGCAAAGGTTGTTATGATAAATGTATGGATGCCATTGCACCAATATATCAAAAACAAATTGACAGAGAGTGTAAATCAAAATTAGCTGAAGTAAATAACTATTGGGCTGCAAATCAAACTGCAGAAGTTGCTTATCAAGTTGGCGAAATACTTGCAACAGTAGATCCATCGTCATCATGTTTTGGAGAGGTCAAAGCGCTTACTAATAAAATTGCTGCGAGGGTGAAAGAAATTGATGCTCGTGAATGGAAATATACTTTAAAACAGCAAGCTCAAGAAAGTGAAAGAATTAAAGCTTATAGAGACATCGGAGTAGCTTATGGCAACGGACCAAAAGCCACCGTTGTTAAATATAACATCAGAGGTTGGTGGTAATATTAAAACTCCTTATGGCGCTCATGGCTGAAATTAATCATTCTGGCACTGCGGTTTTGTATACTTTCCTGATATTTAAAGTCAAAAGTAATTGAAATAGTACATGATATTTTATATAGACATATTGATTGTCTTTTGACTTAGTTTGTCGGTACGTAATGCATAAACAATGGTCAATTGATTTTTAATGCAACCTCATTGATCCGTTTATTTACCTTTACAACTTAAATAATAGATTCAACACCATGCCAAAGGACCTGAAAAAAACACCAAAAACAAAGCCTTGCATAACAAATTGCTCAATAAAAAGAAGAAAGTGTCTTGCGTTTGAAAACTTTGGTGACCAAAATAAACTAACAGAAGGGTAATTAAGTAGGTGTAAATCGACTTTTCTTTTCTACCTTTTACTATGCACAACACGTATCAGAAGAATGCCCTTTACTGATTAATTTTTGTCCAGAACTTGTCTTAAAAATAAAAATGATTTTAATTTAAATGATAAAGTCTAAGGTATAACCCTTAGACTTTATCATTTAAATTTAACTTGCACGGGCGGAGGGATTCGAACCCCCATCAACGGTTTTGGAGACCGCTATTCTACCCTTGAACTACGCCCGTAGTACAGAAAGCGGAAGCTGTTTTCAAGAAACAAATATACATTTATTTGGCATAAAAACTATCAACAACGGGCGGTATAGCCAATAAATTATACATATTTCCGTAATGAATTGGAAGTCAGATGATACTATTTAATTCCAAATAGACTACTTTCATATTCATTAATACAAATACATTTGCAGACTGGACAGATGTAAAGTACGCCATGCTAATTAGGTATAGTTTTATAGGTCAAGACAAGCGCTTTTTAAAAAAAAAAAGGAACCGATTACAAAACCAAAGAAGTCAAAGAATTTGCCCTTGAATTAAAGAATAATAAAAAACGATAACTAGACACTAATAAAATAGAAAAATTAAAAGATGCATTTGAAAACTTTTTGCCAAGTATATTTAACCATCTCCAATGATTAAACTTAGGTAACCATATCATAAATATATAGTTGGGGCTATATACATCAAAAAAAACCAATAACTTCTACCTATAATAGTAAGGATTATATTAAAATAGATATATTTTTGTAAAACCACGAATTCAAATAAGCCAAAAACAAAGATTGTAGCTAATTATGGAAACCCTTAATCAATTTTCGAAATTATTTCTATTGGAAATTCGCAATACAATGGGATTGTTGTTTTGGGGAAACTTGGTTTTGGCTGCGCTTGTTTTTACTTTTCGATTTGCACTTTTTAGCAAGGATAGCCAAAGACACTTATTGGTATTTGGATTTTCCAAAATTTTTCAAACTCTTGCTTGGATGGCTTTTTTTCTAAGAACAAATACGGTTACATTCAATGCAATCATTATTCTTATCCCTAACACACTAATTTTTGCCAGTTATTACCTAGAGTCTATCGCTATGTTAATGTTGGTTAAGGGTAGTTCTAAGAAAGCGTATCGAATACAAACCATTCTTTTTGCACTAGGTTTATTGAGTTTTTATTATGTTGTTTGGATACAATCGGCAAGTAATATTCTTGTTTCATTGGCTTCATTAAATATTTTTTTACTGTTAATTATTCCGGCTTTGCGATTTTTAACAGAGACGCGCAGTAGTTTATTCAAAAAAATTCTAGGGTTTAATTATATTATTTTATTAGTAGTCTTAATTTTTAGAATGATTTACCCACTTATTAAAACATCAACTACTTTATATTCCGTAGATGTAACGCAGAAAATTATATTCTTAATTGTGTTTCTTATGATGATGATTAGCGGAGTGGGTTATTTGCTTTTATTACAAGAAGAAAAAGAAATACAGATCAAAAAACTACTTGAAGATAAAGACAAATTCTTTTCTATTATTGCTCACGATTTAAGAGGTCCTTTTAATGGTATTATTGGTTTATCAGAATTGCTTTTGGAAAAAGACAATCAATTGGAGCCAAAGGAAACTAATGAATTCATTCATTTGATTCATCAATCCTCAAAAAACACTTTCTCACTTCTAGAAAACCTGTTAACTTGGGCGAAATCTCAAACAGGAAGCCTAGAGTTTAGTCCAGTACAATTAGAAATAAGTGCCATAACTAATAAAACAATTAGCCTATTGGCTAATATTGCCAAAAGTAAAAATATTACACTACGATCTGAAATAGTGGGTAATCAATATGTGGTTGCTGATAAAAATATGCTTGAAACTATTTTCCGGAACTTGATTACAAATGCACTGAAATTTACGGAAGCTGATGGTGAAGTTCGGATTTCGATAAAAAAAGAAAAAAACCAAACTATATTTTCCATAAAAGACAATGGTATTGGAATTGCTCCTCAAAAAATAACGAATCTATTTGCTATTAATTACAGGAAAAATACTTTAGGTACAAACGATGAAACGGGATCAGGATTAGGATTAATGCTGTGTAAGGATTTTGTTGAAAAACATAATGGTGAAATTTGGGTAGAGAGTGAAGTTGGAAAAGGAAGTGAATTCAAGTTTAGTATACCTGATACTTTTGATTAATTTGAACTCTTAAGCAAATCCCTTTTATTTATCTTTACGCTCGTAATCATAATAGATTCAGCACCATGGCAAAAGGACCCGAAAAAAACACCAAAAACAAAGCTTTGCATACCAAATTACTCAACCGTAAAAAGGCAAAGCTACAAGCAGAAAAAAAAGTAAGCGCCTTGCGTCTGAAAGCTTTGGTGACCAAAATGAATCAGCAAAACAACAGGAACGATTCGGATAGCGAGTAAATCTGTGCTAATCTTTGAAATCTGTGTTCAAAAAGATTTCATCCTTCAGTTTTTTACCCGAAATTTGCTTTTTCAACTCTTTAAAACAATAATTCCATGGAATTTGGTACAATCATAATCTCAGAAACTGCAGCCAATAGTGGCAATCCACAAGACATCATCAACTCCAATATATCGGTTATCAACCTTATGCGTGAAGAAAAAATCGATGACGATTTGATTCACGAAGATGCGATTATGAGTTACTACATGGATTATTACGTTTCGCTATGCACTCAAGGGAATTTTGCGCAGTTTGTCTATAATTCAAAATGGAACATGGAATTGAACGGACTCATCGCTGATGGCTTGGAATTGCTAGGCGCGCCAAAGCATTTGGAATTGTTTCAAGCGCAATGCAAGAAAGTGAACTTGATGAGCAGCGTTAAAAGAGATAAATTTTTTAAAAGTAAATTGGAAGGCGTGAATCCAATTCGCGATCTAATCAACAACGATACTTTTTTCGAAATAGAAGAAAATTTGGTGGAACTAAATGCCGCTTTCTTAAAAGAACATCCAGACACACAAATTCTTTCTGTTGATGGAATGTTTGAATTATTAGAAGATTTCGTGGGAAGAGCCATTAAAAGAGAATAAGGCAATTGCGCAGAGATTCGCTAAGGTAGACACAGAGATTCGCAAAAGCTTTTTTTGTAAATAGAATAAAGGGCACGAAGTTTTAAAAATACTTTATGCCCTTTTTATATGGTTGTTTGTAATGTCACATTGTCCCGAAATTTCGGGATAGACGGACATTCGATTCTGAATAATTATTTTAAGAAATAATCACTTTTGTGCGGAATTTATGGTTGTTGTATTCAACTTCTAAAATATAAATACCTGTTGCTATTGCATTTTCAAGTGGCACCGTCAAGAAGTTGCCGTTGATATTAAATGGTTTTTGGAATACCAAAGTTCCTTGCATGCTGAATAGTTTTAGATTCACATAACCATTCAAGCTGTCTTTAAAGTTGATATTGATGATTTGGTCCGTAATAGGGTTAGGGTATACAGCCATAAAAGACACTTCTTCAAATGAGGCAGTGCTTAAACCTGAATTTTTGAAAATAGGTATTTTAGCAAAATTTGCTCCTAAAACTTCTGTTGCCTGTGTCTCAGTCATGCACAACCAATCTTGCATAATCGAGGAGTATATTTGACGGAAATCAAATTGCATTTCGACTTGGTCATTTACTGCCGCATTCAAAGGTAAATTGGGAGATTTCCCAATCATTCCTGGAACAGGTTGTGCAGTTCCTGCCACTGTAGTTGGGCTTGTGTTTAATGCCGCACCAAAGAAAAAAACAGGGGCTCCAGCACCATGATCGGTTCCTAAACTGGCGTTGCTTTTTATTCTTCGACCAAATTCGCTAAAAGTCATTCCAGTAACCAAGTCCGACTTGCCCATTAATTCTAAATCCTGCTGAAAAGCTCCAATTGCTTGGGATAATACACTCAAATTGTTTCGATGGGAACCTATTGTTTTGTCATTTGTGTCTACTTGTGCGCTATGAAGATCAGAAGTGTTAGGGTGATTAACAATGTAAATTGGGGTTTGCAACCCGCCGTTGATGAGCTTAGCAACAATTTTTAATTGGTCGCCTAGTTTGTTTGATGATGGATAAGTTGCGGATTGTGATTGAGTTGTATTATACGCATTTTGTATTGCAGTTCGGTACACGTTACTTTGGTCTTTCATCAATCGTAAAAAGGTCAGCTCCGTACCGTAATCAGAATTGGGAGCAGGGTCTGTAATTTGATTGATGACATTCAAAAGTGCGTTAGGGTCTGGAGCGTTATAGCCCATATTGATAGTTGGTCCTTGTAATGAGAACGGTAAGGTAGATCCTATTTGAATTGCTAACGGATCAGGCATATCGCCATTGGGATACCCATTTGGGAAATTAGGGTAGACTTTGTCTAATGCTCTTCCTAACCAACCGCTATCTAAATCCTGATTACTGCCCGAACCTGTAAACCAAATATCGGTAGCACGAAAGTGGCTATAACTCGGATTTGGATATGATACTCCTTGAACAATCATCAATTTACCATTATCATATAAGTTTTTCATTTCGGACATTCCGGGATGTAAACCTGTAGTGGTATTGTTTGCCAAGGATAATACTGAAGATTGATTCATTAAGATATTTGAACGGGCATTATTCAAATTGGTCCATTTGTCAAGTGGAAACACCGTGTTCAAACCATCATTACCGCCATTCATTTGGATGATTACCAGTATTTTTCCGCAACTTAAGGCGGCATTCGCTAGGATATCTAAGGCGTTACTTTCCAAGTTTGAGGACGCCATTATTGGAACACCATTTAATGCTAAAGGGATAGTGGCGATAGCACTTGTTTTTATAAAACTTCTTCTTTTCATCTCTTTTATAAATTACATTAATTGGTATTCTGCTAGTTGGGTGATGGTCACTAATAAATTTTTCAATCTCGTTTTGACACTATTTTTGTTAGTGGTGTTTGATGTATCGCTTAAATATAAGTTCCAGGCTGTTGTCCAATAACTATTAGTAGTTTGATTAGATAACAATGACTGTGTTTTAATTAGATTTTTTTGGGTGGTGCTCAAATCGATTGGCAATAGATAATTCACACATTCGGCTACCAATAAGTCGGGATCGGCGCAAGTTGTAGGGCTAAATTGCTGTATAAAAGCAATTAAATCCACTTCAATACGAGTGGTGAGTCCGTTATAGGTAAGGTTGTAACCGTTGAATATTTTATTCAAAAAATCAAACCTTTTTTGGGTAGTACTGGAGTTTATCCAATACTCATGAAAAGAGGGATTTTGATAAAAAGCAGGATATCCAGATACATTCGGTACCGCCCCTATACTTTGTTCTAAACCAATTAAAATCGTACTGTTGAAATAATTCCAAACTTTATATTGTGCTTCATAATTAGTTGGGTCAGCTACTGTATAAGTGAGGTTAAAAGTGCGTAAACTACCAATCACCAAGTCAAAAGGAGATTTGATGTACACACCACGATTTGCCATATCATAAAAATGTTGGCTTTTAAAAAGCTGATTTAAAACAGGTAAAATATTCCAATTGTTGGCAACAAATGTTTGAGCCAAGGGTGTAATTATAGTCGATTCAATCGTCGTATCTATGTCGTAATACACAAAATAGCGGTAGATGCGACGGCAAATATATTCGGATACGACTTGTGATTTTGAAAAAATCATGTCAACAAAGGCATCTAATTCTGAAGCTCCAGCATTGTTGATTATCGTGTTGTTGAAGAAAGTCGAGAATTGTTTGTTGCTTGTTTCGTGTAAACTAGAGTTGAATAAGGTGTCAGGTGTAGTGGTGGTTAAATTTGAAACACGCCATCCGGTTAAGACTTTGGCGGCTTGTACCACATCCACTTCATTATATTGACTTAAGGGATCTTTCCCTAGTGTAAACAATTCCATGATTTCTCGAGCAAAATTTTCGTCAGGAGAAGTTTTTGAATTGGAGTTGTTGTTCAAATAATACATCATGGCTGGATGTGTTGCCATGGTACGTATTAACGTTTTGAAATTCATCAATGGATTGTCATAATACATTTTGGTAAATGTATAAAGCAATCGAGCAGAATGGATTCCACTAGAGACACGAACGGTCTCAAAATCAACTGGAATGAAATGATACCAAAACAAAGCTAATTTGGCTTTAATACTGGTATCTTGATTTAGGGTCAACCCAAATGTCCATTGTGCTAAAGATAAATTTCGTTGTCGATTTGTATTTCCTTGACCACTTATTAATATGTCATTAGTCCAATCAGTGCCGTAGGGCAAATTATTTTCGTCGGCAAAAGAATTATTATAACCGTTAATTGGTGGTGATGGTGGAGTTGTGTCAACCGTCAAAATAGTATTAACAGCATTGGTCATGCTCATGGTAAGTAAATTGTCTAGGTCCGCTTTTTTATAACCAAACCCAGTTCTTTTCAGGAGATGCAATGCTTCGGACTTCCCCCAAGTGCCACTATATGCAGTCAAACCACTGCTTACAGGTGCTACTCTAGCAGTTAAGTTAGTCACACTTTGGTATTTTCTACCATTAAAAACTTTTCTAGAGTATTTCTCAAATAAAGGATCTCCCTTCACTTGATTGGATTTGAAACTTCTCAGTACTAGATTAAAAAGTTTTCTGCGGTTTAAAGTTTGTGACATAGTAACTTCCTAAATTAATGTGATACGATTAGACTACTGTTTTAGTGATTTGTTTAATATGTTGTTTATGAATTTACCATTATAGAGACTGAGATTAAATGAATCTTTTTTATAAGTGATTGCTATTTTAGGATAAATTCATATTTTTAATAAAAAAAGTAAATATATATAAATAACGTATTGGTTTTTAAAAGGTTGCCAATTTTTGGTGCTTATGTGTCACTTTTGGATTGTTTTATGAGATTTTATTTAAGTTTATCAATTAAAAGTGCTAATTTCTTGCTCTTTAATTTTGATTTCCTAAAAATAGCAATATATTTGGAGAACCAAATTGGCGAACCAGTATTTTTATATGCTTTTAAAAGAGTATCGAATTTATCCTTTTCTCTTAAATAGAGTAATTAATGTGAAGGCAATACTGATTTTCAATTGGGTAAAAATTTTCTTGAAAAGGAAAGTAATTAATGGTTCCGATTTGGGATTAAACACAAAAAAACAATGATGATTTTTAAGAAAAATAATTGGTTTAAAGTTGCTGTTTTAGGATTGTTACTAATTGTATTTCAAAACGCAATCGCGCAAGGACACCCAAGATTGGTATTGACTCCAAAAGGTGTTAAGGAAATTAAAGTGCAATTAGGTAAAGTGCCCCTTTTTGATGCTTCGATAGCTGAAGTTAAAAAAGATGTAGATGTTGAAATTGAGTTAGGGATTGTAGTGCCTATTCCAAAAGATTTTTCAGGAGGTTACACACATGAACGTCATAAAAAGAACTGGTTAATCATGCAAAAAGCAGGTGTATTATACCAAATTCTTGGTGACAAAAAATACGCTATTTACGTTAAGGATATGTTGATGGCTTATGCCAAATTGTATCCTACGTTACCTTTACATCCGCAAGAACGTTCGTATGCAAGAGGAAAATTGTTTTGGCAAGCTCTTAATGACGCTAACTGGTTAGTGTATGCGAGTCAGGCTTATGATTGTGTGTACAATTTTATAGGTGCTAAAGATCGAGCGATTATTGAGAAGGACCTGTTCAAGCCTTACGCAGATTTTATTTCGATAGGTTCACCTCAGTATTTTAATAGAGTACACAATCACAGTACTTGGGGAAATGTTGCAGTTGGAATGATCGCTTTGGTAATGGATGACGCTGAATTGCTAGATCGTGCTATGAATGGCTTGAAAGAAGATAATTTACCTCCAGGAATGAGGGATAGTGATGGTGGTTTGATCAAAAAAGAAGGTCAAAAAACAGGTTTTTTAGCTAATGTAGAGGAGCCTTTTTCACCTGATGGATATTACAATGAAGGTCCTTATTACCAAAGATATGCCATGTATCCTTTTATGGTTTTTGCGGAAGCATTACAAAACACAAAACCTGAGTTAAAGATTTTTGATTTCAAGAAGGGGATCTTAATTAAATCTGCTTATGCGCTGTTGAATTTGACTAATTCTGAAGGTGAGTTTTTTCCTTTGAATGATGGGCAAAAAGGAATGTCCTACTATTCAAGAGAATTGGTTTCGGTGGTGGATATTGCTTATTTGTACGGAGGTAAAGATGCTTCTTTATTATCCATTGCTGAAAAACAGGGACGTGTGCAGTTGGATAATTCTGGTATGGCAGTGGCATTGGGAGTTAAAAATAAATTGACCAAACCATTTATCAAAAAATCAATTGATTTATCTGATGGTTCTGATGGAGAGCAAGGTGGTGTGGCTATCCTTCGAAATAAAATTAGTGATAACGAATTAACTTTAGTGATGAAATATGCGGCTCAGGGTTCGAGTCACGGACATTTTGATAAATTGTCATTTTCTTATTATCAAAATAGCGATGAGGTTTTACAAGATTATGGATTGGCTCGTTTTGTGAATATAGAACAAAAAGGTGGAGGGAATTATCTAAAAGAAAATTCTACATGGGCAAAACAAACCATTGCTCACAATACGATTATTCAAAATGAAACTTCCCATTTTAATGGGGATTTTGTAATAGGAGATAAATTTTCATCCAAAAAATATTTATATGATGTAAGTAATCCGAAAGTTCAGATTATTAGTGCAACTGAAGATAATGCATACCCAGGTACTAAAATGCACCGTACGATGGTTCTGCTAGAGACTGAAGGATATGAGAAACCTTTGTTGTTAGATATTTTTCAAGTGGATGCTAAAATAGCTAATCAATATGATTTGCCTTTTTACTATTTAGGTCAAATGATGTCTGCTAATTTTAAATATGAAATGCCAAAAACATTGGAGCCATTAGGAAAATCATTTGGTTACCAACATTTATGGAAAGAGGGAATTGGAAAAGCTACGGATGAAAACACAAAATTTTCTTGGCTATACGGAGGAAGTTTTTACACCATGACTTGGGCAACAAGTCCTGATGATGAGCTGTTGTTAGTTAGATTGGGTGCAAATGATCCCAATTTTAATTTACGAAGAGATGCGGGGATTATTATCCGTAGAAAGAATACTCAGAAAACTACATTCGTCAATGTTATAGAAGCACATGGAAGTTACAGTCCAGTGACGGAGAATGCAATAAATGCTTTTAGTTCGATTACCAATGTGGAATTGGTATATGAAGATGAAAATTATGTGGGGGTATCCATCAAAAATAAAAACGAAACCGTTAGTTTGTTTATCTTAGCAACTACGAATAGTTCTGCAACACAAAAGCACAAATTAGAAATAAAAGAGAAAACCTATACATGGGTTGGAGCACATTATAGTTCAACAATTAAATAAATTAGTATGCAAAGTTTTGGAGCAAGTAAAGAGTTTTTGTTAGGAGATGACATTAAGTGGGAAGTAGTAGGTGAAGGTGTGAAACGTAAAATCATGGGTTATGATGATACCATCATGCTTGTAAACGTAGATTTTAAAAAAGGAAGTATTGGCCCTTTGCATGAGCATTACCATGCACAAGTAACGTATGTTGTAAGTGGAGAGTTTGAAGTTACTATTGGTGATGACAAAAAATTGCTAAAAGGCGGAGATTGTTTTTACATTCCTCCTCATGTATTGCATGGCGCATTATGTTTAGCAGATGGTATTTTGATTGATGTTTTCAGTCCAATACGTGAAGACTTTATGAATAAAGAACATTATTAGTAGGGATTAAATATATTATTGGTTTAGGTTGACCGCAAAGCATTTATTTAAATGTTTTGCGGTTTTTTTGTGAAATAGTTTTATGTAAACACTTGTTTATTGGCTTATTAGGCCTTTTTTTTAGCTAATATAAAAAATAAACTCTCTTTAATTTTTTTTAGTAGAAATTTGTCTCTATATTTGGTTCTCCAAATTGGTTTACCAAATCGGTAAGGTTGTTAAAAATGGTTTTTTAGACTAACAATATTTCAAATAATATTATTAAAAATGAGTTTACAATTTTCAAAAATAGCACTTCTTGGTTTGTTTACTATTACGGCTGTTGGTTACGGTCAAGATAAAAAAGCAAAGAAAAACAAGGTTAATATTGATTTGTCACATTGGACCTTGACTACACCAGCTGAGGATCCTAATAAACCTGGCAAAACACTTAATTTGGGCTATCCTGAGATATTAGATTTTGCTACAAATGAATTGACTAATAAATATATGTATGAAGATCCAAAGGATAAATCTATTGCGTTTTATGCTTTTCCTTCGGGAACTTCTACTGCCAATAGTAGTTATTCTAGAACTGAATTAAGAGAAACGATGGAGACTGGAAGTAATAAGGTGAACTGGACTTTTGCTCAAGGAGGAAAAATGAAAGCAACTTACGCCATTGAGGATATTTCTAAAGAAGTAGATGGGAAGTACAGTCGTGTGATTGTTGCTCAAATTCACGGAGTATTGACTGATGAACAACGAGACTTGATTGGGCAAAAAGATAATAATGCAGCTCCAATTTTGAAAATTTACTGGGATAAAGGAAAAATTCGTGTAAAAACCAAAGTACTTAAAGATCTAAATGCACCATATAAAGATATGCTTTCTGATCATGCTTGGGGTGATGATGAAGGAAGGAATTTTAAAGAGAAAGTAGATTTAAACACAAAGTTTACTTTAGAAGTTAAAGTTTCTGAAGGTAGATTAGAAGTGATTCTAAATGGCTCAGAGTCTTTTGTTTATGATGATATTAACATGAAAAAATGGGGAGTATTTGAGAATTATTTCAAAGCAGGGAATTATTTTCAATCTAAAAATGCAAACTCTTTTGCTAAAGTAAAGATTTATAATTTAGAAGTGTCTCATTAGGAATTAGTTAGCTTTTAAGTTTTATTGTGTCCTTTTTGATTTTCGTGTTGTTTTTTTAATTATTTTTACAAACCAATCTGGTTTACCAGACATAAAACGTAAATAAAATGAAGTTAGAAGTAATCACTAAAAAAGATAATAAAGAATCACTAAATGCAATTATAGCTAAAATAAGAGATTATATTAATTATAAAAATTTAGAACCACAAGATAAACTTCCTTCAGAGCGAATGTTGTCTGAAAAGTTTGGGGTGAGTAGAGGTAGTGTTCGTGATGCTATCCAGAAATTAGAATTTTACGGAATACTAAAATCAATTCCTCAAAGCGGAACTTTTGTGGCTAATATTGGAAAAATAGCTATCAACGGCATAATAGATGATATTTTGAGATTAGGAGTATCAGATTTTAGATCATTAGTAGAAACTAGAATTTTGCTTGAATTAAAAACAGTGCGTTTGGCTGCTACAAGGCGAACAGAGGAGGATTTAGTAAACATCAAAGCTGCTTTAGATGCTTATGCTGATAAAGTACATACGGGTGAAGATGCTGTTCAGGAAGATTTAATATTTCATTTAGCGATTGCTAAAGCTAGTGGAAATAGTACAATTAACAACATGATGTTAATTATAACTCCTGAAATATTGACCAATTTTGAAAAGTATCATGTGTGTGATAAAAGTGGAAATGAAGGTCTTGATAGGATTAATGATCATACAGAGGTTTACGACGCCATTGTTGCTCAAAATCCACAATTAGCTAAACAGAAAATGAAACAACATTTCAAAGCATTATATGAATATTGTTATAATGTATAAGAATAATAGATAGGAATAAAAGTTCTAAAAGTACTCAGGTTCCAAAGTACTTTTAGAACTTAAAAAACAACTCTTTTTTTTAAATTAATACAATTTCGCCTAATTGAAAAATATAGGTAAGGGTAACTTTTGGCTTTTTTTAAATTAAAAATAAAGCTAAAAAAAAAACGGTAATATTATGAAAGTAAAAGGATTAAGATGGTGGATTATTACATTAATCTGTTTAGCCACAGTAATTAATTACATCGACAGAACTGCATTTGGAATTATGTGGCCAGAGATGGGTAAAGATTTGGGAATGGACGAAGCTGATTATGCTATTATGCTAAACATCTTTATGATAACATATGCAGCAGGAAAGTTTTTGTCGGGTAAATTATATGATATAATAGGAACTCGTTTAGGTTTTACTGTTTCTATTATACTATGGTCTGTAGCTTCTATTTTTCATGCTTTTGCTAGAGGGTTATTTTCACTTACTCTTTTTAGAGGACTTTTAGGACTTGGTGAAGCAGGGAATTGGCCAGGGGCTGTAAAAAGTAATGGGGAATGGTTTCCAGTGAAACAAAGAGCTATTGCACAAGGTATTTTTAATGCTGGAGCTTCGTTAGGAAGTGTAATCGCTCCCGTTCTTATTGCTTTTTTATACGGAGCATATGGATGGAGAATGACTTATATTATCATTGGTGCGATTGGAGTTTTATGGGTTATTCCATGGTTGTTTATTAATAAATCAACACCAGATAAACATCCTTGGATTACTGAGGAAGAATTGAAACTTATTGAAGCGAGTAGTAATGTTAATGATAGTAACGTTACTAAAGAAAAAGGTTTGAGTGTTATGAATATTTTAAAACACAGAGAATCATGGGGTGTACTTGTGGGTAGTTTTTTCATAGAACCTATTTGGTGGTTGTTTGTGGGTTGGATGCCATTGTATCTTCATTCTAAATATGGGTTCAGTATTGTAGAAATTGGTTCAACCATTTGGATCTCTTATTTAGGAGGAATGGCTGGAAGTATCATTGGTGGTTGGTATTGTGGTAAGTTAATTGAAACTAAGTCAGTTGATGCTGCTAGGAAAATTACAATAGGAATTGGTTGTGCGTTGATCTTAATGGGGCTTTTAGGAATTATCTTTTTGGTTGACGGTGATAGCGCTATGAGTTTTATATACATCGTTGCATTGGTATTATTTGGTTTTCAATTCGCAATTGGAAACTTGCAAACCTTATCTAGCGACTTGTTCAAAGGACCATCTGTGGGGACTTTAGCAGGTTTAGCAGGAAGTGTGGGAGCTGTATCGGTAATTATTATGAACTGGTTAATACCAAAAATTACAACAGTATCTTATACACCTGCATTTATTATTATAGCAGTATTGGCTCCGTTGACAATTGGTTCCATTATGTTTTTAATAAAAAAGATACAACCTGTAGCGTAATAATAGACGGAATAGATAATAGAGAAAAAACAAGGATTTTAAATAATTAAAATAGATTGAAAATGGGTAATTTAAATGGAAAAGTTGCAGTAATTACTGGTGCAACTGGAGGAATTGGTTTTGCAGTAGCAAAAAGATTAGGGAAAGATGGATATACTGTAATTTTAAATGGTATTGATGACGCAACTGGCGCTGAAAAAGTGGCAGAGCTTACTGCTGACGGAATTACTGCTGAATACTACGGATTTGACATGACAAATGCTGATGCTGTAACTGAAAATATTACTAAAATTGGTCAAAAATACGGGAAAATTGATGCTCTTATTAATAATACTGGTGGTATCGGTGTTAGAGCTAGATTTGAAGATATGACCAACGAAGAATACAAATTCGTAATGGCTTTGAATCTTGATTCGGTATTTTATGCTTCAAGAGCAGCTATCCCTTTCTTGAAAAAAGGTGAAAATGCATCTATCATAAACTATACTTCAAATGCAGCATGGAATGGTGCAGGTCCTGGAGCTGGTGTTTATGCAGTATCAAAAGGTGGAGTTCAATCTATTACAAGAGCTTTAGCTAAAGATTTAGCGGAGTACGGAATTAGAGTTAATGCGGTATCTCCTGGTACGATTGATACTCCTTTTCACGCTCAAATTAAAGCTACTAAGCCAGAAGTTTTTGCTTCTTGGAAAAGCAGTGTATTGTTAGGTAGATTAGGTGAGCCTGAAGAAGTTGCTGGTGTTATATCTTTCTTAGTAAGTGATGATGCTTCTTTCTTGACAGCTGAAACTATCCAAATTGGTGGTGGTCAAGCATTAGGAATATAATAACTTAAGAATTGGGCTTATGTTTTATCATGTAGCCCAAATTTCTATTATCGGTATTTAGATCGTCATTTCACAAAATAGCGGTCTTATGTGAATGTATTCACAATTGGCAGGTTGAGAAAACCATAAAGTCTTTTTAAGTCATTGTCGTGACGCTTATTGAGATGGTGGATTATTTCTTAGACTGTAATAAATAAGGTAAATTGCAATCGAATTTTGCTTAAATGCTAAAATAAATTAATTTACACTAAAAAAATGGTTATTTTTGAACCGATTTAAGATAAAAAGCAAAGGTTTTCTTTGCTTTTTATCTTTATAGTTAATTGTATTTTTTAATCAATTTGGAATTAGATAAGATGAAAAAAGTAATCACTTTTGGTGAAATTTTACTCCGTTTATCAACGGATAGACATTTGAGATTTTCTCAAGCAGAATCTTTCAAAGCTACTTATGGTGGTGGTGAATTTAATGTAGCTGTGTCATTAGCTAATTATGGTATGAATGCAGAATATGTTACTAAAATTCCTAAAAATGAATTAGGAATTAGTGCTTTGCAGGAAATGCGTAAATTGGACGTAGGTTGCAATAACGTATTGTTTGGTGGTGATCGATTAGGGATCTATTTCCTAGAAACAGGTACTAGTACACGTGCTAGTAATGTAATTTATGATAGAGCAAATAGCTCAATGTCTACCTTGAAAAAAGGTGAAATTAACTGGAGAGAAATTCTTAAAGGGGCTACTTGGTTTCATTGGAGTGGAATTACTCCAGCATTGTCTGAAGATTCAGCTGAGGCTTGTATGGAAGCTATTGAGATTGCTCACGAAATGGGATTGACTATTTCTACCGATTTGAATTACCGTGCAAAACTATGGAATTATGGTAAGCAACCTAAAGAAGTTATGCCTGCCATGTTAAAATATAGCAATGTAATCTTAGGAGACATTGATACTGCTTATTTTATGTTAGGACTTGACAAAGTGGATCCAGATTATAGTAAAGGAGAGCTTTTGCCGGATTTGTATGACACCATTTTTAAACTGTGTCCTGAAATGCAATATGTAGCCACTACTTTGCGCTATTCGGTTAGTGCTTCGCATCAACGTATTGGTGGTGTAATGTATGACGGTAAAAAAATATATAATGCTGATGTTCAGGAAGTAACGCCAGTTGTAGACAGGGTAGGAAGTGGCGATGCCTTTATGGGCGGATTAATCTATGGTTTGAACGAAGAACCTTTAGACAAACAAAGAGCTTTGAACTTTGCGGTTGCAGCTTGTTGTTTGAAACACACTATTTCTGGTGATTATAATTTAGTAACAAAAGGTGAAATCGAAAAATTGCTTACAGGTGATTTTTCTGGAAAAGTTTCAAGATAAATATAAAAAATATGGCTCAATTTACAAGAATAGAAGTAGCACAAGTAATGAAAGAAACAGGACTTGTTCCATTGTTTTATCATAAAGATATTGAAGTTAGTAAAACAGTTTTGAAAGCTTGTTATGATGGTGGTGCTCGATTACTAGAATTTACAAGCAGAGGTGATTTTGCTCATGAAATTTTTTCAGCATTAGTTAAATATGCAGTTGCAGAATTGCCAGGAATGGTTTTGGGTGTTGGTTCTGTTACCGATGCTGCTGCAGCTTCATTGTATATGCAATTGGGAGCAAATTTTATTGTTACTCCAGTTCTTAGAGAGGATATAGCTATTGTGTGTAACCGTCGTAAAGTGATGTGGTCACCAGGTTGTGGTTCGTTAACTGAAATTGCAAAAGCGGAAGAAATGGGATGCGAAGTAGTAAAATTATTCCCTGGAGAATTATATGGTCCAGCTTTTATCAACGGAATCAAAGGGCCTCAGCCTTGGACTACTATTATGCCAACTGGTGGAGTTTCGCCTACTAAAGAAAGCTTAACAGAGTGGATCACTGCAGGTGCTGTTTGCGTAGGTATGGGTTCAAAATTAATCAAAGCAGATGCTCAAGGTAATTTTGATACCGCAAAGATTGAAGCATTGACTAGAGAATGTATTGATATCATTAAAGACTTGAAAAAATAAAATTTTTTTTGAAATAGTATTGGTCGAAAGACTAATAATTATAATATCCCAACTTACAGGTAATTTGTAGGTTGGGATTTTTTTTGCATTTTAATAATGCTTTTTCCTGTTAATGAGTTGAGCTAAATTTTCATGACTATTACAGGTGGATTTAGTGTTTAATGAAATAATTATAATGATTTAATTGTGCAGTATGTTTATTTGTTTTAAATGATTTTAAGTTTTAAAGTATTAAAAATAAGGTTAATAGATTATATGTAGCGCTTTTTTTTCTTTTTCGAATATATAAATGACCTAATAATTCACGTATTTAATGATATTTTTAGCTAAGCCAATGAAATGTTAATGTTTTTTGAGTTTCTATTTCGTCTGCAGGCCTTGGTTTTGCTGAATTGTTAGTTTTTTTACTAAGGCAATATTTTTATGAGGGATTTTTTCAATTTTCAATCTTTTTATGTGGAAATAAATATGAATTTTTAGATTATTGGTATTAAAATTTTTTTAACATAAAAATAAGGCTTATATTTGGAAAACCAGATTGGTTAATCAGTTTAACAAACCAATATGGTTTAATTAGTAACCAATAAAACTTTGTCTATAAATGAAATGCAAAATTTAATTTAGAAGGTTTTTCTATCCTTTATTCAATCAATTTAATCACTAACAAATCAACTATGAATTTTAAAATTAAACTTAGTTTAATGCTTATGATGATATTTAATATATCGTTATTTGCGCAAGGCGGATATACTTTATCCGGTACAGTACTAGATGCTGGAAAAATGCCAATTCCGGGTGCAAATGTTGTTATCGCCAATTCAACCAAAAGTGCGGCAACAGACTTCGATGGAAAATTTCAATTGGAAGTTAAAAAAGGAGATGTACTTCAATTTTCGTACATAGGATTTAAAATGCAATCAATAACTATTACAAACCAAAAGACACTCAACGTTGTTCTGGTTGATAGTTCAAATGAACTAGAAGAAATTGTTATTGTGGGGTATGGTTCCCGAAAAAAGAGCGATATCACAGGAGCTGTTTCTTCTATTAAATCGGAAGAAATTAACGCATTTCCTTTAGCAAGTGCAGAGCAAGCTCTTCAAGGTCGTGCAGCTGGTGTAGTTGTTCAATCAAATAATGGTGGTGAGCCGGGAGCTCCTATTAGTATTAAAGTTAGGGGGAATACTTCTATTAATGCAGCTAGTGACCCACTTATTGTTGTTGATGGTTTTGTAGGTGCTACTATGCCGCAAGCAAGCGATATTCAATCTATTGAGGTATTGAAAGATGCATCAGCAACTGCCATCTATGGTTCTAGAGGTTCCAATGGTGTAGTTATGGTAACTACAAAAAAAGGTAGAAGTGGTAAATTAACAGTTGAGATGAATACTAACTATTCTGTTCAAAATACTTCAAACAGACTAGATTTATTAAATGCAGCTGAGTTTATTACTTATAAAAAAATAACAAATCCTAGTTTTGTTGCAGGAACTGCAGATACAGATTGGCAAGATTTACTATATAAGACAGGAAGTACTCAAAATCATCAATTTTCGTTTTCAGGTGGAAGTGATAAAATCAACTTTTATGCTTCGGCTAATTATTTTAAACAAGATGGAGTTATTATCAATTCTGACTTTGAAAAATTAACTTTCTTGTCGAACATTGATGCTCAAGTTACAGATAAATTAAAATTAGGTTTTAACCTTTTTAGCAGTAGATCTACTAAAAATGGAGTTCCTACACAATCAAATGGTTTAACAGCCAATGGTGGTGGAGATGATGTGATTTCGTTAATGTTTAGATTTAGACCTGATTATGGAGTAAAAGACCCTATAACTGGATTAAATACAACGGATAATATTGCTGATGAAGTTGATAATCCGTATGCTATCGCTACTGAAGCTGTAAATAATACTAAAGCAGACATCAATAGATCAAACTTATATGCAAATTATGATGTTTTGAAAAATCTTACTTTTAAAACTACTTTTGGTTTTAGTACAACAAATGAAACAGTTGGGTCTTTTAGACCTTCAACATTGCTAGTTACTGCAGGTAGAGGTACAGGTGGAAAAGCAGGAATTGCAAATCTTAAAAAATCAGACATATTGACAGAGAGTTACTTGACTTATAATAAAGAAGTAGGAAAAGGGACTTTAAGCTTATTGGCAGGATATTCTTATCAAAAAACAACTTCAGAAAGATTTTCTGCGGGTGCTCAAAAACTTACTGATGATAGTTTTTCTTACTATAATTTAGCTGGTAGTGCAGTTACCGTATTACCTACTTCCTCTTTTACAGAACAGGAAATTGAATCTCAGTTTGGAAGATTAAATTATGATTACAATGACAAATATTTGTTGACTGCTACTGTTAGAAGAGATGGGGCATCAAATTTTGCTGCAAATGAAAAATATGCCATTTTTCCTTCTGGTGCTTTGGGTTGGAAAGTTTCAAATGAAGATTTTTTAAAAGATAGTCAAACTGTTTCAAACTTAAAGTTAAGAGCGAGTTATGGTGTAACAGGTAACCAAGCAATTTCAGCTTATCAGTCGTTACCAAGTTTAAGTACTCTATATGCCGGGATTGCCAATGTACCTGTAGGTGCGGTTGTGCCAAATCAAGCTGCAAATCCAAATTTGAAATGGGAATCGTCTTATCAAACAAATATTGGTTTGGATTTAGGTTTGTTGAATAATAAAATTTCACTTTCATTAGATTATTATAACATTGACACAAAGGATCTTTTATTAGCAGATGCAAGTCAACCAGAATATCTTGGTTTTTTGACTTTAGCAAGTATTAGAAACGTTGGGGAGATTAATAATAAAGGTTTTGAAGTTTCGTTGAATACCAAAAATATAACTGGTCAAGATTTTAGATGGACTACAGATTTTAACTGGTCTACAAATAAAAATAAGGTAGTTAAATTGATTGGTGGTATTGATGTAATTCAGAATGCTGCACCAGGTTTCTTTAGCAATCAAGCAGGTACACATATTTTAAGAGAAGGTGAAGCTGCAGGTGTATTTTATGGTTGGGATTATCAAGGTGTTTACCAAGGTGGTACTTTACCAGCAGGTACAGCTACTACAGCTAATGCCGCAACACGTCAAGCAGGAGATCCATTGTTTATAGATGTAGATGGAAGTGGTACTATTACTACGACTGATAGAAAAATTATAGGTGATCCTAATCCAGATTGGAATATGGGTATTACTAATAACTTTAGCTACAAAAACTTTGACTTGAATATCTTTTTTCAAGGATCTTACGGTGGGGATATTTTTAACCTTACCAGAGCACAGTTGTTTAGAGGAAGTTCAAATGCACTTAAAGAAGTTCTAAATGCATGGACACCTACAAACACAAACACAGATATACCTCGTGTTATAGCTGATAGAAGAGAGATTTCTTCTCGATTTGTAGAAGACGGAAGTTATATTAGACTTAAAAATATCGCATTAGGATATAATTTACCAGATAACATTATTGAAAAGTTAGGATTAGAGAACCTTAGGTTATCTATAAGTGCACAGAATTTGTTAACTTTTTCAAAATACTCAGGTTTAGATCCTGAAGTGAGTTATTTTGGTTCTGGTTCTGGATCTACAGGACAAGCTAATACAACGAAAGGGTTTGATTTTGGAAATTTTCCAACAGTTAAATCATGGAATTTTAGTCTTAGTTTAAAATTTTAATATAAAATAAAAATATCGGAAAATGAAAAAATATAAATATATATTCGTGTTGGTAGGACTATCAATAATGGGATGTTCGGATTTAGAAGAAAAACCTGTTGGCTTATTAACCCCTGAGACTTTTTTTACGTCTGTAGATAAAATACAATTAGCGGTAAATGGAGCTTATGGTCATATGCAACATAGGAACTTTATGTCTAGAGAGATGTCGATGTCACTTATGTTAGCTAGTGATATGGTCGATCTTAATGTAAATGTTACAAACCCTGAAAGAGTTCAGTTTAATACTTTAGCTCTTCAAGCTGATAATGCAAATATTGCTGTATATTGGCCGAAATGCTATCAAATTATTGGTGCTTGTAATGACGCTATTGCAGGAGCTGATTTAGTTACAGCAGATCAAACTGCGAAAAACCCAATTGTGGCTCAGGCTCGTTTTATAAGAGCATTTGTGTATTTCCATTTAGTGAGACAATTTGGAGCTATTCCTTACCTTGAAGCGCCAGTAACAGATGTTATTGCGGCAGGTTCAATTAGTAAGACTCCAGTTGCAGATGTGTACGCAAAAATCATTGTAGATTTACAGTTTGCTAAAGAATGGTTGCCGAATTTTCAGACAGCTAGAGCGATGCCTGCTAAATCAGCAGCAAGTGCTTATTTGGCTTCAGTTTATTTAACAATGGGGCAATATGACAACGCTAATTATCAAAAAGCCTATGATGAGGCGAAAGATTGTATATCAAAAGAAGGGATTTATAAGTTAGGTTTAGAAGCAAATTTTCAAGATGTATTTGATACTTCTAAAACAGATGCTTCTCTTGAACCAATATTTGTAATAGATTTTATTGGTACGTCTGACGGAGATCAAGGAAGAGATTATCAAGCAGCATTTACAGGTATTAGAGCTGATGAACAATATGGTTCTGGTGGAGGTTGGTCTGTAGAGGTTCCATCTTTAAGCGTGTATACTAGTTGGAATGACCTTGACTATAGAAAAGCAGTTAGTTTTGATGCTACAGGAGTTTTTAAAGGTGTAAGACAACCATATACTAATTTTAAAACTTACTATAGTGCTGGTGATAACCGTCCGCATATTGCAAAGTATACTCGTAAAGCAGGTACAGCTTTAGAAGGAAATGGTAGAAACACAAAAAGCAATTACTTAATGATGCGTTATGCGGAGCTGTTGTTGATTGGCGCTGAAGCGGCGAATGAAGTAGGGCAAACAGGTGACGCAAATACATGGATAAATAGAGTAAGAGCAAGAGCAAGATCAGGTGGAGGTTTGATTACAGCTAGTGCTTTCCCAGCAGATGTTTCAGGATTAACTAAAGATGCTTTTAGAACAACAGTTCTTGATGAGCGTAAGTGGGAACTTGCTTTTGAGTTTTCAAGATGGTATGACATCGCAAGAAGAAATTTAGGACCAACAGTATTTGCAGCTGGTGGATTTGAAGGAGCTAAGTCTGGCTTTAATCCAACTAGAAATTACTTGTTTCCATTACCAGCAAATGAGTTAACTAGAAACCCTAAGTTATTGCCTCAAAACCCTGGTTATAATTAATTAAGGTCTTAGAATAAGTTTGCTTTGGGTTTATGGTATTGAATGGTAAGCCTAAAGTCAAACTAATTAAGAAAGTTGTTATTTAGTGAATAATACTATAAAAGGATGATTATAAATTTATGGACTATTCTATATGGTCCTTCGGAATAAAATTAATTTGCTTTTTATAAGATATACTGACATGAATTTCATGTTAGTATATCTTTTTTTTGTAGAAATTTTCAGAACAGATCTGAAGATGATTACGTTATAGCTGTAGCGTTTAGTAGGAATTGTTGCGGTTTATTTTGAATAAGTAATCGTAATCGTGTACGTTATTATTTCTTATTGAAAGAATAGCCCTAAAGCTGGAATAATCATAGTTGGCGTTAAAAAAAAAACTATTTTAAATCAAGAAAGTGAATTTTTAGTAAGACCTAAAATGTATTTAATTAAAAAATATTAGAATGAAAAAAAATAGTGCCATTGTGCTTTTGTTATTATCGTTTACACTAATAATACAAGCTCAAGAAATCCCGATAGAAAAGCTAAACACACAATTAACAGAAAATACTAAGCGATATTCTAAATCAATTTTAGAAAATGAAATAAAAGGGATTCATGTTGAACAAATATCTTTTACTGGTAAAAGTGGATTGGTGGATTATTCCAAGGAAGGTTACAGAACAATCTACTTGTTTTTTAAAGGAAAGGGAACTGTAAAGGCAGCTAATAAAAAGTATGAGATTGTGCCAGAAACGATTTTGTTGCCCAATGTAGCCAAAAGCATTACAATCAAAACTGCAAAAAATGACACCTTACATTATTTGAAAATTGTAACCAAACTTTCTGCTCAAGACCTCATTGAGTTAAAAGAATTCTCTGCTGAAAGCACTCAGAATGTATATTATGCAAAATTTACAGATTGCAAGCCTTATACCGAACCAATCAAAAGTCCAAACACGATCAGTCGCACGATAATGCCCAACAAAATTATTCCTAGAATAGCGATGGGAACCGTGCAAACAAAAGGTCCGGATAAAGTAGGTGCTCATAAACACCCCATGTTAGAGCAATTATTTTTGAGTCTTTCCAAAAACAACTGTGTAGTGTACGCTGATGATGCTAAGATGGCTTTACCTGAATACGCGTTACTTCATATTCCATTAGGTTCGATGCATTCTGTTTCTGTAGAAAAAGATGATGTACTATATTATGTCTGGATGGATTTCTTTATGGACAGTAAAGGGGAAGAATGGTTAAAAACACATAATGTTACCGAAGACAAGAAAAAATAAGTGCATAATTTATGATTGTGTCAAATCGCTATCATACAAGAATCCCAACCTACATCAATTTTGTAAGTTGGGATTCTTTATATTTCATGATAGTGTATGTTTAATTCAATAATTCCAATATTTTGGGTGTGCCCCTCCGTAATCACGACGCTTCGGGACGGGCCAAACATTGCAAGTCCTCAACAGGTTCTGCTATCGCTACAACTTGTTTGCAGGCTTTCCGTTTCTATCCCTCACAAATCTTTTTTAGAAACACATAAGTCGATAAAAAAGGAGTGTAAATAATGGATTTAAAGTATTGATTTAATGAATGTTATTTTTTTTAGTTAAAAAGTTTTTGATGTCGAATTTATAATTATATTTGGTTTTTTAAATTGGTAAACCAGTATGGTTTTCCAGTAAAGGATTAACTAACCAAAATGATATATTGATGAAAAAAATTACTTTTTTGAAGGGCAAAGTCTCCAAACACTTTTTTGTGTTAATGGGGTTTTTAATTTTTAATGAACTGCAAGCACAAACGACCTATACAAGTGCGAGTACGTTAATCACTGCTGTTAAAGCTGCTGGAACTAATGGAGGAACCTTTATCCTTAAGAATGGAAGTTATGCTGGTTTTCAAGGTGGATTTACTGATATGAATCAAACTACTGCCAACCCGATTATTATAAAAGCAGAAACTGTTGGAGGAGTAACTTTAACTGGAAATTCTTATTTTACTTTTAAAAGATGTGCCAATTTTATCGTTGAGGGTTTTAATATTATAGCAACAGGAAGTAGTACATTGGTAAAACTTGAAGGATCAAATAACATAAGGATAACCAGAAACATATTTGATTTGACTACAACAGTTGCAATCAAATGGGTATATATTGGTGGTGTTTATGATGATATTGTTTATCCTTATACAAACCCGAGTCACCACAACCGAATTGACCACAATGTTTTTCAAAACAAACACACTTCGGGTCATTATATTACTATTGATGGTAATAATTCAAAACACCAATCAACATACGATCAAATTGATCACAACTATTTTAAAGACAATAATCCAAGAGCAGTAAACGAGCAGGAATCGATTAGAGTAGGCTGGAGTGATATGTCAAAATCAAGTGGGTTTACAACGGTTGAATATAATTTATTTGAAGGTTGTGATGGAGATCCTGAGGTATTATCGGTTAAATCATGTGATAACACCATTAGGCATAATACATTTCGTGGAAATTACGGAACGCTTTCTTTTAGACATGGAAATAGAAATAGAGCTGAAGGGAATTATTTCTTTGGAAACGGCAGAGATATTGGAAGTGTTACAGATCCAACTACTGGAGCAGTTACTAATTTGTACACAGGAGGAATGAGAATTTATGGTACAGATCATGTAATTGTCAATAATTATTTTGAAGGATTGAATGGGACCAAATGGGATGCGCCTATTACACTTACGCAAGGTGATGCAATTGAAGGATCAAGTACTGATTTGACTAAGCATTACCGTGCAGAGCGTGTATTTATTGGATATAATACTTTGGTAAATAACGATCAAGGAATTGAAATAGGTTTTACTAACAATAATAATTATACTAAAACAGTAAGTGAGGTTACTATTGCTAATAATTTAATTACAAGTAATCGCAATAGTTTAGTTAAAATAGTAGACGGTAAAGATCAGGGAAGTGCTATTACGTGGTCTAATAATTTGATGTATCCTACAGGAGCTGCAACACTTATTTCTGGAGGAACATCGACTACATTGTCTAATTCAAGTCAAGTAATTGTTGAAAATCCTAATTTATTATTTGATAATGCCACGAGCACTTGGAGAACTTCTGCAACAACTGCATTATATGTAAATACCTTAAACACCGTAAATACAACTACAACAACACTTAATGAAGAAATTGAAGGCAAATCTAGACCTTCAACAAGTAACCCTGGAGCGCATCATTATAGTATAGAGTCAGTTCGTTATATGCCAATGGTTGCTGCAACAGTTGGGCCAACAGCTTATGAGGATATCCCGCTTTCATTATCCCCAATAACAAGTTTTACAATAGCTGGTGAAAATAAAGCAACAACAGTAACGACAAATTTGGCTTGGACAGCAACTGTTGATAGTCCGAGTTGGTTAAGCATTAATAATACTTCAGGAACCGGAAATGGTTCTATCGCAATTACTGCTACTGCTAATACAACTGGTGCAGCAAGAACAGGTCTGTTGACCGTAACGGGTGCTGGTGCTACTCCAGTTACCTTGGCTATAACGCAAGTTGGACCAACACTTACTTTGTCTGCAGTTACTAATTTTATTGCTGGAGGTGAAGCTAAGTCAACAACTGTTACATCAAATGTTGCTTGGACAGCTAATATTGATAATGCCTCTTGGTTAAGTATTAATACTGCTTCTGGAACAAACAATGGGTCAATAACGGTTACAGCTGCTGCAAATACACTTACAACTACTAGAACGGGAACTTTGACCGTAACAGGAAGTTCAATGGCACCAACAACTTTGACCATTACGCAAGCAGGAGTGCCATCGGGAGCTACGCTTATAAATACAGGTGCAGATGGAAATCCTGTTTCAGTAACTGCAACAAACACTCAATCTGGAGTTAATGTTGCAACAAATACTTTGGATAAAAGTACTAGTACAAAATGGTCTGATGACGGTACTGGTGCTCCATTTGGAACATTGACCTATGACCTTGGAGCACAATATACACTAGAATCTATAAAGATTTCAACTACTGGGACTTCTTCTAAATGGTATTATTATGGAATTCAATTCTCTACTGATGGATTGACTTATACAACTCCTGTAAATGTGCAAAGTGCAGCAGCATCTCAAACAACATATGCGATTTATCCTTTTACTAATGTAGCTCGATATGTAAAAATCATTGGAGGTGGTAATAATTCTACTGCATTTACATCTGTTTCAGAAATTGAATTTTGGGGTACAGCGAGTTCATTATCTGTTGATAAAAACCAGCTAAACAATGCTTTTGTGGTGTATCCAAACCCTGCTTCTAGTATTATTAATTTGTACTCTTCAAGTATTAAGACTGCAAGTAAAGTACTAATTTATAGTATGGATGGAAAACAAGTGCTAGATAAAAAGCTTCAAGGTTCTGATTCCAATCATTTTGTTATAGAAATCAACACGTTAGAAAGCGGAACTTATTTGTTGAAGATTTTAGATGATACAAACATGATAGTAGGAACCAAAATGATAATTGTTAGAAATTAAAGTTTTGCGTTTAAAAAGTTTTTCTGTAAGTATTTAAAAACATACTTATGTGTTTGGTTACTAAATGAATATAAAAAACTAAAAATCTTTTTTTAATTAAATAAAATACTTATGTTTGGTATTCCAAATTGGTTATCCAATTTGGAATACCATATAATAATCTAACTTAAAATCTTTAACATTATGAAAACAAAATTACTTAACAAAAATCGAATTGTTCAAGGTGTTGCTGTATTGGCAATGGCTTTGTTATGTTCTAATGCTCAGGCACAACAAGTTATCGGGCAGTTTCCAAATATGATTGGAGGGATTGAAGCAGAATCTACTACTGCTAATTTGCCAGTAGTATCTTCTACGGGTACAACACAATTTGCAAAATGGAGTATAGGATCTTCAAGTAATGCAGTTGTTCAAAAAGCATATTCTGATGGAACTGCTCGAACAGGAAATATTTATGTTTCCCAGTCTTTGGGAAGTGGTAAAACAAGTACTCGTTTACAAACACCTACAAATCCAGATACCAATTATCTTTTACCTAATACTGATTACATTATTCAATTTTATTACAGAGCTGCAGTTGACCCCACTAGTGTTCCTAATATTACAATGAGTGGTACTACGTATTTAAACGGTGTTGCTTCAGGATCTGTAAGTTCAAGTGCTGGAGCATCAACGGCTACATTTACAGCAAATACTTGGATTAAGTATGCACAAACCTTGAAAACTACTGCTACTGCTACTGCTACTTTTGCTCAAGGACCAGGTAATTTTGCCGCTGTACGTATTTCTGCTGTTAGCGCTGCTGATATTTTTACAACACAAGTTGACGTAGATGACTTTGTTGTTTACGCGGGTACTGTTCCTGATGTTATTAAGCCAGATGCAGCAACCGCACCAACCTATTCTAAATCTGGAAATGATGCGACTATAGGTTGGACAGCGTCTGGAGCAATAGACGGTGGAGGTTATGTTGTTGTACGTTACCCTTCAACTTCAACTGTTTATAGCGATAATGATCCCAATCAAAACGGAATTTACCAAGTGGGCAATACCATTACAAATGGTACAGGGGCAGTAACAGGAACTGTGGTTTATATAGGAACTGGAGTATCTGCAACAATTACAGATCCAGACACTGCCAAGTATTATTATAAAATTTATGCTGTTGATAAAGCATTTAATTATTCAGATGAAATTACCGCAAAAGATGCAAGTTTAGCTGAGCCAACTTTAAGAGTTGCTAAAAACGACATCAAAGGATTAAACGTTTATCCAAATCCTGTGAAAGATGGTAAATTGTTTATCAATACTGATAGTGGAGATGCTAAAAAAGTAGCTATTTATAATATTTTAGGAAAACAAGTATTGTCAAAAGAAGTTGCTTCTGGGCAAGTTGATGTTTCTAGCTTGAATAAAGGGGTTTACGTTTTGAAAATTACTGAAGCTGGTAAAACAAGCACAAGAAAGATTGTTATTGACTAAGTATTCAATACCATATTTTTAAAAATCACAAAAAAGATTCTCTGATAAAGAGAGTCTTTTTTGCTTTACACAACATTGTTTTAAGTTTTTCATAATGTCCACTTATATATGAAACATTTCCTTAAATTTGCTTACTTTATTGAAAAGTACAACTAGAGTTATAAAAATCAAGCTATGTTACAAATTGCATTTATTAGAGAGAATCAGGAGAAAGTAATCCAAGCTTTGGCAAAAAGAAATATGGATGCCAAAACCGTGGTGGAAGAAGTGGTACAACTAGACGAAAAACGTCGTGCTTCACAAGTTGAAATGGACAACATTTTATCTGAGTCTAATAAATTATCCAAAGACATCGGCGGATTAATGAAAAGTGGTGAAAAAGCAAAAGCCGCTATCCTTAAAGAAAAAACGGTTTCTCTTAAAGAAAAAAGTAAAGAATTAGCAGATGTTGTTGAAGCTTTAGCTAATGAGTTAACCGAAAAATTATACACATTACCAAACCTTCCTGCAGATATTGTTCCGGCAGGGAAAACTCCCGAAGAAAACCTAAACGTTTTTGAAGCTGGTGAAGTTCCTGTTTTGCATGAAGGCGCACAACCACATTGGGAATTGGTAAAGAAATACGATATCATCGATTTCGAACTAGGAAATAAAATTACGGGAGCAGGTTTTCCGGTTTACAAAGGTAAAGGAGCTCGTTTGCAACGTGCCTTAATCAATTATTTTTTAGATAAAAACACTGCAGCAGGATATAATGAAGTACAAGTGCCTCATTTTGTAAACGAAGCTTCGGCTTATGGAACGGGACAATTGCCAGACAAAGAAGGTCAAATGTACCATGACGCAACAGATAACTTATATTTAATCCCAACAGCAGAAGTTCCGGTAACCAACTTGTTTAGAGATGTGATTTTGACCGAAAGTGAATTGCCTGTCCTGACGACTGCTTATACACCTTGTTTCCGTCGTGAAGCAGGTTCTTATGGAGCACACGTACGTGGATTAAATCGTTTGCACCAATTTGACAAAGTCGAAATTGTACGTGTGGAGCATCCTGATAAATCATACGAAGCATTAGATGGAATGGTGGAACACGTCAAAGATATTTTGAACGAATTAAAATTACCTTATAGAATCCTTCGCCTTTGTGGTGGAGACATGGGGTTCACTTCAGCATTGACTTATGATTTTGAAGTGTTTTCAACAGCACAAGATCGTTGGTTGGAAATTTCTTCTGTTTCTAATTTTGAAACTTTTCAAGCCAATCGCTTGAAATTACGTTTCAAAGACAAAGACGGTAAAAACCAATTGGCACATACGTTGAACGGAAGTTCATTGGCATTGCCTAGAGTTCTAGCCGGAATCCTTGAAAATTACCAAACTCCAGAAGGAATTGTAATCCCAGAGGTTTTACGACCATACTGTGGATTTGATATAATTAATTAGTGAACAGTATTCAGTTTTTTAGTTTTCAGTTTGTAAAATAATCGATTTGAAATATTTGTAGAAATTGAATATTTGTTTTTTTTGATTGCTGTTCTGATTACTAAAAAGCTGAATACGGAACACTTTTTGCTTACTGCTCTGAATACTAAAAAGCTGAATACTGAACACTTTTAGAATGAAAAACCTAATTTTATATATTGCTTTATTATTCTCGCTAGTTAGTTTCTCTCAGAACGAACAATTGGCGCAGTATTACTACGATAAAGGCGATTTCGAAAAAGCAAAAATCAGTTACCAAGAGTTGTTAGAATCGGTGCCTCAA
Organism: Flavobacterium ovatum; assembly: GCF_040703125.1. Taxonomy (NCBI): domain Bacteria; kingdom Pseudomonadati; phylum Bacteroidota; class Flavobacteriia; order Flavobacteriales; family Flavobacteriaceae; genus Flavobacterium; species Flavobacterium ovatum. The sequence continues at coordinate 1,067,863 of NZ_CP160035.1, forward strand.
AACCTGCAGTATTTTCTAAGAACCGTAGATTGTCTTCAACAATTGCAACAGTTTGAACAAGCTGAAAAAATTCTTATCACTCAGCTAAATAAATACAAGCAAGCCAGTATTTTGGTTGAGTTAGGTTACAATTATCAGTTACAAAAAAACGAACCTAAAGCCAAAGATTATTACCAACAAGCGATTGATAAAATCAACGCGAATGCTTACGAAGTGTATGGAGTTTCGGCTTCTTTTGAGAAAAAAGTATTATTGGATTATGCCTTAAAGTCCTATGAAACGGCAGAACTAAAAATGCCGAATCTTAGTTTTAATTATCAAAAAGGTTTATTGTACGGACAATTAGGTAATATGGAAAAGATGGTGGATACTTTTCTAGAGGAAGCATATCTTAACCCTCAAAATTCTGTTTTAATTCAAAATCAAATGTCCCGCTACATGACGGGTGAGGGAGATTCGACCTTTAGTGATTTGTTGAAAAAAGCTTTGGTTATTCGAGTTCAGAAAAATCAAGATGTTTTTTGGAATCATTATTTGAGTTGGTTCTATATGCAACAAAAAGAATTTTCCAAAGCCTTTATTCAAGAAAAATCCATTTACAAACGCAATCCCGTTTCTCTTTCAAATATTGTGAATTTAGCACAAACTTGCATTGAGGAAGAGGATAGCGAGACAGCAATAACAGTCCTGGGTTTTGTTTTGGAAAACACAAAGGATTTAGAATTGTTGATTCAAGCCAATGCATATTTGGTACAAATGAAAATCGATAAAGCATTGCCTAAAGAGTATCCAGTAATCCAAACGGAACTAGAAGCCTTGCTCAAACAATATGAAATCAGTCCTTTTAGTTTATCTTTGCAGCTGATTCAGGCACATTTTGTGGCTTTTAATTTGAATAAACCGGAAGAAGCTAAAGCGATTATCAAAAAAGCACTGGATTTACAGTTGAACGAATATCAAAAAGCACAAGTCAAAATGGAGCTAGCCGATGTTTTCCTTTTTGAAGAAAAATTCAACCAAGCGTTGTTGTATTATTCCCAAATTGAATTGGATTTAAAGAATGACGCAGTAGCACACGAAGCAAGTTTGAAAGCGGCCAAAACCAGTTATTTTAAAGGTGACTTTGATTGGGCTTTAAAACAGTTCAAAGAATTAAAATCGGCCAGTACACAGCTGATTGCCAATGATGCTTTGGAGTATTTTTTATTGATAAACGACAATACGGTTGCGGATTCGACTCAAACGGCATTAAAGGAATTTGCCAAAGGAGATTATCTTTTGTATCAAAATAGAAATGAAGAAGCTATTGCGCAATTTCAAGTCATTTTGAAGAAACACAAAGGAGACGAGATTGAAGGCGTGACTTTATTGCGATTGGGGAAAATATATGAAAAATTAGGTGATTTTCCTTTGGCATTAAGCCAATATCAAACAATAATAGACAAGCACAGAGACGGAATATACATTGACGAAGCACTTTATTTTTCGGCAGAGATTTACAATAAAAAATTAAAAGAAACCGAAAAAGCAAAGGCCTTATACGAGAAAATACTCTTTAACCATCAAGACAGTATTTATTTTGTTGAAGCCAGAAAGAATTTTAGAATATTAAGAGGAGATACAAATCTGTAAAAGTGGTTTAATGGTTATTTGTTTAGCCGATAAACCCTTTAATAAATAAATTAAGTTATGATTATTTACAACGTTACTACAAACATACACGAAAGCGTACACGACCAATGGATGATCTGGATGCAGCACAAACACATTCCTGAAATGATCGCTACGGGCAAATTTATTTCGGCGCGATTGGTGCGTGTTTTGGTTGAAGAAGAGATGGGCGGAGTTACCTATTCTGCACAATACACAACCGATAGTAAAGAAACTTTGGAAAAATATTATCAAGAAAACGCAGGGAATTTTCAGGTAGAAGGGCAAAAGTTGTTTGGAGAAAAAATGCTCATTTTCCGTACGGAATTACAAGTGATATCAGAGCATTAGAATTAGAATTCAGTCGCAGTACTTTAGCCTCAGTTTTTTAGTCATTGCTGTAGATTATGGGTTGGTTCCTTAGCGGGAAAATGGATGCAGAATATAAAGTAATTTGCGTCTTTTAGCCTTAGCGGCTTAAAAGATTATAGTATAAAAAAATTAGCGCCTTAGCGTCTTCGCGGTTAAAAAAATAGATACTGAAATAAATTCAGCATAATATGGAAAAAGTAAAAGCAAAAAAACACCTCGGACAACATTTCTTAAAAGACGAAAGCATTGCCAAGGCAATTGCCGACACCTTGAATTTAGAAGGGTACGATGATGTTTTGGAAATTGGACCAGGAATGGGAGTGCTAACGAAATATTTGTTAGAAAAACCCGTGACGACTTATGTAGTCGAAATTGATACCGAATCGGTCGAATATTTGGATGCTAATTATCCAAAATTAAAAGATAAAATTATCTCTAAAGATTTCTTAAAATACGATATCAACGAGATTTTTGCAGGGAAGCAATTCGCAATCATAGGGAATTTCCCGTATAACATTTCGACTCAAATTGTGTTCCGAATGTTAGAATTCAAGGAGCAAGTTCCTGAGTTCTCTGGGATGTTCCAAAAAGAGGTGGCAGAACGTATTTGCGAGAAGAAAGGAACCAAGGCTTACGGTATATTATCGGTCTTGGCACAAGCTTTTTATGATGCTGAATATCTGTTTACGGTTGATGAACACGTGTTCAACCCACCGCCAAAAGTAAAATCAGGCGTGTTGCGTTTGCGTCGTAAAAAAGATTTCAGTTTACCATGTAGCCAGAAGTTATTTTTTACGGTAGTTAAAACCGCCTTTCAACAACGTAGAAAGACTTTGCGCAATAGTTTAAAAACCCTAAATTTGTCCGACGCTCTGAGAGAAGACGAAGTTTTTAACCTTAGACCTGAACAATTAAACGTAGCCCAATTTATAGAATTGACCCAAAAAATAGAAGCCGATGGAATTCAAAATCAGTAAAGCATTAATACTCGAACTAGAGCAGCACATTGTAAATAAAAACGATAGGGAATTAGAATTCTTGTTGAATGATATGCACCATGCTGATATAGCCGAGATATTAGATGAACTGGATTTTGATGAAGCAACCTATATTTTTAAGGTATTAGATTCTGAGAAAACCGCGGAGATTCTTCTAGAACTAGAAGATGATTTGCGTGAAAATATATTAAGTCGCCTTTCGGCAAAAGAAATTGCGGAGGAATTAGACGAGTTGGATACCGATGATGCGGCGGATATTATTGCCGAATTATCACAAGCCAAAAAAGAAGAGGTTATCTCTGAATTGGAAGATTTAGAGCATGCCAAAGATATTATTGACTTGTTGCGCTACGATGAAGATACCGCTGGTGGACTCATGGGGAAAGAACTTGTCAAGGTCAATGAAAACTGGAATGTCTTGACTTGTGTCAAAGAAATGAGAGCACAAGCCGAAAACGTTTCTCGTGTGCATTCTATTTATGTGGTTGATGACGAAAACCGATTGAAAGGACGTTTGTCACTCAAAGATTTATTGACTACCTCAACCAAAGCACAAATTTCTGAAATTTATATCAACAACGTAACTTCGGTTAGTGTAGATGCTGAGGATGTTGAGGTAGCGCGTATCATGCAAAAATACGATTTAGAAGCCATTCCTGTAATTGATGCCATGGGCCGATTAGTAGGCCGAATCACCATTGATGATATTATCGATGTAATTCGTGAAGAAGCGGACAAGGATTACCAGTTAGCAGCAGGTATCTCCAAAGATGTTGAAGCAGATGATAGTATTCTTGAATTGACCAAAGCCCGTTTGCCGTGGTTGGTCCTCGCTCTTTTGGGTGGTTTTATCACCGTTAGAGTGTTAGGATTGTTTGAAGGGGCTATGTTACAACACGGAAAATTATTTTTTTTCACCCCGCTTATTGCTGCAATGGCAGGAAATGTAGGCGTACAATCTTCGGCAATTATTGTGCAAGGTTTGGCAAATGATACCTTGAGTGGTTCGTTGTTCAACCGACTCATTAAAGAAATTTCCTTAAGTTTATTAAACGGAGCTATTCTGGCTGTAATTCTCTTTATAGGAAGTTATTTCCTTTTGGGAGAGCCTTTGATTATTGGTTTTGTGGTGTGTTCTGCTTTGATTTCGGTAATTATAATTGCTTCATTAATTGGAACTTTCGTTCCCTTATTACTGGATAAATTTGGAATTGACCCCGCTTTAGCAACAGGCCCATTTATCACAACCAGTAACGATATTTGTGGAATATTAATTTATTTTTCCATAGCAAGATTGATTTTGGGATTTTAGAAAACAAAAAATAGTAAGGAACACTTTCCGTTATACTCCTTTTTCTTCGGATAGGGTTGGGGAGAGTAAATTAAATAAATAATCATGAAAATACATATTATAGGTGGCGGAAATCTTGGAGTTTCAGTTGCGGTAGGAATTGCTAAATTCACCGAAGGAAATCAAGTAACTGTTACTCGTCGTAACGTAGCGAACATTAAACACCTAGAGTCCCTGGGTATTATTGTTTCTTCTGATAACAAACATAACATTCAAGAAGCCGATGTTGTTCTTTTGACAATCAAACCGTACCAAGTAGATTTAGTTTTGGCTGAAATACTTCCTGTACTGTCAGACAAAATCATCGCTTCGGCAGTGAGTGGTTTGTCAATTGAGTCCCTTCAAAATAAAATTGGGACAGAGCATCACGCTATCCGTGTGATGCCAAATATTGCTGCTCAATTTGGTGAATCTGCAACTTGTATCACTTTTCAAGAAGACAAAGCAAGCTATGGACAACAATTAGTGACTTTGTTCGAAGGGCTAGGAACTGCTCCTGTTATTGACGAAAAATTAATGGATGCAGCCACCGTTTTAGCGGCTAGCGGAACCGCATTTGCTTTGCGCTATATGCGTGCGTCGATGCAAGCTGGAATCGAAATTGGTTTTGACTGGAAAACGGCTTTGCAGATTTCTGCACAAACTGTAAAAGGTGCCGCGGAAATGTTAATGCAAGAACAAATTCACCCAGAGCAATTAATTGACCGTGTTACAACGCCGCAAGGCTGTACCATTGCAGGATTAAGCGAAATGGAATCTCATGGTTTCAGTTCGTCCTTGATTCGTGGAATCAAAGCAGCTTTGAAACAAATTAAAGGGAAATAAAAAATTTGTGATTAACGAATGAAGATTAACTATTTTTGATTTTACATCTGAAATCAAAAATAGTTAATCCTCAATCTGAAATAATTTAAGTTTAAAATAAAATATTTTGAGAGAAATTAAGATTCTTCATATCGATAGCAACAATCCCGTTATGATGGAACAATTGCAAACTGCTGGTTTTGTGAATCACGAAGATTTCACGTCTTCCAAAGAAGCAATCGAATCTAAAATCCAAGACTATAACGGAATTGTAATTCGCAGTCGTTTCAAGATTGATAAAGCCTTTTTGGACAAAGCGACCAATTTGCAATTCATCGCTAGAGTAGGAGCAGGACTAGAAAGTATTGATTGTGACTATGCTAAAACTAAAAACATTACGTTAATCGCCGCGCCCGAAGGAAACCGCAACGCGGTAGCCGAACACACACTTGGAATGATTTTGTCTTTATTCAACAACCTCAATCAAGCTGATAGAGAAATCCGTTCTGGACAATGGAACCGCGAAAGCAACCGTGGTCATGAACTAGATGGAAAAACAGTTGGAATTATTGGGTATGGTAATATGGGGAAATCGTTCGCCAAAAAACTAAGAGGTTTTAATGTCGATGTAATTTGTTACGATATTCAAGAAAATGTGGGCGATGAAAACTGCAAACAAGTTTCATTGCAAGAACTCCAACAGAAAGTAGATGTTCTCAGCTTGCACATTCCGTGGACGCCAGAGACCAACGGGATGGTCAATAAAGTATTTATAGATGGATTTGTCAAACCTTTTTGGATTATGAACACATCAAGAGGTAATAACATCGTTACGTCTGATCTGGTAGCTGCAATGCGGTCTGGAAAAGTCTTGGGCGCTGGCTTAGATGTGTTAGAATATGAAAAACTATCCTTTGAAACTCTTTTTCAAGAAAACGACACCCCCGAGGCTTTTCAATATTTGCTAGATGCTTCAAATGTAATTTTGTCTCCTCACGTTGCTGGTTGGACTTTTGAAAGTCACGAACGACTGGCACAAGTGATTGTAGATAAGATTATGATGAAGTATGCTTTATAAGTATTTATTAGATGTAATTAGTTATAAAACAATATGTTGGAATGACTCTCTGGTGATTGTGTAATTAGTAATTCCGTTTTTTTTCGTATATTTAAAGGACAATTAACCCTCTAAATTACTTTATCATGGAAAATTCAAGTCATACGCATTGGAGTGACCCGCATTCCTATGAGGAAGATAGTAAACGATTAGCAGCGGGAATTTTAGCCATTATTTTAGGGCCTCTCGGAATTCATAAATTCCTATTAGGATATAATATACAAGGTGTTTTATGGATTATTCTGAGTATGGCTACCTTTGGTTCTTTGACCGCTTTACTGGGGCTAGTTGAAGGAATTATTTATTTGTCAAAATCAGATCAAGAGTTTTACGATACCTACCAACTCCATCATAAAAAATGGTTTTAAATAAAAAAGTCTCGATATATCGAGACTTTTTTGCTATAATTCAGATTCGTGTTCTCCTTTTTCATTGAGTTTTCGTTCGAGTTCTGCTTGAAATTCTTCCATAACGGGTTTCATTGTGCTTTCTGGAATATCTTCTACTCTTATGTACATTAGTCCATCAACGGCATTGTTAAATAGTGGGTCAACATTAAAAGCAACAACTCTAGCATTTTGTTTGATGTATTTTTTAATCAAAACAGGTAAACGTAAAACACCTGGTTCTAGTTCGTCAATGATTTTGTCAAACTTATTCAAATCGGCTTCCGTTTCATTAAAGATGAAATCTTTATCGGCATCCTTTAATTTTACTTTATAGGCTTTTTTTGGATGAATGTATTGCGCAATATAGGGATCATAATAATTAGACTTCATAAACTGAATCATCAATGATTTAGAAAAATCTGAAAATTGATTACTAATACTGACACCTCCCATTAAATATTTGTGTTCAGGAAAACGCAAAGTAGTATGGATAATTCCTTTCCATAGCAAGAACAAAGGCATTGGTTTTTGTTGGTATTCTTTGATGATAAAAGCGCGTCCCATTTCGATGCTTTTGCTCATCATATCATGTAATTCCGGTTCAAAACGGAAAAGGTCATTCAAATAGAATCCTTCGATGCCGTGGTTTTTATAAATTTCAGAACCCAATCCCATGCGGTAAGCTCCTGCAATTTTTTTACCTTCTTCATCCCAAAGGAAAAGATGGTGGTAATATTGGTCAAATTTATCCAAGTCAATCGGTTCATTCGTTCCCTCGCCTACTTCTCTAAAAGTGATTTCACGAAGGCGACCTATTTCATGTAGGATATTTGGGATAGATTTTGCCTGCGCAAAAAATACTTCGTAATTTTTACTTTGCAAAAGGCGGCAATCTGTATCTCTTAATGCTTTTACTTCGCTTATAATGTTGTCAACATTTGCTGGGGTTACAATTTCCTTTGGGCTTCTTGGTATTTTTAAGCTCGGAGTAGAAATCAATTTGCTTTCCTTTTCAAAAGGATTAGCAAGTATGTACGTTTTCTTTCTCAAAAATTCAGAGTAGGATTCAAGCGTTTTGTGCTCATTTTGTTCGTTTACGGAAATAGGTTTTCCAATACGTACTTTAATGATTCTGTTTTTTTGACTAAAAACTTCCGAGGGTAATTTGGCGGTACGAAGTGTTCCACTAATTTTGGAAAGTAAATAAAATAAACCGCTATTTTTAGCATGAAAATATATAGGAACTACAGGAACTTGTGCTTTTCTAATCACTTTGATCGCTCCTTCTTCCCAAGGTTTATCTACCATTAATTTCCCGTCTTTATAACTAGAAACTTCTCCTGCTGGAAACATGCCCAGAGGTTTCCCATCACTCAAATGGCGTAAAGTTTCCTTGATTCCTACCACACTTGATTTAGCATCCTTGTGATTTTCAAAAGGATTTACGGGCATGATGTATTGTTTCAAAGGTTCAATACGATGCAAAAGAAAGTTGGCGATAATTTTAAAATTGGGTTCTCTTTCGAGCATTAATTTCAATAATAAAACGCCATCGATTCCGCCTAGGGGATGATTGGAAATAGTGATATAAGCACCGCTTTTTGGTAGGCGTTTTAAGTCTTCTTCTGGTATTTCAAATTTAATTTGTAAGTCATCTACAATACCATCTAAAAAAGCAAGCTCTTTTAGATGTTTATTTCTGTTGTAAACTTTGTTTAACGTTGAAATTCTCAGAATCTTCATTAATAGCCACCCTGAAAAAGTCCCTAAAATTCCGTATTTCTCAAGATTGATAGCTTTCGCAACTTCTTTGGCACTAACTAAACCCATGTGTTTTTTTGTTTTTGAGCGAAAAACAAAGATAGAAAAAAACTCCATTATTCAACTATGACCGAATTCTATTTTCGGGTTTTGTGCTACATCCTTTTTATTTTTTAGTACTTTTGAGACAATAAAAAAAATAGATTCAGTATGAAAATTATATCCTATAATGTGAATGGAATACGTGCAGCCATTTCTAAAGGGTTCATTGATTGGTTAAAACAAGCAAATCCAGATGTGATTTGTCTTCAAGAAATTAAAGCAACTCCAGAGCAAGTGCCGTTGGCAGATTTTGAAGCGGCGGGTTACCCCTATCATTATTGGTTTCCTGCCACAAAAAAAGGATATAGTGGTGTGGCTATATTGTCAAAAATAAAACCTAATAATGTGGTTTATGGCACGGGAATTGAGCATATGGATTTCGAAGGACGAAACATTAGAGTCGATTTTGATTCAGTTTCAGTCATGAGTTTATATTTGCCATCTGGGACTAACAGTGAGCGATTGAGTCATAAGTTTATGTTTATGGACGATTTTCAAGAATATATTACACAACTGAAACAAGAAATTCCTAATCTAGTGATTTGTGGGGATTATAATATTTGCCATGAAGCGATAGATATTCATGACCCTGTGCGAAATAAAAAAACATCTGGATTTTTGCCAGAAGAAAGAGCTTGGTTAGATGTTTTTTTAAAAAATGGATTCATCGACAGTTTTCGTTTTTTGAACAAAGAACCGGATAATTATACCTGGTGGACGATGCGTTTTCCTTCTGCGAGATTAAATAATAAAGGATGGCGTATTGATTATTGTCTGGTGAGTGAGCCTTTGAAGGACAGAATTACAAGAGCCTTAATTTTGCCCGAAGCCAAACATTCTGACCATTGTCCGATTGTAGTTGAAATAGAATAGTTTATTAATAAATATTTAAATTTAAATTGATGATAAAAAAAGTTTCCATCGGATTGTTGCTAATTGCAATGACGAGTTCTTGTGTTTCAAAAAAAATATACACCGAACTAGAAAATAAATACACCGACTTAAAAAAAGAAAACAGAAGCCTTTCTGATGAAAATGCAGATCTTTTGAAAAGTAAAAACCAATTAGAACTGGATCAGGATGCCTTGAAGTTAGACTTAGCCAAAGTAAAAGCAGAACGTGAAAAACTCAATGCAGATTATGCTGGACTGACTGATAAGATGAATAATCTTGATGCTTCATACAAAGCATTAGAAAAAAACAGTAACGAGGCATTGCAAGCCAATATGAGTAAAAATCGTGATTTGCTTTCACAATTAGATACAAAATCTAAAGCCTTAGCTATTGAACAAGAACGTTTGAATAAAAATGCACAACGTTTACAGGAATTAGAATCCTTGATCGCAGCTAAAGAGGAAAACATGCGCAAGCTGAAAGAAACTTTGTCGAATGCCTTGAACGGATTTGAAGGTAAAGGTTTGACTGTAGAACAAAAGAATGGGAAAGTATATGTGTCTATGGAAAATAAATTATTGTTTGGTTCTGGAAGTTGGTCAGTAGGATCTGAAGGACGTAAAGCAGTGGTTGAAGTAGGGAAGGTTTTGGGAGATAACCCTGAAATTTCAGTATTAATTGAAGGACATACAGATGATGATCCTTATTTAGCGTCAGGACCTATTGCTAATAACTGGGATTTATCTACTAAAAGAGCGACTGCTATTGTTTCAATCTTAAGTGAGAACAAAATGATTAATAAACAAAATCTCACGGCAGCTGGAAGAGGTGAGTTTTCTCCTTTAGCAACTAATGCTACGGCGGAAGGAAAAGCTAAAAACCGTAGAATTGAAATTATCTTAACGCCAAGATTAGATGAAATATCTAAAATGTTGAATGAAATCAATTAATTTACAATATTCTTTAAATTTTAAGAAAAGGTTCAGAGTTATTCTTTGAACCTTTTTTCTTTTTTAGATACTTTTGTCATTCAATAAAGAAATAAGTAAATGCAATATAATAAATTACCTCAGACTGACATTAAAGTGAGTGAAGTGTGTCTTGGTACCATGACTTTTGGACAACAAAATACGGAGGCTGAAGGTCACGCTCAAATGGATTATGCTTTTGAAAAAGGGGTTAATTTCTTTGATACTGCCGAGATGTATTCTATTCCTGGTCATAAAGAAACCTACGGAAGTACTGAAAAGATAATTGGTTCTTGGTTCAAAAATTCAGGAAAAAGAGATAAAATTGTTTTGGCGAGTAAAATTGCAGGCCCAAGTCCTATTTTTGGCTATATGCGCGAAAAATTAGATTTTTCGCCTGTAAGCTTACAATACGCTTTGGATAATAGCTTAAAGCGTTTGCAAACAGAGTACATTGATTTATACCAACTGCATTGGCCAGAACGCAAAACTAATTTTTTTGGACAACATGGCTTTAAAGTTCAAACGGATGAATGGCAAGATAATATTCATCAAGTTTTAGAGACTTTGGATGGTTTTGTCAAATCAGGAAAAATCAAAGCTGTAGGAGTCTCTAATGAGAATCCTTGGGGTTTAATGCGTTTTCTAGAAGAAAGTAAATATCATAATTTGCCAAGAATAGCAACTGTTCAAAATCCGTATTCCTTATTAAATCGTCAATTTGAAGTAGGTTCAGCTGAAATTTGTCATCGAGAAAATGTTGGTTTGTTGGCTTATTCTCCTTTGGGTTTTGGAGTTTTGACAGGGAAGTTCTTAGAAGGAATGGAGAAACACCCAAAAGCAAGATTGAATTTGTTTCCACAGTACAATCGCTATAGTAGCGAACAAAGCGTAGCGGCGACTAAAATGTATCATAAAATTGCAACCAAACATGGGCTAAGTTTAACGCAATTATCTTTAGCTTTTATAAACCAGCAAAAATATGTCACTAGTACTATTATCGGCGCAACATCAATCCCGCAACTAAAAGAAAATATTGAAGCTTTTACTGTTAAACTAACAGAAGAAATTTTGAAAGAGATTGATACTGTTCAGGCAATTTACCCTAATCCAGCACCTTAAAGTTTAAAGTGTAAAACTATTGAAACCGACTTTTCAGATTTTTTATTCTGAAGAGTCGGTTTTTTTTGTTCCAAAAACAATATTATTGTTTAATCAATTTGAATGTTTGTTTAGATGTGCCTTTTTCAATTGTAAGTAGATACAAACCAGCAGGAAGTCCAGTAACTGTAATAGTTTTTCCAATTGCCATTCCTTCACGAACCAGACTTGATTCTATATTATGTATCTTGAATCGGAAGTCTGAGGGTTCAAAGTTGTAAACTTCAAAATCGTCAATAGCTGGATTTGGGAAAATATAAGGTGCAGATGTTGGGTTTTTTATACTGTTGGTTGTTGACGTAAATTCGCTAGTTTCTACTTCACTGATCATTTCAATAACATTATTAGATACCTTTTTTTCTGTTGTTTTGTTCGTAGCTGGTAAAACTTCAACAATCGGGCTATTGTTTGAAGAGGAACAGGCTTTTTGAATAAATGTTTCTAGATTTTTGAGGTAATATTTTTTTTCATAATTCAATTCTCTTGATTTTTGAAAATAATCACAAGCTTTCTTTTTTTGACCTAAATCATAGTAAATAACACCTAAATACTTATTGGCAACGGAATTCTTATCATTGATATTTAAAGCCTCGTTCAAATCAGTAATTCCTAATTCTGTTTGTCCCGTCTTATGATAAGCGAGTCCTCTAATAGTTCTTAAATCATTTTCAGCGGTTCCTCTTCCAAATTTATAAATGTTGTCTTCTTTTAATATTGAAATATTTATAGGAGCAATAACTTTTTCATATTCTTCAAGTTCTAAATAAATACTTGCTAATCCCCAATTGGCAAAAGCGTGTTGAGGTGCTTTTTTAAGAACTTCATTGTAATAATGAATCGCTAGTCGGGGTTGGCCTGTTTCAAGTAAATAAGCCCCAAGGTTATTATTATATCGAGAGTCTTCTGGATTGGTATCAATGGCTAGTAAGTGGTATTCAATGGATTTATTTGCCATACCAAAGGCTGAATAAATGTAGGCCAAACTGTCATATAAACTTGCCAAGGATTTATTTATTCCCACTAATTTCTCTGGAGACATCTCTTTGGTAGTGCCCTTAATTTTTTCGATAATTTTTTTTAATTTTAAATAATCAAATTCAGCTAAAATGTAATTGCCCAAAAAACTATTTAAAGAGGCTCTTTGATGTATTAGACTGATGTTATTTGGTTTTTCAGCTAATTGGATGTTGACTTCATCAAGTTTTGCTTCTCTTTCTTCTACAATTTGTTTTGTTTTGATGGTGTGTTCAGAGAAGTGATTGGTTTGTTTAATTAGTGTGCCGTGATCAAATAGCCATGTGGTTTTAAGTTTTCCTTCACTGTTGATTAGGGTGATATTTCCATTATATTTTGACTGTTTGTCAAGATAAACTACTTCTTTTATACCGCCTATATTATGGTAGGTTTTAATGCTGTCCACTTTTTTATTATCGTCAAACCACATTTCGAGTGCAATCAATCCGTTTTGATGATAGCTTTTTTTAACAAATTTAGATTGTGCTGTAAGGAAAAGCGGGGTTAAAATTAAAAAGCGGATAAAGTATTTATTTTTCATTTGGTATAGTTATAGTGTTTATTTTGTTTTATTTACCTTAAATTCAATTGTTTGTGCCTTTTTTACCAAGGAAAAAGTATTTCAATTTGTGGTAGAAACCAAAATATTATTGTTTGATTAATTTGAAAGTTTGTTTAGACGTTCCTTTTTCAATTGTAAGAAGGTATAATCCAGTAGGAAGTCCAGTAACTGTAATAGTTTTTCCAATTGCCATTCCTTCACGAACCAAACGTGATTCAATATTGTGTATTTTGAAACGGAAATCTGATGAGTCAAAATTGTAAACTTCAAAATCGTCAATAGCTGGATTTGGGGAAATATAAGGTGCAGATGTTGGGTTTTTTATACTGTTGGTTGTTGACGTAAATTCGCTAGCTTCAACTTCGCTGATGATTTCAATTACCGTGTTTTTTTCTATTTTATGGTTTGACACTAATAGGGTTTTGTCAGTATGTTGATCTGTAGTAGGTGTACAGGTTTTTTGGATTAATTGTTCTAGATTTTTGAGATAATATTTTTTTTCATAATTTAATTCTCTCGATTTTTGAAAGTAACCGCAAGCCTTCTCTTTTTGACCTAGATCATAATAAATAACACCTAGGTATTTATTCGCAATAGAGTTTTTATCATTAATTTTTAAAGCTTCGTTCAAATCAGTAATTCCTAATTCTGTTTGTCCTGTCTTATGATAGGCGAGTCCTCTAATGGTTCTTGGGTCACTTTCTGTTATTCCTCTTTCGTACTTGTAGAGGTTTTCTTCTTTTAATAAGGCAGTATTAATATGTTCAATTACTTTGTCATATTCCTCTAACTCCAAAAGTGTGCCTCCTAAGCCCCAATTAGAAAAAGGATGTTTTGGACTTTTTTTAAGAACTTCATTATAATAATGTATTGCTAATCGATATTGCCCCGTTCGGTATAAATAGGTGCCCAAATTATTAGTATAACGAAGCTCTTGTGGATAGGTTTCAATGGCTAATAAGTGGTGTTTTATGGCTTTGTTTGCCATTCCAAAATTAGCGTAGATGTGAGCCAGATGATCATAAGCGTTAGCTAAGGTCTTATTTATAAATATGTTTTTTTCCGGTGGCATTTCTGTTCTAGTACTTTTAAATTTCTCAAAAGCATTTTTAATCTTTAAAAAATCATATTCAGCTAATATGAAATTTTCTAGTTCAGTATTCAAATAAGCTCTGCTGAATATTAAACTTGTATTATTAGGTGTCTTTGCTAGCTTGATATTTATACTATCAAGTCTGGCTTCTTTTCCTTTAACGTACTGTTTCGTTTTGGTGGTGTATTCTGAGAAGTGATTGGTTTGTTTGATGAGCGTTCCATGATCAAATACCCATGTAGTTTTAAGTTTTCCTTCACTGTTGGTCAGGGTTATATTTCCATGGTATTTAGTTTGTTTATCAAGATAGACTGCTTCTTTGATGCCGCCTACATTGTGATAAGTCTTTATACTGTCCACTTGTTTGTTGCTGTCAAACCACATTTCGTGGGCAATCAGTCCATTTTGATGATAGCTTTTTTTAACAAATTTAGATTGCGCTGTAAGGAAAAGCGGGGTTAAAATTAAAAAGCGGATAAAGTATGGTTTTCTCATATTGGTGAAGCAGTTTTTATAGTTTTTAAAAATACTATAAAAATCAATTCAAATACACATCAATGAGAATATTTTCTTACGGTCTTTAAATGGATTAAGGAAATATATAAGCTTAGTCAAAAAAACTACCTATAAAACGTTAGTTTATTTTTTGATTTTAGACATAATTGGTTGTGGTGCTAATTTTGAAATAAACAATGAATCGACTTTAATTGAATCCTTGACTTTTATCCTGATTAAAGATCTCGCAGAACCTGAGATAATCACGGGCTGTGATTTGTAAATGGTATCCTCAATAGTCAATACGCCTCTTTTAATCATGATGTTGGTTAGGAAGGATTCTACTTTTTTAGAGGAGTCTTTTAAGTTTCCATCGGTATTAAAATGGTACATAAACTTATTTGGACTTGGGATAATTCTAGCCAAATACAAACATTCATTTAACGTTAAATCAATAGGCTTTTTTTGGAAATAATACTGACTCGCTTCACCAATACCATACACATTTGGTCCCCATTCGATAATATTAAAATAGACTTCCAACATGCGTTCTTTACTCGAAATTCTATTGTTTTCTAATAAATAGACCAATAGAATTTCTTCTAATTTTCGTGACAATGTTTTTTCACGAGTAAGAAAAACGTTTTTGACTAACTGCATACTAATGGTGCTGGCGCCACGGGAAAATTTCTTGGTCTTAATGTTTTTTACAATAGATTGTTTAAAGGCTTCATTAATAAAACCAAGATGATTGAAAAAGGATGGGTCTTCAGATGTCAAAACACATTTTTGTAAATAAGGCGAAATTTGATCTAAAGGCGTGAAGTTTGGGTTGCCAGTTCCCACCAAAATGGGACGTTGTAAAACATCCTTTATGATAGCGCGGTATGTAAACTCACCATTAATTTTGTTTAAGTTGGCTTCACCATATTTGGTGATTTGCAAGTTTTCTTTTTTAAGATTACTGTCAAATGCCAATTGATCAGGCTTGTTTTTATTGAATTTAAAATTCAATTTATAGTCAAAATCACCCGTAGCTTCCATTCCTTCAAAATGAGTAAATAATCCATCAGGAAGTGAAGTAATAAAGTCTTGGGTTTTCATTTTTGCAATAGTCACTTTGAGTCTGTAAATAGTGTCCTCTTCGGTATCGTAGGACAAATACGGATGCAGTTTTATTTTGTTTAATTGAACAGTAGAACTGCTGTCTATCGAAATAAAGTCAGATCCGAAAAGGAAACGGTAGTCAAAACGAGCGTTTTTTATAACCACATCTTTTCTAGCTATTTTAGGATGATTGATTTTTAAATTAACGATGGAGGCAAAACCATCTAAATGAAATTCACCACTACTTTTTTCTATATTTTGAATGTTTAAACGAATGGAATCAAAGCTGGAAATAAGGTTGTAACGTTCGTCAAAGTAAGGTAATTTAATAGCCCCAGAATCTAAATTGAAGAATCGGATGTCTGCTTGCTTATTTCGTGGATCTGCTAATCCTTTGATTTTCCAGCGTTGTGCAAAAGTATTGGTTTGAACATGAATAGCTGTTTCAAGATTTTTGTTGATAAGAACTAGTTTTTTGATGTCAATAGTTGCCTTTTTTCCGTTGTCATCGATTTTGAAAACTAGTTTTTCGATCTTCATGTCGGTTGGGACCAAGTTTAAAAGTTTAGAAATGGTTTTATAGCCAAATGAAGCATAATTTAATTTGTCTGTGATGGTAGTTTCTGTGCTGTCTTTTTTTATAAATGCAGCAAAATTTTTCCTTTTTCCTTTTTGGGTTAATTGTACGTAACCATTATTTATTTTTAATGTTCCAAGTTGAACCTCACCCAGGAATAAATGCCAAAAGTTAATGGTAGTTTCAATCTTTTGAATGTTAAAAAGGGTATCTGCATTCTTTGGAGCAAGGACAATTTTGGTCAATTTTATGCCAGATAAACCTTCAAAAGAGCCTTCTTTTATCGTGAAATTACAATCGTATTTGATGCTCGCTTTTGCAGTTGTTTTGGATAAGAGTTGTTGTAATAGCGAATTTCTAAAACTAAAAAGACCAATGATTGCAATGATAGTTAAGGCGATAACTATTCTTAAAAATATAAATGTCTTTTGTTTTAGCGTTTTCATGAATTATAGAACATTTCTGTATGAAGCTAAAGTAATGACTTTTTTTAACTCATCGATTATCTATCTCTAAAGTTTAATAAACTTTGCTTTAGGTACAAAAAAAAACTACAATAGAAGTTGTAATTCTTTTGAACGAGTATTTAAAAACGAAGTAATTAATTATAGAATTTTTTAACTTGTGCTACAATCTGATTAGGCGTCATGCTATCTGCAGTTTCAACTAATTTCAGTTTACTGGCAATATCAGTTTTTTCTTCATTTATTTTTTGTTGTAATTTATTTTTGGTTTCGGCTGGGCCAAAAATATACAGTTCATCTGATTCTTGAAGTGAAGTAATAACGTCCTTGAGGTAGGTATTGGTTTGGTTCTTTTTTCTTTCGTCAAATGTTTTTTCAGAATTCACATGTTGATTTCCGAAGAAAGAACCTTTGTTTCCTTCATTGTCATGATGTACAGGGTTTTCTATGTCTGATATAATTTCAGTTATAGATTCATTTTCGCCTTCTAGTGTTACAATGATTGCTTTTTTTGAGTCTATCCAAATGCCAGTTTGCTTTTTCATTATTATGGGTTTTAGTTAGTTAATAATTTTGATATGTGATACTTGTATCGTAGTTATTGAAAAACAACATTTAGCGGTTTAGTTCTCGCTTTTTGTGTTTCTTAATTCGTTTGAACCCCAATCGCTAATAATAATCAATTTTAAATTTACAGGTAAATACATAAAAAGAATGTGTTTTTAGAAAGGATTCTTGGGTTTAGCGATTCTCTTTATTTTAATAAAAACATATTTTTTCAAATGAGGTGTCATGATTTAAATTTTCACCAATTTGTTAGTAAAAAGGATCTATTGTTTCGATTCTTGGTTTTACTTTTGAAATATTTTAAAGAAGAAAATGGCTTCTTATAAAGATACAAAATAATAACAATAATAAATCGTTATTTGATAATTAAATATTTAATTATCAGTGATTAAGGAGTCAAGTAAGGTGTTTTATATTGCGTAATATTCTGTTTTTATCCAAACAACATACTTGCCACATCTTCGATTTTGGCAACCAATTCAATTTTAATTCCTGTGTTTTTCGAGGCTATTTTATTGTATTTGGATACAAAAATAGTCGAAAAGCCTAATTTTTCGGCCTCTTGAATGCGCTGATCTACTCGGTTTACAGGTCGGATTTCGCCCGATAAGCCCACTTCGCCAGCAAAGCAAAAGCCTTTGTTAACCGGAATGTCTTCGTTAGAAGATAAAATGGCCGCAACAACAGCTAAATCAATAGCAGGATCGTCAACAGAAATCCCTCCGGTTACGTTTAAGAAAACATCTTTGGCACCTAATCTGAAGCCCGCTCTTTTTTCGAGAACGGCTAGAATCATATTTAATCTTTTGGCGTTATAGCCTGTAGTGCTGCGTTGCGGTGTTCCATAAACAGCTGTGCTGACTAAAGATTGAATTTCGATCATCAATGGTCGCATTCCTTCAAGTGTGGTGGCTATGGCGGTTCCTGATAATTCTTCGTCTTTGTGTGAAATTAAAATTTCAGACGGATTGGAAACTTCACGCAATCCGCTTCCTAGCATTTCGTAAATTCCGATTTCGGCTGTGGAGCCAAAACGATTTTTTAGGGAGCGTAAAATACGATAAACATGATTGCGGTCGCCTTCAAATTGAAGCACGGTGTCGACCATGTGTTCAAGAATTTTGGGACCAGCTATGTTTCCGTCTTTGGTGATGTGGCCAATCAAAATCACGGGAATATTAGATTCTTTTGCAAACTTAATCAACTCGGCGGTGGTTTCTCGAATCTGGGAGATGCTTCCTGCGGTAGATTCTATGTAATCGGTATGCAGTGTTTGTATGGAATCGATGATGACGATTTCGGGTTTGATGGCTTCAATTTGTTTGAAAATATTTTGTGTTTTCGTTTCGGTTAGAATGTAGCAGTTGTCGCTGGAATCGGTGATGCGTTCTGCCCGCATTTTGATTTGTTTTTGACTTTCTTCACCAGAAACATACAAGGTTTTGTAAGGTAATTTTAGTGAAATTTGTAGCAACAAGGTACTTTTACCAATTCCGGGTTCGCCTCCCAAAAGGGTTAAGGATCCAGGAACCAAACCACCGCCAAGAACACGATTCAATTCGGCATCGGTAGTGTTCATTCGAACTTCTTGAGTCGAATCAATTTCGGTAATCTTTAAAGGTTTTGAGGCTCTATTGGTTGGAGTTGATTCACTTTTCCAAGCTACTTTTTCTTGTTTTTGAATGATTTCTTCGGCTATGGTATTCCATTCTTTGCAGGAATTACATTGTCCTTGCCATTTGGCATATTGTGCTCCGCAATTTTGACAAAAAAAAGTAGTTTTCACTTTGGCCATAGCTTGAAATTAAATCGTTGTTTAAGGTTTCAAAAATAGCGTAAAAATAAACGATTTCATAGGGAGAGAAATGGTTTTGTTAATTATTAACCTTTTGTGAAATATATCGATTTGTGTGGGTATTGCGTGAGGGATAGTAGTGGAAATCCTTTTATAGTATGGAGCGATAGCGGGATACTATAAAAGATTGTAACGAATAGCCCGACCCGCTTTTTTTGGCGGGGCACGCCCAAAATTATTATATATTATACAAAAAGGAGTCTGCTTGGGTAAACAGACTCCTTAGAATATAATTTTATGAAGCTAATTATGTTAGCGAATTGTCTTTTTCATTTGGGAAAATAATCCAAGGGTTGAAGGTTTTCGCCTCTTCAAAGTCCAAAGTAGCATAGGATATGATGATGATGATATCGTCTTTTTGAACTTTACGAGCTGCTGGTCCATTCAAGGTGATTTCACCTGAATTTCTTTCACCTTTGATGGCGTAAGTGTCAAAACGTTCTCCGTTATTAATGTTCACGATGGCTACTTTTTCTCCTTCAATGATGTTTGAAGCTTCTAGTAGTGTTTCATCAATTGTAATACTGCCAATGTAATTTAAATCGGCACCAGTTACTTTTACGCGATGAATTTTTGATTTTAGTACTTGAATTTGCATGGCGCAAAAGTAAATTATTTTAGTGAAATTGTATCAATCAAACGTATATTATTAACAAAAACAGCTATAAATGCGCGATAATTTTTATCTTCTAATTTGTCAATACATGGCAAAAGCGTTTCTTCTTCAGCAATTTCAAAATATTCTAACTCAAATGTTGCGTTGTTGTTAAAGGCTGATTGAACCCACTGATTTACTTCATAAGCACTTTGGTTTTGAAATATTTCTTTAGCTTGAATTATAGTTTGATAAATCATATTTGCTTCATCTCTTTGTTGCGATGTAAGGCGTTCGTTTCTTGAACTCATTGCAAGTCCATTGGTTTCTCTATGAATAGGGCATCCTACAATTGTGACTGGGAGCATGCTTTTTTGAGTCATTTTCTTGACTATTTGCAATTGTTGAAAATCTTTTTCGCCAAAATAAGCATTAGTCGGTTCAATAATTTCGAACAAGCGTTTTACAATTGTGCCCACTCCGTCAAAGTGTCCTGGTCTGAACTTGCCCTCCATTTGGTTTTCTAATCCGTCAAAATCAAAAGTTTCTGAGTTGGTATTGCCTTCGTATATGTCTTCAACGGAAGGAGCGTAGACGATAATTTCGGGATTTAATCCGTTGATTTTTTCAGTATCTTGTTCTAACGTTCTAGGGTATTTAGAAAGATCTTCAGGGTTGTTGAATTGTGTTGGATTTACAAAAATGCTTACAACCGTATGTTGATTTTCATTCAATGATTGTTGCATCAAAGAAAGGTGTCCTTGATGTAATGCTCCCATGGTAGGAACAAAGCCAATAGTTGTGTTTTTGTTTTTGAAAGACTTCAAATAAGTCATCAAAGCTGCTTTTCCGTAGAAAATTGGCATGGCTGTTTTATTAAAATTAACTGCAAACATAATATTTTAGTTAATAACTGCATAAAATTTCGTAATTTTGCATGGTTTTTATTGCCAATAAATAAAGCAAATTACAATATGAAAGACAAGAGGATATTATATGTATCATCTGAAGTGGTGCCTTATCTTGCTGAAAATGAAGTTTCTTTGATGTCTTACGATGTTCCGAAGATGGTAAATGATCAAGGTGGACAAATCAGAATTTTTATGCCGAGATATGGAAATATTAATGAAAGAAGACATCAGTTACACGAAGTAATCAGACTATCTGGGATGAATTTAGTAGTGAATGACTTAGATATGCCATT
Source organism: Flavobacterium ovatum (assembly GCF_040703125.1). Lineage (NCBI taxonomy): Bacteria > Pseudomonadati > Bacteroidota > Flavobacteriia > Flavobacteriales > Flavobacteriaceae > Flavobacterium > Flavobacterium ovatum. The sequence continues at coordinate 1,088,963 of NZ_CP160035.1, forward strand.
GATTATCAAAGTAGCTTCTATTCCAAAAGAAAGAATTCAGGTGTATTTTATTGATAACGATGAATATTTCAAAAGAAAAGCAACTTTTGCTGATGAAGACGGTGTAATGTATCCGGATAATGACGAACGTGCTATCTTTTTTGCTAAAGGTGTGGTTGAAACTGTTAAGAAATTAAATTGGGTTCCAGACATTATACATGTTCACGGTTGGATGGCAGCGATGCTTCCGGTTTACATGAAGCATTATTACAAAAATGAGGCTTTGTTCTCTGAAACAAAAATTATAACATCAGTGTATGGACAGTCTTTTGAAGGTAGTCTTGATGCAGAGATGATTAATAAAGTAAAACTTGATGGAGTTCCTGAAGAAGCTATTTCAGATTTAGTGACTCCTGATTATGAAGGTGTTATTAAGGCTGCGGTTAAGCATTCTGACGGTGTTATAATCGCTTCAGAAAGTCTATCAGCAAGTTTAACAAAATTTATAGAATCATCGGGTAAACCTTTTTTACCTTTCGTGCCTAAAGATGCATTTGCGGAAGCATATAGCAATTTTTACAATAGCGAAAATCTATAATTAATTTTAGTATCAGATATGTACAGTAAATCTTTTTTGAAAAAAGTCCTTATAATATGTAGTATTGTTTTTTTGTATTCTTGTGATAAAGATTATAATTCAATTGGCGGTGACTTAATTGGTGGTAATCACTTTGATTATGCAAAGTACCCTTCTGAAGTAGTGGCGTACAATCAAAAATTAACGGCGATACAATCTAATAATCAAACTATAAATCCATTAGGGATCTATGAAGATCCTGATTTTGGAACGACTACTGCAAATTTTGTTACGCAATTATCTTTAGTAACTGTTAGTCCAACTATTGGTGTTAGTCCTATAGTAGAAAGTGTAGTGTTATCCATCCCTTATTTTGTAGATAATACTCAAACGGTTGCTAATAGTAATGGTGGTAATGATTACGTGTTGGATTCTATTTATGGAGATGTGAATGCGAAATTGAAGTTAAGCGTTTTTCGTTCAGGTTATTTTTTAAGAAATTTAGATCCAATAGGAGGTTTTGTAGATGCGCAGAAATATTATACAGATCAAAATTCGGTTTTCAATAATGTGAAAGTAGATGCTAGATTAAATGATGATGTTGTAGATGTAGGTCAAAATGATGCCTTTTTCTTTGATAAAACACAGCATTCTGTAACGACTATCGTTGATGGTGTAAGTACAGTTACTTATTCTGTTCCAGCTATGTCGTTGAAGCTTAATAAAACGTATTTTCAAAATAAAATTGTTGATGCTGTGGCTTCTGGGAAGTTAGCTTCGAACGATGTTTTTAGAGATTATTTTAGAGGTTTGTATTTTCAAGTTGAAAAATCAGGTGCTAATACATCCAATTTGGCGATGTTGAATTTTGCTGGTGGTACCATCACCATTAATTTCAAAGAAGGAGAGACAGGTGCCAGAGTTGATAATTCTATAGTACTTAACTTAACAGGTAATAGTGTAAGTTTATTGGAGCAATCAGATACTAAAACAAAATACTCAACAACCACTAATGCAGCAAATGCTACTTTAGGAGATAGTAGATTGTATGTGAAAGGTGGTGAAGGTGCAATGTCCGTTGTTACTCTTTTTGATAGAGGTGATTTGGCTACAATCAAAGGTAATGGATGGTTAGTTAACGAGGCTAATTTAATTTTTTATGTTGATAATTCTTCTTTTACGGGAGTTTATAAACCGCAACGTTTGTATTTGTATGATTATACTAATCACAGGCCACTTGTTGACTATTACTATGATGTAACTTCAGGAACAACTTCTAAAAATGGTAAAACTACTTATGGAGGAATGTTAACAAAAGACGCTTCGGGTAATAGTATTTATAAGTTTAGAATAACTAATCATGTTAGGAATTTGATACAAAAAGATTCAACAAATATAAAATTAGGTTTGGTAGTAACAGAGAATATTAATAATATTACTTCAGCGAAACTAAAAACAACAAATAGTACTCAGGCTCCTCAGGCTTCAGTGATGAATCCTTTAGGGATTGTTTTATTCGGGAATAACATTCCTATGGGAGATCCGAATTATGATAAGCGTGTGAAATTAGAAATTTATTATACAAAACCAAATTAATCTAAATATATGTGTGGAATTGTTGGATATATAGGTCATAGAGAAGCATACCCTATTATTATAAAAGGGTTAAAGCGTTTAGAGTATAGGGGTTATGACAGTGCAGGTGTCATGACTTATGATGGTAATGATATAACGATTTGTAAGACTAAAGGTAAAGTTGCTGATCTTGAAGCTAAAGCTGATAAAGAATGTAACAATGGTTCTATTGGAATTGGCCATACTCGATGGGCTACTCATGGTGTTCCAAATGATATCAATTCACATCCGCATCTTTCTAATTCGGGTGAATTAGTTATTATTCACAATGGAATTATTGAGAATTATGCACCATTAAAAGAAGAATTAATAAAAAGAGGATATTCGTTCAAATCTGATACTGATACTGAGGTTTTAGTGAATTTAATTGAAGAAATTCAAAAGAACGAAAAATTAAAATTAGGAAAGGCAGTTCAGTTAGCTTTAAATCAAGTGGTGGGTGCTTATGCAATTGCTGTTTTTGATAAAAAAAAGCCTGACGAAATTGTTGCTGCTCGATTAGGAAGTCCGCTTGCGATAGGTGTTGGTGAAGGAGAATATTTTATTGCTTCAGATGCTTCTCCTTTTATCGAATATACCTCTAACGCGGTTTATTTAGAAGATGGCGAGATTGCTATAATTAAGAAAGATCAGCCTTTAAAAGTTCGTAAAATATCTAGTGATGCTCCTGTGGACGCTTATATTCAAGAGTTGCAAATGAATTTGGAACAAATTGAAAAAGGCGGTTACGAGCATTTTATGTTAAAAGAGATTTATGAACAGCCTAATGTAATCAAAGATACTTATAGAGGAAGATTGCTTGCGGATAAAGGTATTGTCCAGATGGCTGGTGTTGAGGATAATATTGAAAAATTTTTAAACGCTAACCGTATTATTATTATTGCTTGTGGAACGTCATGGCATGCGGGGTTGGTTGCAGAATATATTTTTGAGGAATTTGCACGTATTTCTGTAGAAGTAGAATACGCTTCTGAATTTAGATATCGTAATCCAATTATTAATAGCAATGATGTGGTGATTGCCATTTCTCAATCTGGTGAAACCGCTGATACTATGGCGGCTATTAAATTGGCAAAAGAAGCAGGTGCTTTTGTTTTTGGTGTATGTAATGTAGTCGGTTCTTCTATTTCAAGAGAGACTCATGCGGGTGCTTATACCCATGCAGGTCCTGAAATTGGTGTTGCTTCTACAAAAGCATTTACAACGCAGATTACAGTGTTGACAATGATTGCCCTTCGTTTAGCTAAAGCTAAAGGGACTTTGTCACAATCAGATTTTCACCGTTATTTATTGGAGTTAGAGTTGATTCCTGAAAAAGTAAAAGAAGCTTTAGAAACAAATAAAATTACTGAAGAAATTGCTGCAACATTTAAAGATGTAGCTAATTGTCTATATTTAGGTAGAGGGTATAATTTTCCAGTAGCATTAGAAGGGGCGTTGAAATTAAAAGAGATATCATATATTCATGCCGAAGGTTACCCGGCAGCTGAAATGAAACACGGACCCATTGCTTTAATTGATGAACATATGCCAGTAATTGTTGTGGCTCCTATTCAAGGTCACTACGATAAAATTGTAAGTAATATTCAAGAAATAAAATCTAGAAGCGGAAGGATTATTGCAATTGTTACTAAAGGCGATACGGAAGTTAGAAAATTAGCAGATTATGTCATTGAAATTCCCGAAACGTCAGATGCATTATCACCATTAATAACTACTATTCCTTTGCAATTATTATCTTATCACATTGCTGTTTTAAGAGGTTGTAATGTAGATCAACCGCGTAACTTGGCTAAGTCTGTCACGGTGGAGTAGCATTTTAGATGTTAGAATATAGTATTTATTGCTTAAAAACATTAAGAGATTCCCTTATAAAAGGGGATCTCTTTTTTTTTGGTGATTTTTATGATAAATTAAATTTATTTGCCAATATTTTATATGCACGCATACAAAATATTGCTTTTTAACGAAATATCACTATTAAATTCAAAAAACATATTGTGTGTTTGTTATTGTTCTTCTTTTTTTATTGTGATATTTTATTTTTTTTAACATTTTTTTTTGAAAATAGTAATAAATAAAGTAATTTAGAGTCAGTAAATTCTTAAAACCTTAACCTATGAAAATTAAATTGCTTTTTACTGTGTTATTTTTTACTTCTGTCTGTATTGCTCAGAATTCAATTTCCGGATTGGTTACTAGTGCGGATAATGAGAATCTTTTTGGTGTTAATGTTAAAATCGTTGGAGATAATTCTGGTACGGTGACAGATAGCAATGGGAAGTTTGTGTTGAAATCTAATAAAAAATTCCCATGGAAGGTTGAGTTTTCTAGTGTTGGTTTTGAGTCAAAAAAAGTAAATGTTGATTCAAATAATCAAAATGTTAGTATTGTACTCAGCGACGAACATAATAAATTAGATGAAATTGTTATTTCGGCTTCTAGGACACCAGAGAGAATTATCGAATCGCCAGTGACAATTGAAAGAATGGGGACGGCAGATATTAAAAAATCTGCATCTGCTACCTTTTATGATGGTCTTGAAAATCTAAAAGAGGTTCAGATGAATACGAGTAGTTTGACCTTTAAGTCTATAAATACCCGTGGATTTGCAACTGTAGCCAATACTCGTTTTATGCAATTGGTGGATGGTATGGATAATTCCTCTCCTTTACTAAATTTTGTGTTAGGGAATATGATTGGTGTTTCTGAAATTGACGTTCAAAGTGTAGAGTTATTGCCTGGAGCTTCTTCTGCTTTATATGGTGCAAATGCTTTTAATGGGATTATGTTTATGAACAGTAAAAGTCCGTTTAATAGCCCGGGGATTTCTACTTATTTAAAGTATGGTCAGACTAGTCAAAAAGCAGCAGGTAATAATAGTTATTATGATTTTGGAATTAGAATGGCTCATGCTTTTGATAAACATTTTGCAGCTAAATTTAATTTCACGCACATGGAAGGTACTGATTGGTTTGCTACAAATTACGATGATAGAACTGTGCAGGGTAGAACAAGAAGTCATCAAAACTACGATGGTGTGAATGTGTATGGTGATGAGGTTAGTCAAGCTTTATCAGCTGTTGGACTTAGTAATGTTTCCAGAACAGGTTACAATGAAACAGATTTGACTAACAATAAAGCAAGTAATACTAAAGTAGATTTTGCGTTGCATTTTAGACCACTTGGTGATGAAAGATTAGAAATTATTTGGCTTAGTAAATTTGGTTTAGGAAATGCAGTTTATCAAGGAGCAAATAGATATTACTTGAATAACTTTTTTATGCAACAACATAAACTAGAAGTGAAAGGGAAAAACTTTTTTGTGCGTGGTTATACAACGTCTGAAGATGGTGGAGAGTCCTATGATATGCAATTCACAGCTTGGAACGTAAATAGAGCTTGGAAATCAGACAAAGATTGGTTTACTCAGTACGCGACTACATATGCACAGGCTATGGGAGGAGCATTTGGTGCTGCCAATGCAAATGTAACTAGTGCTAATTCATTGGCGCGTACAAATGCAGATACTGGAAGATTAATCCCTGGAACTCCTGCTTTTATTGCAGCATTCAATAAAGTAATTGCGGATCCAGATATATTAACAGGTTCTAAACTTGTAGATAATTCAAAAATTTACCATTCGGATGTTAATTACAATTTAAAAGACCTAATAAAATTTGGAGAAATTCAAGTAGGTGGTTCTTATAGACTTTATTCCTTAAATTCCCATGGTAGAATTTACACTGATGCAAATGGAAAAATTGATTATAGAGAGTATGGTGTGTACACACAATTACAAAAGAAATTTATGGAAGACAGAATGAAGTTTACTGGTTCTATCCGTTACGATAAAGCACAAAATTTTTCTGGTAATTATTCCCCTAGAGTATCTTTAGTTTATGCTGGTGGTAGTGAAAAACAACATAATTTTAGAGCATCGTTTCAAACTGGGTTTAGAAACCCAACAACTCAAGATCAGTACATAGGTTTTAATGTTGGTCCAGCAGTTTTAGTTGGGTCTGCACCAGATAATTTAACTAGATATAATGAGGTTTTGCCGATAACAGGTGCTGTAAGTCAGCTTTTGGCTAATGGAGCAACTGTTGCAGTAGATGGTAATAATGCTTATTATAAATCTTATACAAAGTCTTCTATAGACACGGGGAATCCCGCACTGTGGAAAAAAACCAATGTAGGCTTGGTTAAGCCAGAAGAAGTGAAAGCATTTGAGTTAGGGTACCGTTCGCAAGTAAAAGGAGTTTACATAGACTTGAATGGTTACTATAACATTTATAATAATTTTATAGGTAATTCAACTGTGTTAGCGCCGCTATATGGCGTGGTGCAAGATGCTCCGGCTACCCCTAATGCTACCAATTTATTTACAGATACTGGAGCGCAATCAGTTCATGCGATTTCAACAGGAAATTATAGAGCTTATCAAATATATACTAATACACCATTAACAATTAATTCGTTTGGTGTTGGGGTTGGTTTGTCTAAAAAAATGTTTGGGGATTATGATTTTGGAGTTAATTATAATTACGCACAATTTGATTTTGACCAAGCACAGGATCCAGGTTTTGAGGCAGGTTTCAATACTCCAAAGCATAGAGTAAAAGCTACTGTTGGTAATACGAAACTTTTTAAAAATTTCGGATTCAATACAAGTGTAAGATGGAATGAAAGCTATTTATGGCAATCAACAATGGCTGATGGGATGATTTCTGCAGCAACTGTTGTAGACGCACAAATTAATTATGGGTTGCCAAGTTTAAAATCTGTTGTTAAATTTGGAGCGACAAACATTGGAGGTAAAGAATATACCCAGGTTTTAGGAGCTGGATCAATAGGGCATCAATATTTTGTTTCTTGGACACTTAATCCATAAAAGTAATTTTGACATATGATAGTTAAAACCACCTCCTTTTAAAGCGAGGTGGTTTTCTTTTTTGAGTAAATTCGTTGTATTTTATGGTGTGATAAATGATTCATTAAAAAAAGGAACTTTTTTATATAAAAAATTATTGATTTTTTGTTTTAAAAAAATTATCTTTGCAATCTGAAAAAACAGTCAATCAATATTTTTGGTTGTTTGTATTCATAAACCTAATTAGCTATTTATTAAATACATAAGTAATGTCAAGAGTAATAGGAAAAGTTGCGCAAATCATTGGTCCAGTAGTCGATGTAGTTTTCAACGGTAAAGATGTTGAACTTCCGAAAATTTATGATTCATTGGAAATCATAAAAAAAGATGGTACTAAATTAATACTAGAAGTACAATCTCATATTGGTGAAAACACTGTTCGTACCGTATCTATGGACTCAACAGATGGTTTGAGTAGAGGTTATGAAGTAGTAGGGACAGGAAATCCTATCCAAATGCCAATTGGAGCAGATGTTTACGGACGTTTGTTTAACGTGGTTGGAGATGCTATTGACGGATTGCCAGAGTTGCCTAAAACAGGTGAGAATGGAATGTCAATTCACCGTCAAGCGCCAAGATTTGAAGATTTATCAACTTCGTCAGAAGTTTTATTCACAGGAATCAAAGTAATCGATTTAATTGAGCCTTATGCAAAGGGTGGTAAGATTGGATTGTTCGGTGGTGCAGGTGTTGGTAAAACAGTATTGATTCAAGAGTTGATTAACAATATTGCAAAAGGTCACGGTGGACTTTCAGTATTCGCAGGAGTAGGTGAAAGAACTCGTGAAGGTAATGACTTACTTCGTGAGATGTTAGAGTCAGGTATTATTAAATACGGTGAGGAATTCATGCACTCTATGGAAAATGGAGGATGGGATTTGTCTAAAGTAGATTTACCAGGAATGAGAGAGTCAAAAGCTACTTTCGTTTTCGGACAAATGAATGAGCCTCCAGGAGCTCGTGCTCGTGTAGCATTATCTGGATTATCTATTGCAGAATATTTCCGTGATGGAGCAGGAACTGACCAAGGTAAAGATGTATTATTCTTTGTTGATAACATTTTCCGTTTTACACAGGCAGGTTCAGAAGTTTCAGCACTTTTAGGACGTATGCCATCTGCGGTAGGTTACCAACCAACATTGGCAACTGAAATGGGTGCTATGCAAGAGCGTATTACATCTACAAATAAAGGATCAATTACATCAGTACAAGCGGTTTATGTACCAGCGGATGATTTAACTGACCCGGCTCCAGCAACAACATTTGCTCACTTAGATGCTACAACGGTATTGTCACGTAAGATTGCTGAGTTAGGTATTTATCCAGCAGTAGATCCATTGGATTCTACTTCTCGTATATTGACTCCACAAATTCTTGGTGATGAGCATTATGACTGTGCACAAAGAGTAAAAGAGATTCTTCAAAAATACAAACAATTGCAAGATATTATTGCTATTTTAGGTTTGGAAGAATTGTCTGAAGAAGATAAATTAGCTGTTTCTAGAGCACGTCGTGTTCAACGTTTCTTATCTCAACCTTTCCACGTTGCTGAGCAATTTACTGGATTAAAAGGAGTTTTAGTTGATATCAAGGATACTATCAAAGGATTTAATATGATTATTGACGGTGAATTAGATCACTTGCCAGAATCAGCTTTCAACCTTAAAGGTACAATTGAAGAAGCTATCGAAGCTGGAGAAAAAATGTTAGCAGAAGCTTAATAATAAGTTATGAGTTATGAGTTATGAGTTTTTCAGTAAACTTATAGCTCATAATTTATAATTCATAACTCAATAAATTATGATTTTAGAAATTGTATCACCAGAGAGGTCTTTATTTCAAGGAGAAATTACTTCAATATCTGTTCCAGGTGTTGATGGGAGTTTTCAAATTTTAAATAATCACGCACCTATAGTTTCTATACTTCAAAAAGGAATAGTAAGTATTAATGCTTCAAGCTTTATGTTTAGTAAAGAATCAAATGATTTATTTACTAAAGTAAGCGATCAAAATTATACTTTAGCTATTTCTTCAGGAACTATTGAAATGAAAGATAATAAAGTAATTGTTTTAGCAGACTAAAATAATTAACTGAATTTTGATATTAAAAGCCCTACTATTTGTAGGGCTTTTTGTTGTTTAAGGTGTGTCTCCTTATGCCAAAGTATGGCTTAAGCTGGATTATGCCATTTGTGTTTTATGTCTAGAGAGTAAGAGTGATTCGCATTTGTTAGGTTGTGTGTATTAAAAGGTTTGTTGAAGAGTAATATGTTCTCGACTTTGTTTATTTTGATAATAGCCAAGTCAAGAAACAAACGCAAAGACTAAAAGGTGTTGTTATCCAAATGAGGTGATTAGTATGAGGAGTTGACAAGTAATACCAATAATGTTTGTAAAATTGTTCAATTGTCAGTTCGCACACAGTCGAGAATTGCTATTACTTCTCGACTGCGCTCGATGTGATAAAAATTAGATTGGACTATGCGGTTTTGGTGTAAAATAACTTTTTCATGGGGATCTTACTGCCAAAAAAAGCCGTGCTTAAGTATGAGCCGGCTATTCTTTTGATTGATTGTGTCTTTTGAAATTAATTCACAATGATTTTCTTTATTATTTTTTTATCACCCACTATTAATTGTAAAAAGTAAATTCCTGATTGCGCATTAGGGATTTGTATGTCTTTCTCAAATAGTTCTGTTTGTGGGAATTCTTTTCCGAGTACTTTTCTACCAAGTGCATCGAGTATTTCTATTCTTATAATACTGGTAGAATCACTTTCAAATTTAACTTTGAATTTACCATTGTTTGGGTTTTGATAAAGAGTGAAATTTAGAATCCTAAATTCAGGTTGTTTTAGTGTAAAGGTCTTAGTGCAAATTGTAATTGATGCGGAGTTTAAAGTTCCAGTATCGTCTGGGTATGCGTCTCTAATTCGGAAGGTCCAGTTTCCTTCAGGATTCTCTCCATTAAAAGCGGATAATGCGCCAAAAGGAGCCACTGTTTGTAGTGTGCTTAGCCCGCAACTTAAATCGGAGCCCGAGTCATCATAAGCTAATGATAAAGTTCCATTGGTATCGCTGCAACTTCTATTAAATAATTTGACAGTTGTTCCTCTAGGGCTTACAACTTCCATTTGTATGTCGGATAAAAAAGCATGTGTTAGTCCAACTTTAAAATTAATGTCTGAAACCTCACCTTCTGTAGCCTGATGAGTTATTGTTCTAGTGGTGTAGGTTGTGCTTTGTGCAATCGTGAAAGGGGTAGAATAGGTGTAATTATTACAAGAATAATCTATTGTGTATCCAATTGAAAATGCTTGGCTATTTAATGCATAATAGATGTTATTTGTTGGTTCAATTAGTAGTCTGCAGTTTTTCTCAGTTATATTAGGGACTGTAATGATTTGGGACCCATCATTTGGAGTACTTGAAGCAAGTGTTATTGGGTAAGTTACACCTCCGTCAATAGAAAGTTTAATATTGACATTTGTAGAACCGGGCAAATTGTTAGAATTGTTTACTGTCCAATTGATTGTTTCGTTTGTGCCCTGTGTCCAAGTTAAGTTTTCAGTATTTTGTGAACTTATAGAAAATGGTCCTTCTGTTCCGCTAACTGTTACAATCATCTCGTCAGAGTTTGTTTGCGCTGTTCCTAATGTGGCATTATCTCTACCAGTTAACACAAAATGAAGTGTTCTGGCCACATTTGAAACAGATTCCCAGCTGCTAGTTAGTTTATTAGCTAAAACATTGTTAAAAGGAGGCATGTATCTAGTTGGGTTGGTTGTAGGGTATAGGGATCGGAATAAAGGACCGCTATTTTTAGTAGTAAGAGCAAAGCTATTGGCTTGACTAGCACCATTGGATGCGGAATCATTTTGTTCCCAACAGTAAGTAATAGCATCTCCTTCGGAGTCAGAACCTGTTCCTTTTAAAATAAATGCGGTTCCTTTTGGAATGGTATAATCAGTTCCAGCATTTATTGTTGGCGGATTATTGGTGATTGTAGCGCTTACTGGACAGGATTTTGTACTTAAGTTATTTTGTATTTGTGAAATACTTGCAAATGAAAAGTAATCATCAGAGTTTGCTTGAATATCATAATCATCTGTTACACCAGCATATCCCATAATAGTAGATCCGCTTCCTGGCTCAACATTTACTCCCGTATCTTCAATTTCATGTGAAAAAGTATGATTTGCACCTAGTTGATGTCCCATTTCGTGGGCTACAAAATCAATGTCAAAAGTGTCTCCTTGGGGTTTTCCGTTGCTAGGAGAGGTATAGGCGCTCCCTTTTCCGTAAGGATTACTTGGGCTAGGATTATCGCAAACACAACCAATACAACTTGCATTTCCACCTCCTCCAGATCCTCCAAATAGATGTCCTATATCATATTCGCTATTTGTAATAACAGTTGTTAGAGTGTTTTGTAGTTCTAATGCCCAGTTTTCAAGTGAATTGGAGTTTGAATAGGGGTCGCTTGCTGCGTTAGTATATATTATTAAATCATTATTGGCTATAATGTTTAGTTTTACTGCTAAATCCCGATTAAATATTGCATTTACTCTTGTCATCGTTGCATTCATGGCGGCTAATGCACCTTCTTTTGTGCCACCATGATAAGTGGTATATTCTCCAGTACACGACAAGGCTAGTCGTAATGTTTTGAAAATCGTAGTATTCGATGAAAGCTTAGCTGTTTGACCTAATAGTTTTTTGTTTAATGCAATGTCTTCGGTTTTACAACTAAATGGAAGGCTTCCTTTGCTTCTGCTTTTTGAAGAAAATAAAATATATTTCGATTGTTCTTCAGGGTCAGATTCTATGAATTCAGTAGTAGTATCTGTTCTCAAAACCATAGTCTGGATTCCTTTTGGAGATATGCTAAAGTGCAATTTTGCTTTTTTATCTGTAATTCCTTTTCCTTCGTATGCTCTTATTTCGGGATATTTTGATTGTAGTTCAGGTTCAAAATTTGAGTATTCTTGTATTAAATACGTTTCTAAAACCCCCTCAATATTGGGTATAGTGATTTCAACGGCTGATTTTTTGGCTGTTTTGTTGTCTAGCTTTGTTAAGTATTGTTTTAATAATGGTAAATCAAGTTCAAAAAATAATTTTTTGTCGATTATTGATTCTACGGTATTTTTATTTGAAATAGTTGAAGGAGTAGGATTTACTCTTTTCCAAGGTGATTGATTTTGGGCATAAAATTGTAAATAGCTTGTAAAGACTAGTAATATTAAAGCATATTTTTTCATAATAAATACAAATATAGTAAATCAAAAATAAGGGATTTTAATTTAAAATATTAAACTTGAGCTCTTTTTAAATGGTATTTTCAATTGTTTTAGTAAAACAATCTTTTTCTTTAACTAAAAAGTAGAAAACCTTTATAAAAATAAGCCAAAATCAATTCTTGAAACGACTACAATTAAAATAGATATTATAAATTTGCAATACCATAAAACAATTACATTGAAGATTTTTCATTCTATAAAAGATTTTAATTCCTCTAAGAAAACAATTTTGACTTTGGGTACCTTTGATGGGGTACATATAGGTCATAAGAAAATATTGGAGAAATTAATTCAGAGTACCCAAAATAAGGAATATGAAAGTCTAGTGTTGACTTTTTTTCCACACCCAAGAATGGTACTTCAAGAAAAATCTGAAATTAAATTACTGAACACTATTCCGGAAAAAGTAAAGTTGTTAGAGGCAATAGGTATTGAGAATTTAGTTATACATCCCTTTGATGAAAGTTTTTCACGATTAACAGCCGAGGAATTTGTTACGACTATTCTAGTGGATCAATTTCGAATTCATAAAATCATCATCGGTTATGATCATCGTTTTGGAAGAAACAGAACGGCGGATATTGATGATTTAATAGGTTTTGGTGAAAAATATGGTTTTGAAGTCGAGCAAATTTTAGTTCAAGAATTAAATGATATTTCTGTTAGTTCTACAAAAGTTAGGAAAGCTATTGGTGAAGGGGATATTAGTCTTGCTAATAGTTATTTGGGGTATGATTATTTTTTGACAGGTTTGGTTTCTGAAGGAAAACGTTTAGGACGAACTATTGGCTTCCCTACCGCCAATTTAAAAATTAAAGAAGACTACAAGCTGATCCCTTTGAATGGGGTATATGTAGTAAAAAGCATTCTTAATAATGTAACTGTTTTTGGATTGATGAATATTGGTTTTAATCCTACCATTGGGGAGAATAAATTGTCAATCGAGGTTCATTTTTTAGATTTTGATGCTGATTTATATGATCAAGAAATTGAGGTCGCATTTTTGCATTATATTCGAGCCGAACAAAAATTTGATTCTTTTGAGTTGTTAAAAAGGCAAATTGAAAAAGACAAAAATGCGGCGCAGGCTTATATTAAAAAATTGCAGTAAATAGCAAAAGAATTCTTCATTCGTTCTGTATTTATTCAAAATTTTCCGTAAATTTGACATGTATTCCGTTGTTTATCAAAGAAGTATTTGTTAATTTTTAATATTATACAGATGAAAATATCAAAAGAATTTTTAAACGGTTTTCTGATTTTTATAGGTATTGGACTCTATTTTTTATTGATGGAGTTTGCGGGCTTATCTAATTTGTTCTATTTGCGTTTCTTTAATATCTTGTTCGTTTTTTACGGTGCCGACCGAACCCTGAAATCTAATTTTGCTGAAGGAAAGCTTCTTATTTCTGAAAATGCAATTTCGGCACTTTTCACGGCACTTATTGGTGTGTTCTTAAGTATTGTGGGGCTTATTGCTTATAGTTACTTACAAGGTGGGGATGAATTTGTACAAAGACTATCTAAGACTCTATTGTTTGGAGGAAACCCTTCAATTATGACCTATTCTATCTCATTGCTTTTTGAAGGAATTGTTTCCGCTGTAATTGTTACTTTTATTTTAATGTTAAGTTGGGATAATCGGTATGTTTCGAACAAGAATCACAATTAATGTTTTATAACTTCTAGCTCGGTTTTTTGTAGGTTTAAGATTATTTTTGTTTTATTTTTATTTAAAAAAAAAGGAAATATGAGAGTTTCAAAGGAAATAATAAATGGAAGTATCATTTTTAGTGGAATTGCTCTTTATTTTATGCTAATGAACGTGTTAGGGTATGCGGATTTGTTTTATTTGCGACTTTTTAATGTTCTTTTTGTTTTTTATGGAGTGAATAGATCTATTGAGATGAATCTTTCAGAAGGTAAAAAAAAATTTATTGAAAATGCTACATCAGCTATGATTACCTCGGTCATAGGGGTGGTTATGAGTGTTGTTGGACTAGTGGTATATAGTTACATAAAGGGAGGAGATGCTTATGTTCACTCTTTGTCTAAAACTTTTTTATTTGGCGGAAACCCGTCAATTGAGGCATATTCTATTTGTCTTCTTTTTGAAGGAATAGCTTCTTCTGTTATTGTTACCATGTTGTTAATGTTGTACTGGAATAACCGTCTCTCTACGGATTAATGCTGTTGTTGTATACTATTTAGCTTTTCGGTATTTTAGATTGCTTCATTAGAACTATTTGACTACTTTTGGAGCTTTAAAAAACGTATCGATGAGTATCACAAAACACAATTGGACAAAAGAGGAAATTATAGCTATATACAATAAACCTATGATGGATTTGCTTTACGAAGCAGCATCTATACATAGAGAACATCATGATCCTAATGTTGTTCAAGTTTCAACATTATTGTCTATAAAGACAGGTGGATGTCCAGAAGACTGTGGGTATTGTCCTCAGGCAGCTCGCTATCATACGGATATAGAAGGAAACGACTTAATGAGTGTTAATCAAGTAAAAGCGCAAGCATTACGTGCAAAGTCCGGTGGATCTTCACGTGTGTGTATGGGTGCTGCTTGGCGTAACGTTAAAGACGGTCCTGAATTTGACCAAGTGTTAGAAATGGTCCGTACGATCAATAAATTGGATATGGAAGTATGTTGTACCTTGGGAATGATTACTGAAAACCAAGCACAACGTTTAGCTGAGGCAGGATTATATGCTTACAACCATAATTTAGATACTTCTGAAGATTATTATAAAGAAGTTATTTCTACAAGAGGTTTTGAAGACCGTCTTCAAACTATAGAGAATGTACGTAAAACCAATGTTACTGTTTGTAGTGGTGGAATTATTGGTATGGGTGAAAGTGTTGAAGACAGAGCGGGAATGTTAGTAGCGCTGTCTACACTAAATCCTCAGCCAGAATCAGTGCCTATCAATGCATTAGTTGCTGTTGAAGGGACCCCTATGGAAGAAGAAAAACCAGTTGAAATCTGGGAAATGATTCGTATGGTAGCTACCTCCCGTATTATTATGCCAGAAACGCAAGTTAGATTGTCAGCAGGAAGAATGAATATGAGTAGAGAAGGTCAAGCTATGTGTTTCTTTGCTGGAGCAAATTCTATTTTTGCAGGTGATAAGTTGTTGACGACTCCAAACCCAGATGTTGATGAAGACATGAAAATGTTTGAGTTATTAGGATTAAATCCTCAAAAAGCATTTACTAAAGTAACACAACCACAAACTGTAGAAGCAGTTGATTCTCAATATTCATCATTAGGTGAAAAACCAAAATGGTCTCGGCCAGGTCATGAAATTGAGAGAAATTTAGAAGCCTCTCAAAAAGGAAAATAATAAAAGATTAGAAACCGTCTCAAATTTGAGGCGGTTTTTTTATGAATAGATTTTAATAAACAATCTTTTTTACTATTAATTGTTTGTTCTTTAAGACTATTTTGACCACTAAAATTTGATTTTCTGAAGGTAAATCAAGAGCAGTATATTGGTTGGAATTTATGTTTTTCCTTTTCAGCAATTGATTTCCTATTAAGTCTATAATTATAATTTCTTCGATATTTTCATTCAAAGATTTAATTTTTATACAGTGGTTTTTTTTGTAGATGAGGATGTCTTTTGAGCTTTTTTCTATCGAGTTTCTGGTGAGCTTGTCGTTAGTATATCGCAATATAAATCGATTGTCAAAGATACCCTTTTCTGATGTGAAAGTATAAGGTCCGTCTTTGATGTTTCTGATAGAGTTCGTTATTTTATCCTCAATATAAATGGGTTTATTGATGAAGTTGCCATCTACTTGTGATAAATTAATACTGAATTCACCTGAGATATCAGAACGATACCCTAACGGAACAATGTCCAATTCATCAAAGGGGAGGCCTTTTCCTTGTATGACAAGTTTTTTATTTCCAATAGTGCTATAAAAATCGATATAAGGATTGCTGTCAAAAGTTTGACCGTCAAAATTGTTTTCAAAATCATTTGACGCATTCGTTATGTAGCCTACTAAAATTTGTTTGTAGGCACCTTGATTATTAGTTAGATTTAACCAAATTCTATTTTTATTAATAACATTATTTCTTACGGTAGTGTAAGTTTTGAAAAATTGAGAGTTGTTTAATAAGGTATCTTCATTCCCTATCCGCATACTATTGCTGAATTTTATGTTTCCTGTGGTGCTTCCAGTTACAAAAAATCCTTGACCAGCGGCAATATTTCCAGTTGGGATGTCGGTATTTGTTCTTCCAGAAATTGTTGGGGTTTGAAAGGCTGCTACTCCTCCAGTTAAATTATAGGACGCATAATCGTCAGATGTATAGGCATATTTTCCACTACCTGCTGTTCCATTAGTGATATTAGTAGCCAATTGGATGGAAGTATTATGTGTCCAAAAAAAGAGTGTACCATCGATCAGAGTAGAATTTTGGGTAATAAAGGAATCTGCATCAATAGCTGAGGGGTAGGGGTTTCCAATAAGATTCGAGTGGTCATTTCCTGTTATTGGAGTACTAATTATTCCATTATTTGGTATTCCAATGAAGGAGGCTAGTTGAATATTTGGTGGATTGGGTGATTTGTTGCTTTCAGGGCCTCTAATGATATATCCTATCCCTTTATTCATAATTGTACTTGCGCTTTCTTGTCTCCAATTATTGATTGTTGCATTATAGGAATACCATTTTCCTGACAGTGTATTAGGGGAAACAGCGCCAATGGTAAATCCTGTTACAGGTGAAGACCAATAGGTATAGTCTAAATTACTAACGGGAGTTGTTTGCCTTTGATAGGTAATGGATCCAAAGTTTGTAGCGAAGTCATTAAGTTGAATTAGGCTGGCATTATTGTCAAATGTTAGTTTGCCTCCAACGATATTTAATCCATTTGTGATTTTAAGAGTATGTCCTCCATGAATTACAACATTTCCGGAATTAACCTGACAACTACAACATTCTATAGGGTTTGTTGAGGAGTAATAGTTGTTGAATACGATGTGATTGACGTTGCTGGGGTTTCCATTAGACCATGAAATTCCATCCCATGTGGTGGTATTAGAATTAATAGAGACTTCAGTAGAAAATGCTGATGAACAATAATTATTTGCTATTTTAAATTTGTGATTACCGGCATTGATATTTACTACGGTGGCGGTGTTTCCAATTCCTCCAGATTGAATTAAAGAGTTATCTTGATATAAGTCCCAGGTTCCAGGTGTAGGTAAGTTAATTAATGTTACTGTCCCTGTTTTGCTATTACAGTCGGGTTGTTTAATTGTATCTATAGTTGGAGTAGGTGAATTACAACTAACAATTCCATTAAATGAGAATTCATTAATACTAAAAGTTCCTGTAGTGTTACTCCCGCCCCAAGCATAGAATCGGAAAGTTATGTTTAGATTAATATTTTGAAATTCTGAACTTGATAGATCAATCGGCTGTGGAGTAGTTTCAGATCCTGAATTAAGAATTGTAGGGGTACTTATATTGTTAGTAAAACCATCTACACTAGATCTAAAAGCAAAGTTTATTGGCCCTGCCGTGGCTGAAATTTGTGCCTTATATTCTAAAGTAGTAAGGTTTAATTTGTAGCCTGATTGAGGGGTTATGCTGAATTCAAAATAATCATTGGTGTCAAGGTTTGACGTGTTCCAATCTCGTGCGTTATACCTGTTGCCTCCTGTGTTTCCGTTAATGCCAGTTCCTCTTCCTATTCCGGAGACATTGAGATTTTGGTCGAATGTTTGTCCATTAATGTAAGGATTCGTCAGGCTAGGGTTTGTATCATTAATACTATTTTTAAAAATACTTTGTCCATACGAGTTAAGTGGAATCCAGATAATTATTATATGAAGTAGTATTGTTCTCATTTGTCTATACTTTTACGATTCTATTAATCTTAAAAGTATAGACAAATGATTATTCTTACAATACCCACTTTTAGTGATTTTTCAAAAAAAAATCCCATCCGTTACTGGATGGGATTTTGAAATAGTATTTTACAGATTAAAAAACGATTTTTTTATTTATGGTTTTACCGTTATTCAGCTTCACTTTGATAAGTATCATTTGTTCTGTTGTAGGAATGTTTGTAAGTAATAGCTCTGGATTATTAATTTTTAATTTGTGCAAAAGTAATTTACCTGTAAAGTCAAATAATAATACTTCACTGATTAATTCAGAAGAAGCAATTTTAATTTCATTCTCATTTTGAGAAATGATTAGGCCATTATTTAGTGTTTCAATTTCTTCAACACCAAGAGTGTTTTGTATTTTATAAGTTAATACAAAACGGTTGTTGAAAATGCCTTTAGCGGTAGTAAAGGTATATCCGTTCTCTTTTAAGTTTTGTGTTGTATTGTTTAGTTTATCTTCTAAATAAATATTTTGATTACTTAATGTACCATCTGTTTTGTCAATTGAAATGGTGAACTCACCAGCAATTGTCGAACTGTATCCAAGTGGAACCAAATCTGTATCTTGAAAAGGTAAAGCTCTTCCTTGAATTGTTAAAGGGGTATTTTTATTAATACTATAAAAGTCAATAAAGCTATTTCCGTCATAACTTACTCCATCATACCCTCTGTCATAATCATTCGTAGCTCCAGTAATATAACCAATCAACATTTGTTTTAAAGCCCCTTGGGTATTAGTCAGTTTTAGCCAAACTCTATTTTTTTCGATTTTGTTCGTAGCTGTATTCTTTGCCGTTTTAGAGCTAGCAGCGGGTTTGAAAAATTTGGAATTATTCAATACTTCTCCAGAAGTGCCTAAGCGCATACTATTCGTGAAAGTTGCTGTTCCACCAGATAATCCTGTGGCTATAAAACCTTGTCCAGCACCAATTATTCCGTTTGTTACTTCAGGACTAGCACTTCCTGTGAAGTTGTAAGTTATATAATCATCTGATGTATAGGCGTATTTTCCGCTTCCAGCAGTCCCAATAGTTATATCCGTAGCTAATTGAATAGCCGTTCTGTGTGCCCAGAAGTACAAAGTTCCTTCTAATGCACTATTGTTAGCAAATAAAAAGGCATCTGCATCAACTCCAGAAGGATATGGGTTTCCGATAAGGTTAGACGCATCTCCTCCAACGATAGAAACCCCTATGTTACCATTGTTTGGTTTTCCAGAAAAAGGAGCTGTTACCACAGTAGAGCCTGTGTTAAAACCAGTTCCTTCCCCTCTAACAATGTAGCCGACCCCTGGATTCATGGAAGTTGAAGCACTTGCTTTTGCCCAATAATTACCAGAGGCATTAAAAGAATAATATAAAGTTCCTGCTTTAATTCCTCCTAAAGTGAAGCCGGCTACGGGGGATGACCAATAGGTGTAGTCTGTTTTTAATACAGTTCCTGTTGTTCTATTATAGGTAATGTTTCCAGAATTAATCGCATCATTATTAATTTGTACTAAGCTGGCGGTGTTTTCAAAAGTTAAAGAGCCAGATCCTAAAATTTCCACTTCATTAACTATTGTCATTGTTCGACCAGTTCCAATTGTTACGTTTGCTCCTCCAGTTACTTTGCAAGAGCAACCTAAAATATCAATGTTAGCGTCTGTAGCTGAAGAATAATTACCAGAAAAAACGAGTTTGTCATTTAATGAAACTGGAGAACCTTGACTCCAAGAACTTCCATTCCACGTATTTGTTTTTGATTTATTCAGAACAATAGTTTCGCTTGGAGGTGATGTGCAGCCTAAGCTTGTTGTTGTGAAATTATATAAACCATCATTTAAGCCTGTGATTGTCATTGTAGTTCCAGTAATAATATAAGTAGTTGTTGCTGTTCCAGTTTGATTAATGGTTCCTGAAGGTGGTAGACTACTTAGAACCACACTTCCAGTTTCGCTTATACAGTTTGGTTGGGTTATTGTTCCTATAGTTGGTTGTGATGGAATTGGGTTTACTGTTATTGTCGCATTTGTACTTGCATTTGTACAAGTATTTCCTGTTGTGGTAACAGAATATGGGAAAGAGCCGCTTCCAGTAGGAGTTCCGCTAATAGTTACTGTTGCTCCAGAAACAGTACTTGTAACACCTGCAGGCAATCCTATTACAGTTGCTCCAGTAGCACCACCTCCTAAAGTCATTGTAATAGCGGTCATAGCAGTGTTTTGACAAACCGTTTGATTAGAAGCCGCAGTGATTGTATGTGTTGGATTTACCGTTATAGTTTTAGTTGCAGTAGTAGTATCACAAGCTCCACCGGAAGTTGTTAGAGTTAAAGTAATGCTTCCTGATTCGCTTGCACTAGCTGTATAAGTTGCAGTTGATGGATTATTAGCGTTAGTCCAAGTTCCTGCGCCTCCAGTCCAAGTACCACCAGTTGCACCACCACCTACAGAACCGCCCATAGCAGCTGAAGTGGCTCCTTGGCATATGGCACTTACTGCCGTTCCAGCAGTTGCCGTAGGATTAGGATTTACCGTTATGGTTTTAGTTGCAGTAGTAGTACCACAGGCCCCACCAGAAGTTGTTAAAGTCAAAGTAATATTTCCTGATTCGCTTGCACTAGCTGTATAAGTTGCAGTTGATGGATTATTAGCGTTAGTCCAAGTTCCTGTGCCTCCAGTCCAAGTACCACCAGTTGCACCACCACCTACAGAACCGCCCATAGCAGCTGAAGTGGCTCCTTGACAGATGGCACTTACTGCCGTTCCAGCAGTTGCCGTAGGATTAGGATTTACCGTTATGGTTTTAGTTGCAGTAGTAGTACCACAGGCCCCACCAGAAGTTGTTAAAGTCAAAGTAATATTTCCTGATTCGCTTGCACTAGCTGTATAAGTTGCTGTTGATGGATTATTTGCATTAGTCCAAGTTCCTGTACCTCCAGTCCAAGTACCACCAGTTGCACCACCACCTACAGAACCGCCCATAGCAGCTGAAGTTGCTCCTTGACAGATGGCACTTACTGCCGTTCCAGCAGTTGCCGTAGGATTAGGATTTACCGTTATGGTTTTAGTTGCAGTAGTAGTACCACAGGCCCCACCGGAAGTTGTTAAAGTCAAAGTAATACTTCCTGATTCGCTTGCACTAGCTGTATAAGTTGCAGTTGATGGATTATTAGCGTTAGTCCAAGTTCCTGCACCTCCAGTCCAAGTACCACCAGTTGCACCACCACCTACAGAACCGCCCATAGCAGCTGAAGTGGCTCCTTGACAGATGGCACTTACTGCCGTTCCAGCAGTTGCCGTAGGATTAGGATTTACCGTTATGGTTTTAGTTGCAGTAGTAGTACCACAGGCCCCACCAGAAGTTGTTAAAGTCAAAGTAATATTTCCTGATTCGCTTGCACTAGCTGTATAAGTTGCAGTTGATGGATTATTAGCGTTAGTCCAAGTTCCTGCGCCTCCAGTCCAAGTACCACCAGTTGCACCACCACCTACAGAACCGCCCATAGCAGCTGAAGTGGCTCCTTGACAGATGGCACTTACTGCCGTTCCAGCAGTTGCCGTAGGATTAGGATTTACCGTTATGGTTTTAGTTGCAGTAGTAGTACCACAGGCCCCACCAGAAGTTGTTAAAGTCAAAGTGATGCTTCCTGATTCGCTTGCGCTAGCTTTATAAGTTGCTGTTGATGGATTATTTGCATTAGTCCAAGTTCCTGCGCCTCCAGTCCAAGTACCACCAGTTGCACCACCACCTACAGAACCGCCCATAGCAGCTGAAGTGGCTCCTTGGCATATGGCACTTACTGCCGTTCCAGCAGTTGCCGTAGGATTAGGATTTACCGTTATGGTTTTAGTTGCAGTAGTAGTACCACAGGCCCCACCAGAAGTTGTTAAAGTCAAAGTAATATTTCCTGAATCGCTTGCACTAGCTGTATAAGTTGCAGTTGATGGATTATTAGCGTTAGTCCAAGTTCCTGCGCCTCCAGTCCAAGTACCACCAGTTGCACCACCACCTACAGAACCGCCCATAGCAGCTGAAGTGGCTCCTTGGCATATGGCACTTACTGCCGTTCCAGCAGTTGCCGTAGGATTAGGATTTACCGTTATGGTTTTAGTTGCAGTAGTAGTACCACAGGCCCCACCAGAAGTTGTTAAAGTCAAAGTAATATTTCCTGAATCGCTTGCACTAGCTGTATAAGTTGCAGTTGATGGATTATTTGCATTAGTCCAAGTTCCTGTACCTCCAGTCCAAGTACCACCAGTTGCACCACCACCTACAGAACCGCCCATAGCAGCTGAAGTTGCTCCTTGACAGATGGCACTTACTGCCGTTCCAGCAGTTGCCGTAGGATTAGGATTTACCGTTATGGTTTTAGTTGCAGTAGTAGTACCACAGGCCCCACCGGAAGTTGTTAAAGTCAAAGTAATACTTCCTGATTCGCTTGCATTAGCTGTATAAGTTGCAGTTGATGGATTATTAGCGTTAGTCCAAGTTCCTGTACCTCCAGTCCAAGTACCACCAGTTACACCACCACCTACAGAACCGCCCATAGCAGCTGAAGTGGCTCCTTGACAGATGGCACTTACTGCCGTTCCAGCAGTTGCCGTAGGATTAGGATTTACCGTTATGGTTTTAGTTGCAGTAGTAGTACCACAGGCCCCACCAGAAGTTGTTAAAGTCAAAGTAATATTTCCTGATTCGCTTGCACTAGCTGTATAAGTTGCAGTTGATGGATTATTAGCGTTAGTCCAAGTTCCTGCACCTCCAGTCCAAGTACCACCAGTTGCGCCACCACCTACAGAACCGCCCATAGCAGCTGAAGTGGCTCCTTGACAGATGGCACTTACTGCCGTTCCAGCAGTTGCCGTAGGATTAGGATTTACCGTTATGGTTTTAGTTGCAGTAGTAGTACCACAGGCCCCACCAGAAGTTGTTAAAGTCAAAGTAATATTTCCTGATTCGCTTGCACTAGCTGTATAAGTTGCAGTTGATGGATTATTAGCGTTAGTCCAAGTTCCTGCACCTCCAGACCAAGTACCACCAGTTGCATCACCGCCAACTGAACCACCCATAGCTGCAGAAGTACTCCCTTGACAAATAGCTGCCAAAGCACCACCTGCATTAGCAGTAGGATTTTGGTTTACGGTTATAGTTTTGGTAGCTGTCGTTGTCCCACATGATCCACCTGAAGTTGTTAGAGTTAAAGTAATACTTCCTGATTCGCTTGCACTAGCTTTATAAGTTGCAGTTGATGGATTATTAGTGTTAGTCCAAGTTCCTGCACCTCCAGACCAAGTACCACCAGTTGCATCACCGCCAACTGAACCACCCATAGCTGCAGAAGTACTCCCTTGACAAATAGCTGCCAAAGCACCACCTGCATTAGCAGTAGGATTTTGGTTTACGGTTATAGTTTTGGTAGCTGTCGTTGTCCCACATGATCCACCTGAAGTTGTTAGAGTTAAAGTAATACTTCCTGATTCGCTTGCACTAGCTTTATAAGTTGCAGTTGATGGATTATTAGTGTTAGTCCAAGTTCCTGCACCTCCAGACCAAGTACCACCAGTTGCACCACCACCAACTGAACCACCCATAGCTGCAGAAGTACTCCCTTGACAAATAGCTGCCAAAGCACCACCTGCATTAGCAGTAGGGTTAGCGCTAACGGTAACGCTTATTGGATAAGTTGTACTAGTGCAAGAAGGAGTATAAGTAAGCACAGTTAAATTTCCGTTGTATGTACCGCTAGCAGTGCTATATGGTACATTAATTGTAATTGATCCAGACGTGCCACTCAAGCTATTAGTTTGATCGCTAAAACCAGCAGTGTTTGCGGCAGCATTAAAATCGATATTCCATTGTGCTGGGCTTCCAGTTGTTGCAGAATAAGAAAGTGAGGCTGTTGTTGATGTTTGACAAACTATAGGGTTAACTCCTAAAGTAATAGTTAATGTAGGATTTACTGTTACTGAAAAAGCAGAAGAATAAACAGATGTACAATTTCCGTTGCCTACTAAAGCTCTATACTCCCATGTACCAGCTGTTGAAGGTGATTCTGAATAAGTTGTTGTTGTGTTTGTGATATTAGTCCAAGAACCTCCATTTAATCTTTTTTCCCAACGTATAATTGTTCCCACGTATCCTGAACCTAATGTCATATTCCCTGTAGAACCATTAAGGCAAATAGGCGTATTTCCACCATTAACGGCTCCACCTACGGGAGTTTGGTCAACTGCGATTGTTCTTGTAGACGAATAAGTTTCAGGGCAAGAACCACTTTTTATTAATGCTCTGTATTGCCAATTACCGTCTGAAAAAGGTGTTTCAGAATAGGTTGTAGACCCTCCGTTTCCAACATTCGTCCAACCTCCATTGTTTACTTGCCTTTCCCATTGAATAATTGACCCTGTATGGCCACTTAAAGTCATGGTTCCAGTACTTCCTCCTTGACAAAAAGGTGTTGTTCCCCCAGAAATTGAGCCTCCGACTGTCGTTGGATTTATAGTTACAGTTACTGTGTTTGAATTTGTAGAAGCACAACTACCGCTCGTTACAACCGCTCTGTAATATCGAGTTGCGGTTAATGTTCCCATTTGTGCACTAGTTAATGTAGAAGATGTCGCTCCTGAAATATTTGAAAAAGTACTATTGTTTGTTGATGATTGCCACTGAATTGTCCCCGTTTGACCTGAAAGAGTAATATTTGAAGGTGAGCTACCATTACATATGGTTTGGTTTGAGGATGCTGTTCCTCCAGCACTTGTAGGACTTACTGTTATAGATACTGCTTTTCTTACAGTGGTGTAAGATGAATATATAGCTTCAACATAATAAGTTGTTGTAGAAGTGATTGTAGGAGTTGTATATGATGCACCTGTTTTTAAAAGTGTTCCTCCACTTGCGGCATCGTACCATTTGTACGTAGCTCCATTGGATGGGTTAGCTGTAGCGGTCATTGTTGAAGTACCTGAATTACAAATAGAACTTGTTGACGCAGATGCGTTAACTGAACTATATCCTCCATTGCTTATAAAAGTTGCAAAGTTTGATAATGCTGACCCTCCATTGCAAGAAGCGACTTTAATGTTTCCAATCGTTATTAAATCTGATGCTCCACAATTATTGTCAGATTTTAAACTCCCACCTGGCTCAATAGTTATGGAGGACCCTTCTGCTAAAGCTAAATTTTTATTATTACCTCCGTCAAAATCAAGAATAGCTTTATCTCTAATGATAAATTGTATTGGACCTAAACAAGTAAGGTTGAAATCAACATTCATGGCTACAATGGTTGGGGTAGTGCCATCTCCAATGTATACGATTTTATTTACACCTATGCATGAATTTAAAGGACTAGAACTCGCACTGTTATTTCCGCAATCGTATGAGCTGGCATTGATATTCCCTGTTAATGTACATTGTGAATTAACATTGTGAACAAAAAAGAATAACATTATTAAAACCCTAAATATTTGTCTCATAAAAGTAATATGATCTCGTGATGAACGAATTTTCAACTCGCAAATTTATTATTCCCTAACTTAATTACGAATTAAAGACGATAATAGGTTTTTTTTATCGATTAAGTGTATGATTTAACAGTTGTTAAGTGTATTTATGATTGATAGAGAGGGTATTGTGAATTATTATTGAAAATTATTTAGTTACTATGTTAGATGAATTTTGTAATTTTCCCTTTTTAAAACACTATAAAAAATCAATGCATATTCTCCAAGAAGTAAAACGAAAAATAGAATTTTATTGTATTTACCAAGATCGTTGCCATGAAGAAGTAATTTCTAAATTACGCGAAATGCAAATGGATAGAGATGAGGTTGATGTCATCATAAGCCAGCTCATTACTGATAATTTTCTAAATGAAGAGCGTTTTGCCTGCAGTTATGCTCGGGGGAAACACCGTATCAAGCATTGGGGTAAAATTAGAATTACCAACGAACTGAAATTTCGAAAAATCAATCAAACCTTAATTAAAATCGCTTTAAAGGAAATAAAGGAGGAGTATGATTCTAATTTTGAAATTTGGTCTCAAAAACATTGGGAAACGATAACCGAAAAGAATGTCTTGAAAAAGAGAAAAAAATTCTGTGATTATTTTTTAAGGAGAGGGTTTGAGTCTTTTTTGGTTTATGATCGCGTCAAGGAATTGGAGTAAAATAATCCGTACGATTTTGGGACGCTGATAAAACGGATTTTCTAATGCAAAGACACGGATAAAAACAGATTTTTTTAATTGAGGTTATGAGGTGTTTTTTTTGGGAACACAGATTTTAGAAATTTAAGAAATCATAATAATCTTTGTAATAAATGATAAAAAAGTATTGTAATCTATGTTTTTTTAAAATCAAAAATTGTTAATCTTAAATACTCAGCAATATACTCACAGCATTTCCGCCAAAACCAACCGAATTCACTAATACTTTTCGAATCGGTTTTGTTTGTTGTTGTGCTTTCGCAAAAGGAACAGGGATGAATTGATTGTATTGTAACATCATGACTGCTAATTCAATACTTAACATGCCCGAAGTACCAAAAGTATGTCCTGTCTTCCATTTATTGGTAGTTAACAAAGGCAAATTTTCACTGAATATTTTCTGAATTGCTTTGTATTCTGTCAAATCACCTTTTACAGTTCCGGGTGCATGCATAACAATAGCATCAATATCTGACATGTCAATATTTGCTAAAGCCATTTTCATCGATTTTTGGAAACAAATTGCTTCTGCTGAAATCGAAATATTATGTTCCAAAATTTCAGTAGCATAACCAAAACCTTCCACATAGGCCAGAGCATTTTCTTTTTCACCCAATTCCAAACAGCATACTGAGGCACCTTCGCCCAAAATCATAGTGTTTTGCTTTTTATCTAAATCCAAAGCTCTGTTAGGATATTCGTCTTGATTTTTAGAATAGATTTTTAATGCTCGCATTTGCCCAATGGTAAAATCGGTCAATGGTGCTTCACTACCACCAACCAAAAATTTTGTTGCCATCCCAGCTTTCAACCAAGCAATTCCGTTCAATAGAGAATGTAAGGCAGTAGAGCAAGTAATAGAATGGGATATTTCTGGACCAGTAGTTTGTAAATCATGTGCAACCCAAGAAGAAATATTTCCCAACGTAGTAGTAGGGGAGGCGAGCGTCTGTGCTTTTCCAGATTCCAAATATTCTTTATAGTGTTTTTCAAATAAGTCCGTCGCACCTCGAGAAGAACCAATATTGATTCCAAAATCATCCCCTTTTGTCCAGCCAGCTTGAGCAATGGCTTGGCGCGAAGCACTGATAGCTAGTAAAACTGTTTTGTCCAGCGATTTATACTTGGAGTCCGATGCGCTTAATTTTTTTAAGCTAATAGCATCTTCATTGCTAATAGCGCCCACTAAAGTTTCTTGATGGTCCAAAAACTGTTTAGAAAAACAAGTTTTAGAATTCAAGTAATTGTTCCAGATTTCAAGTGGTTTCGAACCCAAAGGAGAGATAGAGGCTAAGGCAGTAATGGCAATTTTTTGTGACAAGGATATCAAATTTAGGTTGCAAAGATAATCAAAGGTTTTAGTACCCCAAAGATTCTATACTGTAATGCAAAAAGGGTTTGACTTTATTTAGTCAAACCCTTTTGTAAGTTTAATTTTTTTAATCTACTGCAACAACAATAAATTCACTTCGTCTATTCAATTGATGTTGTTCTTCAGAACAATTAGAATTGTTTGTTGGCTCGCAAGAACAATCATTCAATAATTGTGACTCACCATAGCCTTTAGCGGTTAGTCTACTGGTTTCAATTCCATTTTTAATTAACCAATCCCTTGTTGATTTTGCTCTTCTGTCTGACAATGCCTCATTGTAAGTAGCGGTTTGTCTGCAGTCAGTATGGGAACGAATATCGATTTTTATTTTTGGATATTCTTTCATTACAGCTAAGACTTTTTCTAGCTCAAAAGCAGCGTCTTTTCTAATAAATGATTTATCTAAATCAAAATAAATTATAGGTATGTTTAATGTTTTAGCTAAATCAGAACCGATCCCAAACATTTTTATACGTTTGTCTAGGCCAATTGAAAGTTCACTATCACCCATTTTTTTGTCAATACTAATTTTACCTTCATTAGTTTCAAAATCCCTTTTCTCGGCTCTGACATAATATTTTTTACCACAATCTATGTCTTTGTAACGATATTTACCTGTTGCATTAGTGTACGTTTCTTTTATAAAAGTGAAATTTTCATCAAGTAAACTTACTCTTGCATTGTCGATTGGTTTCCCTGTTTCATTTTCTGAAATAGTACCAAATAGGTTTTGTTCACATTTTAGTTTTCTCGTTTCCGAGAATTTATAAATATCGTCATAACCATGTCCACCATCTCTATTGGAAGTAAAAAATCCTATTCTACTTTTACTGTCAATGAAAAAACCAAAGTCATCTTTATTTCCGTTAATAGGTTCTCCTATGTTTTTAACTTCACTAAAGGTATTTCCTTTTATATCCGTTACAAAGACATCTAGACCTCCCAATCCTGGACGTCCATCAGAGGCAAAGTACAATTCGTTGTCATCAGAAATGAATGGGAATGTTTCTCTTCCTTCAGTATTAATGCTTTTTCCTAGATTTTCTGGTTTAGAAAATGTTCCATCAAAATTAATAGTCACTTTAAATAAATCAGATTGACCTAGTGTTCCTGGCATGTTGGATGCAAAGTACAACTCTTTGTCATCTGGACTCAAAGCTGGATGCGCAATGCTATAGTCATCACTATTGAAAGGGAGTTCAATAATATTGGTCCATTTATCATTTTCTAGCGATGCTCTGTATATTTTTAATAAAGTTATTTTTTGACTGTCTTTACCTTTTTTTCCATCCAAGAAGTTGTTACGTGTAAAGTACATTGTCTTACCATCTCTAGTAAATATTGGAGTTGATTCGTGAAATTTTGAATTAATTTTGTTTGCAAATCTAACGGGTTTCCCTAAACGGCCATTTGGAGTAACTTCTGCACTATATAAATTGGTAAAAGATTGATTGGTCCATTTAAATACTCTTCTATATACACCTACAGTGTCTCTTGCAGATGCAAATATTAATTTGTTTCCAAAGAAGGCAGTTCCGTAATCTGAGTAGTTTGAGTTTATACCTGCATCTTCAATATTGAAACGACCCGAGTTTGCTTTAATGTCTTCCAGGTAATCTTTATTAGAAGCATATAATTTTGCTCTTTGATCATTACCAGATTTGGCATTAAATTCTTCCAGTACTTTATTAGCTCTTTTGTATTCACCAATAGACTTTAAGCATTGTGAAAATCTATAGTAATATTCAGGTTCTTGGTTTGCATTCATCGCAAATAACTCTTCGTACCATCTACCTGCTTTACTCAATTCAGCATTAAAATAGTAAGCGTTGCCTAATTTTTGGAACATTTTTTCATCCTTATAGCCTTTTTCAGCTACTCGTTCATAAGTTTTAATTGCATCAATAAAGGAAAAACGCTCATATTGTTTGTCAGCAGCTTCAACACTTGCTTTTTGTGAAAACGCTTGAAGTGCTGCTAAGAATAAAAAAGTACTGTATATAATTTTTTTTAATTTCATTTTCTTAATTATTAGAAGAATCTAGGAGAAACGATTCGGTCATATTTATTAAATAATTCGTATCTCAAAAATATCTCATGTGACCCTGAATTATAATGTGCTAATTTGGTCGTTTCTAAATCGTAACCATAGCCGATAAACCACGAGTCGGTGGCTTGAAAACCGACCATTGCACTAACTGCAGCACTCCATCGGTAAGAAAGGCCAGCGACAAATTTTTCATTCACCATAAAGTTTGCTGAAAGGTCAAGTTGTAACGGTGCTCCTTGCGTTATTTTAGTTAAAAATGAAGGTTTGAATTTGATGTCATCAGTTAAATAATATACATATCCAGCTGTCAAAAAGTAATGTAAACGTTCTTTGGCAATATAACTTATCGAACCACTTCCTTTGTATTTATCAAAATGAGAGGTTTCGATAAAGTTTGGAACAGATAATCCAATATAGGAATTGTCAGAGTAAAAATAAACCCCAGCGCCTATATTAGGAGAAAATCTATTATCAACGTTGCCGTCACCAAAACTTTTATCGGGTGTTAAATAGGTAAGTTTGTTGAAATCAATATTAAGTAAATTCACAGATGCTTTAAGTCCGAATGATAATCTAAAGTTGTCTGAAGTTTGAACGCTGTATGAGAAATTGAAACCTACATCCGTTTCATCTGTTGGTCCGATTTTATCATTTAATATCGATAGTCCTAAACCCATATTACCTCCATTTATTGGCGAATGAATTGAAACATTGTTTGTAACTGGCGCACCTTCAAGTCCCACCCATTGGGTACGATGTAATACAAAAATGCTCATTTTTTCTCGCATACCTGCATAGGCTGGGTTGATACTCATACTGTTGTACATGTACTGAGTGAATTGCGCATCTTGTTGTCCATAACTAAAAGTAGTCATGAATATTAAAATCAATATGGTTATTTTACTTTTCATTTTTTTTTATTTAAAACCTAAGACATTTTCTCAGAAATTGATTATCTATTTAAATATAAGTAACCTGCTTTTTGATGTAATACTGCATCAGTGTCTTTGTAGTTTACAATGTAATAGTATGTTCCTGTAGGCAATTCTGAAGACTGACTTACCGTTACTCTTCCTTCTGAAATTCCTTTAAATGCTCTGTCGGTATTGTTGTATTGTTCTCTTTCGAATACTAATACACCCCATCTATTATAGATTTGCACTGTGTTTTCAGGATAACATTCTAACCCTCTAACATAAAACACATCGTTATCACCATCACCATTTGGTGATACCGCTTTTAACGGCTCCACAACACAACCAACGATACCCACTACTGTTGATTCTTCTTCAAAACTACTTGTACTTGACGATACCGCGGTTACATCTACTCCAAATCTAGTTTTACCAATAACAGAAGCTTGATTAGAAACAGTTCCGAATCTAATATCATCTTGAGTCAAAGAGTATGTGGCATAATAAGCAGTAGTGTTTATTTCTCCAATTGCTAAAATAGAGATTGGACTTCCTGTCACGACAACTCCTGGTAATAAATCAGAAAGACTTATATTATATAGGGTAACATTTCCAGTATTTTGAATTTTGAAGTTATACTGTATTTTTTCACCAGCTTGTGCAAAACCATCGTTGTTTTCATCGACAAAGACACCTGTTTTTAATAAAGAGATTATTCCTTTTTGTTGTAAAGGGGTCTCTGTTTTGGTGTCATTATCTACTGTTGTTCCGGAGATATCTTGAACATTATTTCCTTTAGGGTCTTGACCTTTAGCCAAAGCAGTATTAATTACTTTACCATTGTCAATATCCGCCTGAGTTAATACATAGGTGCCTTTTATAGTTGCATCAGTATCACCTGGTAATAAAGTAATAATAGTATTGTTGCTAATGTTTGGAATTAGTGGATCTGTCACTTTAATGTTGATTACAGTCACGTCACCAGTATTTTTCACTGTGAAGAAATAATTTATTTTTTCTCCAACTTGAGCAAAACCATCATTGTTTGTGTCTACAAAAGCGGCAGTTTTAACTAAAGCAATCGAAGGATTTTGAGACAATGGAGTCATTGTACAATCCAAACATTCAGGATCTTTAGTACAAGTCGTGCAAGGCGTAGGATCGGTAGAAGTTCCCGTTACAGGATTTCCTTTAGGATCTTTCGCAGTTGCAGTTGCCAAGTTGTAAACGATACCTGCATTGATATCCTCTTGTGTAAGAGTATGAGTAGCAGTGAATGTAGTGTCATCAGAAGTTCCTATAGCAAGAATTGCAATTGGACCTCCAGAAACTACTGCATTATTATCGGTTACAGTTACATTAGTTAAAGTAACGTTTCCTGTGTTTTTTACTACGAATGTGTAGTTGATTTTATCCCCAACATTCGTTTTTCCATCACCGTTAGTATCTACATACCTACCATCTTTAGTAATCGAGATCGAAGGATTTTGAGACAATGGCGTCATTGTACAATCCAAACATTCAGGATCTTTAGGACAAGTGGTACAAGGTGTTGGATCGGTAGAAGTTCCTGTTACAGGATTTCCAACAGGAGGAGTACCTTTTGCTAAAGCTAAATTGTAAACAACTCCTATGTTGATGTCTTCTTCAGTTATATTATATAATGCTGAAAATGTATTTGTATCACTTTCATTACTATTCAAGCCTATTGGCCCACCATTTACAGTTACTTTGTTGTCTGTTACAGTTATTCCTGTTAGAATTGAACCACCAGTGTTTTTTACCGTAAAGGTATATTTAATTTGATCTCCTACGTTTGTTTTTCCATCAGTGTTAGTATCAACATAAGTTCCTTCCTTTGTAATAGAGATAGAAGGGATGTAAACAGAAACTTTAACAATTGCATCGTCACAGTTCGTAGTTAAGTTTATGTTTTCACATATTTTGTAAACCAATTCATAGTCACCCGCTGGTGTTCCAGGCGCAATTTTTACGTCAGTCCCAACAAGTGTGATTCCTGCATTAGTTGCAGAAACAAAAGAAGTAGTCACTTTAGTTGGATCAACAAGAACTCCGTTTAATTTATCATTCACCAATACATTAGTGAAAGCTGTACCACCTGCTAAACCGTTTACGGCAGTAGGAGCAGTGTCATTATTAGCTTCGATAGTTGCAGCGGATACTTTTACTTTAACAATTGCATCGTCACAGTTCGTAGTTAAGTTTATGTTTTCACATATTTTGTAAACCAACTCATAGTCACCCGCTGGCGTACCAGGCGCAACTTTTACGTCAGTCCCAACAAGTGTGATTCCGGCATTAGTTGCAGAAACAAAAGAAGTAGTCACTTTAGTTGGATCAACAAGAACTCCGTTTAATTTATCATTCACTAGTACATTAGTAAAAGCTATTCCGCCTACTAAACCGTTTACGGCAGTAGGAGCAGTGTCATTATTAGCTTCGATAGTTGCAGCGGATACTTTTACTTTAACAATTGCATCGTCACAGTTCGTAGTTAAGTTTATGTTTTCACATATTTTGTAAACCAACTCATAGTCACCCGCTGGTGTTCCAGGCGCAATTTTTACGTCAGTCCCAACAAGTGTGATTCCAGCATTCGTTGCAGAAACAAAAGAAGTAGTCACTTTAGTTGGATCAACAAGAACTCCGTTTAATTTATCATTCACCAATACATTAGTGAAAGCTGTACCACCTGCTAAACCGTTTACGGCAGTAGGAGCAGTGTCATTATTAGCTTCGATAGTTGCAGCGGATACTTTTACTTTAACAATTGCATCGTCACAGTTCGTAGTTAAGTTTATGTTTTCACATATTTTGTAAACCAACTCATAGTCACCCGCTGGCGTACCAGGCGCAACTTTTACGTCAGTCCCAACAAGTGTGATTCCGGCATTAGTTGCAGAAACAAAAGAAGTAGTCACTTTAGTTGGATCAACAAGAACTCCGTTTAATTTATCATTCACTAGTACATTAGTAAAAGCTATTCCGCCTACTAAACCGTTTACGGCAGTAGGAGCAGTGTCATTATTAGCTTCGATAGTTGCAGCGGATACTTTTACTTTAACAATTGCATCGTCACAGTTCGTAGTTAAGTTTATGTTTTCACATATTTTGTAAACCAACTCATAGTCACCCGCTGGTGTTCCAGGCGCAATTTTTACGTCAGTCCCAACAAGTGTGATTCCAGCATTCGTTGCCGAAACAAAAGAAGTAGTCACTTTAGTTGGATCAACAAGAACTCCGTTTAATTTATCATTCACTAGTACATTAGTGAAAGCTATTCCGCCTACTAAACCGTTTACGGCAGTAGGAGCAGTATCATCATTAGCTTCGATTGAAGCAGCAGACACTTTCACTTTAACAATTGCATCGTCACAGTTCGTAGTTAAGTTTATGTTTTCACATATTTTGTAAACCAACTCATAGTCACCCGCTGGCGTACCAGGCGCAACTTTTACGTCAGTTCCAACAAGTGTGATTCCGGCATTAGTTGCAGAAACAAAAGAAGTAGTCACTTTAGTTGGATCAACAATAACTCCGTTTAATTTATCATTCACTAGTACATTAGTGAAAGCTGTTCCGCCCACAAAACCGTTTACGGCAGTAGGAGCAGTATCGTCATTTGCTTCGATAGTTGCAGCAGATACTTTTACTTTAACAATTGCTTCGTCACAGTTTGTAGTTAAGTTTATGTTTTCACATATTTTGTAAACCAACTCATAGTCACCCGCTGGCGTACCAGGCGCAACTTTTACATCAGTCCCAACAAGTGTGATTCCGGCATTAGTTGCAGAAACAAAAGAAGTAGTCACTTTAGTAGGATCAACTAAAACATTGTTTAATTTGTCATTCACCAATACATTAGTGAAAGCTGTTCCGCCCACAAAACCATTTACGGCAGTAGGAGCAGTATCATCATTAGCTTCGATTGAAGCAGCAGACACTTTCACTTTAACAATTGCATCGTCACAGTTCGTAGTTAAGTTTATGTTTTC
Source organism: Flavobacterium ovatum (assembly GCF_040703125.1). Lineage (NCBI taxonomy): Bacteria > Pseudomonadati > Bacteroidota > Flavobacteriia > Flavobacteriales > Flavobacteriaceae > Flavobacterium > Flavobacterium ovatum. The sequence goes on from NZ_CP160035.1 coordinate 1,123,868, forward strand.
ACATATTTTGTAAACCAACTCATAGTCACCCGCTGGTGTTCCAGGCGCAACTTTTACGTCAGTCCCAACAAGTGTGATTCCGGCATTAGTTGCAGAAACAAAAGAAGTAGTCACTTTAGTTGGATCAACAAGAACTCCGTTTAATTTATCATTCACCAATACATTAGTGAAAGCTATTCCGCCTACTAAACCGTTTACGGCAGTAGGAGCAGTATCATCATTAGCTTCGATAGTTGCAGCGGATACTTTTACTTTAACAATTGCTTCGTCACAGTTCGTAGTTAAGTTTATGTTTTCACATATTTTGTAAACCAATTCATAGTCACCCGCTGGTGTTCCAGGCGCAACTTTTACGTCAGTCCCAACAAGTGTGATTCCGGCATTAGTTGCAGAAACAAAAGAAGTAGTCACTTTAGTTGGATCAACAAGAACTCCGTTTAATTTATCATTCACCAATACATTAGTGAAAGCTGTACCACCTGCTAAACCGTTTACGGCAGTAGGAGCAGTATCATCATTAGCTTCGATTGAAGCAGCAGATACTTTTACTTTAACAATTGCATCGTCACAGTTTGTAGTTAAGTTTATGTTTTCACATATTTTGTAAACCAATTCATAGTCACCTGCTGGTGTTCCAGGCGCAACTTTTACGTCAGTCCCAACAAGTGTGATTCCGGCATTAGTTGCAGAAACAAAAGAAGTAGTCACTTTAGTTGGATCAACAAGAACTCCGTTTAATTTATCATTCACTAGTACATTAGTGAAAGCTGTACCACCTGCTAAACCGTTTACGGCAGTAGGAGCAGTATCATCATTAGCTTCGATAGTTGCAGCAGACACTTTTACTTTAACAATTGCATCGTCACAGTTCGTAGTTAAGTTTATGTTTTCACATATTTTGTAAACCAACTCATAGTCACCCGCTGGTGTTCCAGGCGCAACTTTTACGTCAGTCCCAACAAGTGTGATTCCTGCATTAGTTGCAGAAACAAAAGAAGTAGTGACTTTAGTTGGATCAACAAGAACTCCGTTTAATTTATCATTCACCAATACATTAGTGAAAGCTGTACCACCTACTAAACCGTTTACGGCAGTAGGAGCAGTATCGTCATTCGCTTCGATAGTTGCAGCAGACACTTTCACTTTAACAATTGCATCGTCACAGTTCGTAGTTAAGTTTATGTTTTCACATATTTTGTAAACCAACTCATAGTCACCCGCTGGTGTTCCAGGCGCAATTTTTACGTCAGTCCCAACAAGTGTGATTCCGGCATTAGTTGCAGAAACAAAAGAAGTAGTCACTTTAGTTGGATCAACAAGAACTCCGTTTAATTTATCATTCACCAATACATTAGTGAAAGCTGTACCACCTGCTAAACCGTTTACGGCAGTAGGAGCAGTATCATCATTAGCTTCGATTGAAGCAGCGGATACTTTTACTTTAACAATTGCTTCGTCACAGTTTGTAGTTAAGTTTATGTTTTCACATATTTTGTAAACCAACTCATAGTCACCCGCTGGCGTACCAGGCGCAACTTTTACGTCAGTCCCAACAAGTGTGATTCCGGCATTAGTTGCAGAAACAAAAGAAGTAGTCACTTTAGTTGGATCAACAAGAACTCCGTTTAATTTATCATTCACCAATACATTAGTGAAAGCTGTACCACCTACTAAACCGTTTACGGCAGTAGGAGCAGTATCATCATTAGCTTCGATAGTTGCAGCGGATACTTTTACTTTAACAATTGCATCGTCACAGTTTGTAGTTAAGTTTATGTTTTCACATATTTTGTAAACCAACTCATAGTCACCCGCTGGCGTACCAGGCGCAACTTTTACGTCAGTTCCAACAAGTGTAATTCCGGCATTAGTTGCAGAAACAAAAGAAGTAGTCACTTTAGTTGGATCAACAAGAACTCCGTTTAATTTATCATTCACTAGTACATTAGTGAAAGCTGTACCACCTACTAAACCGTTTACGGCAGTAGGAGCAGTATCATCATTAGCTTCGATAGTTGCAGCGGATACTTTTACTTTAACAATTGCATCGTCACAGTTTGTAGTTAAGTTTATGTTTTCACATATTTTGTAAACCAACTCATAGTCACCCGCTGGCGTACCAGGCGCAACTTTTACGTCAGTCCCAACAAGTGTGATTCCGGCATTAGTTGCAGAAACAAAAGAAGTAGTCACTTTAGTTGGATCAACAAGAACTCCGTTTAATTTATCATTCACTAGTACATTAGTAAAAGCTATTCCGCCTACTAAACCGTTTACGGCAGTAGGAGCAGTATCATCATTAGCTTCGATTGAAGCAGCAGACACTTTCACTTTAACAATTGCATCGTCACAGTTCGTAGTTAAGTTTATGTTTTCACATATTTTGTAAACCAACTCATAGTCACCCGCTGGCGTACCAGGCGCAACTTTTACGTCAGTCCCAACAAGTGTGATTCCGGCATTAGTTGCAGAAACAAAAGAAGTAGTCACTTTAGTTGGATCAACAAGAACTCCGTTTAATTTATCATTCACCAATACATTAGTGAAAGCTGTACCACCTGCTAAACCGTTTACGGCAGTAGGAGCAGTATCATCATTAGCTTCGATTGAAGCAGCGGATACTTTTACTTTAACAATTGCTTCGTCACAGTTTGTAGTTAAGTTTATGTTTTCACATATTTTGTAAACCAACTCATAGTCACCCGCTGGCGTACCAGGCGCAACTTTTACGTCAGTCCCAACAAGTGTGATTCCGGCATTAGTTGCAGAAACAAAAGAAGTAGTCACTTTAGTTGGATCAACAAGAACTCCGTTTAATTTATCATTCACCAATACATTAGTGAAAGCTGTACCACCTACTAAACCGTTTACGGCAGTAGGAGCAGTATCATCATTAGCTTCGATAGTTGCAGCGGATACTTTTACTTTAACAATTGCATCGTCACAGTTCGTAGTTAAGTTTATGTTTTCACATATTTTGTAAACCAACTCATAGTCACCTGCTGGTGTTCCAGGCGCAACTTTTACGTCAGTTCCAACAAGAGTGATTCCAGCATTCGTTGCCGAAACAAAAGAAGTAGTCACTTTAGTTGGATCAACAAGAACTCCGTTTAATTTATCATTCACTAGTACATTAGTGAAAGCTATTCCGCCTACTAAACCGTTTACGGCAGTAGGAGCAGTATCATCATTAGCTTCGATTGAAGCAGCAGACACTTTCACTTTAACAATTGCATCGTCACAGTTCGTAGTTAAGTTTATGTTTTCACATATTTTGTAAACCAACTCATAGTCACCCGCTGGCGTACCAGGCGCAACTTTTACGTCAGTCCCAACAAGTGTGATTCCGGCATTAGTTGCAGAAACAAAAGAAGTAGTCACTTTAGTTGGATCAACAAGAACTCCGTTTAATTTATCATTCACCAATACATTAGTGAAAGCTATTCCGCCTACTAAACCGTTTACGGCAGTAGGAGCAGTATCATCATTAGCTTCGATTGAAGCAGCGGATACTTTTACTTTAACAATTGCATCGTCACAGTTCGTAGTTAAGTTTATGTTTTCACATATTTTGTAAACCAACTCATAGTCACCCGCTGGTGTTCCAGGCGCAACTTTTACGTCAGTCCCAACAAGTGTGATTCCGGCATTAGTTGCAGAAACAAAAGAAGTAGTCACTTTAGTTGGATCAACAAGAACTCCGTTTAATTTATCATTCACTAGTACATTAGTAAAAGCTATTCCGCCTACTAAACCGTTTACGGCAGTAGGAGCAGTATCATCATTAGCTTCGATTGAAGCAGCAGACACTTTCACTTTAACAATTGCATCGTCACAGTTCGTAGTTAAGTTTATGTTTTCACATATTTTGTAAACCAACTCATAGTCACCCGCTGGCGTACCAGGCGCAACTTTTACGTCAGTCCCAACAAGTGTGATTCCGGCATTAGTTGCAGAAACAAAAGAAGTAGTCACTTTAGTTGGATCAACAAGAACTCCGTTTAATTTATCATTCACCAATACATTAGTGAAAGCTATTCCGCCTACTAAACCGTTTACGGCAGTAGGAGCAGTATCATCATTAGCTTCGATAGTTGCAGCGGATACTTTTACTTTAACAATTGCTTCGTCACAGTTCGTAGTTAAGTTTATGTTTTCACATATTTTGTAAACCAATTCATAGTCACCTGCTGGTGTTCCAGGCGCAACTTTTACGTCAGTTCCAACAAGAGTGATTCCAGCATTAGTTGCAGAAACAAAAGAAGTAGTCACTTTAGTTGGATCAACAAGAACTCCGTTTAATTTGTCATTCACTAGTACATTAGTGAAAGCTGTACCACCTGCTAAACCGTTTACGGCAGTAGGAGCAGTATCATCATTAGCTTCGATTGAAGCAGCAGACACTTTTACTTTAACAATTGCATCGTCACAGTTCGTAGTTAAGTTTATGTTTTCACATATTTTGTAAACCAACTCATAGTTACCCGCTGGCGTACCAGGCGCAACTTTTACGTCAGTTCCAACAAGTGTGATTCCGGCATTAGTTGCAGAAACAAAAGAAGTAGTCACTTTAGTTGGATCAACAAGAACTCCGTTTAATTTATCATTCACTAGTACATTAGTGAAAGCTGTACCACCTACTAAACCGTTTACGGCAGTAGGAGCAGTATCGTCATTCGCTTCGATAGTTGCAGCAGACACTTTCACTTTAACAATTGCATCGTCACAGTTTGTAGTTAAGTTTATGTTTTCACATATTTTGTAAACCAACTCATAGTCACCCGCTGGCGTACCAGGCGCAACTTTTACGTCAGTCCCAACAAGTGTGATTCCGGCATTAGTTGCAGAAACAAAAGAAGTAGTCACTTTAGTTGGATCAACAAGAACTCCGTTTAATTTATCATTCACCAATACATTAGTGAAAGCTGTACCACCTACTAAACCGTTTACGGCAGTAGGAGCAGTATCATCATTAGCTTCGATAGTTGCAGCAGACACTTTTACTTTAACAATTGCATCGTCACAGTTTGTAGTTAAGTTTATATTTTCACATATTTTGTAAACCAACTCATAGTCACCCGCTGGTGTACCAGGCGCAACTTTTACGTCAGTTCCAACAAGTGTGATTCCGGCATTAGTTGCAGAAACAAAAGAAGTAGTCACTTTAGTTGGATCAACAAGAACTCCGTTTAATTTATCATTCACCAATACATTAGTGAAAGCTGTACCACCTGCTAAACCGTTTACGGCAGTAGGAGCAGTATCATCATTAGCTTCGATAGTTGCAGCAGACACTTTCACTTTAACAATTGCATCGTCACAGTTCGTAGTTAAGTTTATGTTTTCACATATTTTGTAAACCAACTCATAGTCACCCGCTGGCGTACCAGGCGCAACTTTTACGTCAGTCCCAACAAGTGTGATTCCGGCATTAGTTGCAGAAACAAAAGAAGTAGTCACTTTAGCAGGATCTACAATAACATTGTTTAATTTATCATTCACCAATACATTAGTAAAAGCTGTTCCGCCCACAAAACCATTAACGGCAGTTAGAGCAACGTCGTCAATTGCATCGATAACAGGCTTGGCTACTGTTAGTGTAACTTTTGCCTCATCACAATTAAGAGGATTTATGTTTTCACATATTTTGTAAACCAATTCATAGTTTCCAGCAGGAGTTCCTGCGACAACATTTACATCAGTTCCCACAAGAGTGATTCCGGCATTAGTTGCAGAAACAAAAGAAGTAGTCACTTTAGTTGGATCAACAAGAACTCCGTTTAATTTATCATTCACCAATACATTAGTGAAAGCTATTCCGCCCACAAAACCATTCACAGGAGTTGTAGCAACATCATCAATTGCATCGATAATAGCAGAAAACACTTTAACTGATACAGTTGCTGTTGAACAAGCGCAATTAGCAGAAACACTACATATTTTGTATGTTAAACTATAATTACCTGATGGTGTCCCAGGTGCTACTAATACATTTGTTCCAGAAAGAGTAATTCCAGAATTTGTTGAAGAAACAAATGAAGTTGTAACTTGTGAATTAAGTACTGGTTGATTGTCAAAGGTATCATTGCCTAAGACGTTAGTAAATGAAGTACCACCTGTAAATCCATTAACTGAATTTCCAATGTCATTTTTAGCTAAAATTTTGGCTTCATTGATGTTAATTGTTTGCGTTGCTGTAGATATATTTAAACATAAGTCTTTAGCTGTCCAAGTTCTAGTTATAGAATAAGATCCATTACAGTTTGGAGTACTAGCAACGTCTTTATATGTTAAAGTAACATTACTACAATTATCTGTTGCTACTGCTTGTTGGAAAGAAGGAGTAGCAGTGTATGAAATTGATGTTTCAGCAGGTAGAGTTTCGAATATTGGCGCTGTAGTATCTTCAATAGTAATTACTTGCGTAAAAGTAGTGCTTGTGTTTAAACAAACATCTTTAGCAATCCAAGTGTTGGTGTATGTCCCGCTATTAGCACAAGACCCCGCTACAAAAGCACCAGAAGTTTTAGTATATGTTACCGTTCCACCACAATTGTCAGTAGCAACAGGAGCTAAAGCTTGTGCAGTAGTCAAACCGCTAGCATCACTACATTGAATAGTTTTGTTTAAAGAACTTGCTGCTGAAGTCCAAGTAGGAGCAGTGTTGTCAATAATAGTTATTACTTGTGTAAAAGTAGTACTTGTGTTTAAACAAACATCTTTAGCAACCCAAGTGTTGGTGTATGTCCCGCTATTGGCACAAGACCCTACTACGAAAGCACCAGAAGTTTTAGTATATGTTACCGTTCCACCACAATTGTCAGTAGCAACAGGAGCTAAAGCTTGTGCAGCAGTTAATCCACTAGCGTCACTACATTGAATAGTTTTGTTTAAAGAACTTGCTGCTGAAGTCCAAGTTGGAGCAGTATTGTCAATAATAGTTATTACTTGCGTAAAAGTAGTACTAGTGTTTAAACAAACATCTTTAGCAATCCAAGTGTTGGTGTATGTCCCGCTATTGGCACAAGACCCTACTACGAAAGCACCAGAAGTTTTAGTATATGTTACCGTTCCACCACAATTGTCAGTAGCAACAGGAGCTAAAGCTTGTGCAGTAGTCAAACCGCTAGCATCACTACATTGAATAGTTTTGTTTAAAGAACTTGCTGCTGAAGTCCAAGTTGGAGCAGTGTTGTCAATAATAGTTATTACTTGCGTAAAAGTAGTGCTTGTATTTAAGCAAACATCTTTAGCGATCCAAGTGTTGGTGTATGTCCCGCTATTTGCACAAGACCCTGCTACGAAAGCACCAGAAGTTTTAGTATATGTTACCGTTCCACCGCAGTTATCAGTAGCTACAGTAGTTAAAGCTTGTGCTGCAGTTAATCCGCTAGCGTCACTACATTGAATAGTTCTGTTTAGGTTTTCTGCAACAGTAGTCCAAGTTGGAGCAGTGTTATCAATAATAGTAATTACTTGCGTAAAAGTAGTGCTTGTATTTAGACAAACATCTTTAGCGATCCAAGTGTTGGTGTATGTACCGCTATTAGCACAAGACCCCGCTACAAAAGCACCAGAAGTTTTAGTATATGTTACCGTTCCACCACAGTTGTCAGTAGCTACAGGAGCTAAAGCTTGTGCAGCAGTTAATCCGCTAGCGTCACTACATTGAATAGTTTTGTTTAAAGAACTTGCTGCTGAAGTCCAAGTAGGAGCAGTGTTATCAATAATAGTAATTACTTGCGTAAAAGTAGTGCTTGTGTTTAAACAAACATCTTTAGCAATCCAAGTGTTGGTGTATGTTCCGCTATTGGCACAAGACCCCGCTACAAAAGTACCAGATGTTTTAGTATACGTTACTGTTCCACCACAATTGTCAGTAGCAACAGGAGCTAAAGCTTGTGCAGTAGTCAAACCGCTAGCATCACTACATTGAATAGTTTTGTTTAAAGAACTTGCTGCTGAAGTCCAAGTTGGAGCTTTAGTATCTTTTACGTTTATTTTTAAAATTCTTTTAACTGATTTTCCACATTCGTCAGTAGCGGTCCAAGTTCTAGTTAAGACGTAATTGTTTGCGCAATTACCATTTGTTTTTACTTCATTAAAGGTAACTACAGCATTTCCACAATTATCAGTAGCAGTTAGTGTTTCTGCAGCGGGAACACTGTCACATTCTACTGTTATCTCATCAGTGATTGTTGATGGTGTTGTGTAGTTTGTAGAACAACCAAATTCAACATTATGTTGTCTTCCATTACCTGATTGACTTCCATTTCTAGATATAACACCTACTCTAAATATTAAACCCGTAACACCTTGGTATCGTGCAGAAATGTTAACTTGTGGGTTCGAATTTGAAACTCCATTATATTCTGTGGTTCCTGCAGTTGCAACAATCCATTGTGAACTATTACTGATCGTTAATTCTGTTGGACTATCAACAGTATAATCTGCAGTTAATTCAGTCCAGTTCTGTTCAGCAAAATTATTATTTCCATCTATATCACTAAAATTAGCATAAAATGAAGGCATATTTACCAGCGCATTTGTAGTAGCATCATAAAAATCGATTTTATATTCGATCCATGCTTGTTGTCCCGTTCCATTTACTGAGAAATTTGTTTGAGGTGTAAAACCATCTGTAGAAGTACTGTTAGAATTATCATCTAAAAGTTTAACGGTTGCATTTTGTAATCCATTTATTTTTACTAATGCATAGATATTTGGTGCAACGTTTGGAAATTTAAAGACTTCATTTAATAAAAAAGTATTTATATTTCCGTCCCCTGAAACTTCAGTGTAACTAGTGAATTTTAAAGCTGGCATGTTTTCACATAATGGTTGGTTGTTAGTGTTTCCATTAGGAAAACTGGTGAAAGTTGGATAAATATCGTCACTGATTGTAAAAGTAGCTGTTGTCGTTGCTGTATTTCCACAATTATCTTTAGCTGTAAAAGTTACAGTCGCTGACCCTGTAGCACCACATAAATTTGATAGAGCAGTGTAATCGTGAGTCCAAGTTATTGATGTATTAGAACAAGTTGTTGTTGCGCTAGCGCCACCATGAGTACTTAGCCAATTATTTAATTCGGTAGTATTGCCAGAACCATTACATTGTGCCTTGAAGTTTGCTGCAATTGTGGTAATTGTAACCGTTGATTGTTTAGGTGTTGGTTTGGATTTTGAAATATTGTTAGTTAAATCAGTATCATATTCATTTCCAGAAACGGAAGCAATATTTTCATAAGCCCCTGTTGCTTTTACTTTTGCAGTAATAGTTAGCGTAGCGGTTCCTGAATTTTCAATTGAACCTATTGTCCATTTTCCTGTTGAAGAATTATAGTTGCTAGAACCATTGTCACTTACATAAGTGTAGCCTGAAGGCAATAGGTCGCCTACGATTACTCCAGTTGCATTATTTGGACCATTATTGGTGACTTTTAAAGTAAAAATCACATTTTCACTAAAATTTGGAGAACTATTATTGACTATTTTAAGGATTAATAGATCAGCTTTGACATAAGTGATTGTAATGCTGGCTTGGTTTGAAACAAGTCCAGTTGTATCTTTAATAGTGTATTTGATAGGAGTAGGGTCAGCTTTAAATGTTGCTAATGGGGTAAAAGTAACCATCCCATCAGAATCAACGGACCAAGTTCCTTCACCTGAGACAATTAATGAGTTTTGAACTCCAGATAATGTTTGATTTAAGTCTACCGTACCTTTATCTAAATTATTGTTTGCATCAGAGTCATTTAATGTTACATTAAGACTTACGTTTCCAGTAGGTTGATCAGTTTTGGAATCCTTTACTGCAACTGGTGCTGTTGGTACGTCAAATGAAACTTCTCCGAAGCTTAATGAGTATTGTCTAACATTAGAGTTGCCAATTGATCTACCATATCTAAATTTTACAGTGTTGGTATTTGGATAATTTACTACTGCAATGTAGGGGGTGTCAGTTATCTTAATCGGGTCTACTGAGCTAGTTTCCCCTTGAAACCTTGTGAAAGGTGGGGTCTTTGTAGTAGATACAGTTAAAGTTGTAGGGGTATTTAAGGTGTAATAGGCAGTACTAGGAATAATTGCTTCAAAATATTCGTTACCATCAATGTCTAGGGCCTCTAACTTAAATGAATTAAGTTCAACAAGAAGTTTTGAAGAGGTGAAATAAGTTCCAGATTTATAAAATTCAAATATAAACTCGACATAACCTCCATCTTTTGTTGTTTTTATCGTGGGCTGAAATCTATTTAGAAGAAGGCCGGATCCATTATTTGCATTATCTACATCTACGAGTACAGCATCTTTTATACCGTTAATAGTAACAACGGCATCCACTTTAACACCGTCAACTGTGACAACATTGTAATAAATGTATTTAGCACCTGCAGTTTTATCAGTACCACTTCCATCTATGTAGGTTGGATTTTCGAAAATAGGCACTTGAGCTGATATTATTGAAGAAACAAATAATGTTACTAATAAAAAGGTAATAAAAATTGCTTTTTTACTAAAAAAGTTCAAACCGTAATTGTTTTCCATATTATAAATTCTTGTGGTATTTTACCTTTTAATTGTAATAAATAGTATCTGAAAAAGATTACACTATTTAGTTTAAAGAGTGCAAATTATAAATATATTGTAGGAAAAAAAAGGTGAATAGCCTTGAGTTAATAAATACTCGATTAAATAAAGAAAAAAACGTTGTATGACAGATTTTGTTAAAACTAATGTAAGAAAATATATGTTTTTGTCTGTTTAAGCCGCATTATGATAACAATTAAATTGAGATTTTAATTGTTATCATAAAAATCAATAACACTTTTTTAAAATAGGGATATTTTTTTAACAATTGTTTTTTTAGCTTAATCTCATTTTTAAATTTAAAAGTGTTTAAAGCCCTTTCAATCAGGTTGTAGTTTTTCTTTAATTGAGCATCGGTCATTACATAAGGAGGTGAAATGTAAACGATTTTCCCAACAGGGCTTAGAATCACTCCGTTTTCGAAAAAGAAATTATATAGTTTATTACGGAAAGCACCATAATATGATTCTTGGTTTTCGGTTTTAATTTCCAAAGCAAATTAACGCCCAAAACGCGAGTTGTTTTTACTTTAGGACGCTGTTTTATTTTATTTTCAAAAGCCAAATGACTGCTGTGAACCCGTACAATGTTTGCTTGCTATAAATATATTGTAGGAAAACGAAGGTGGATAGCCTTGAGTTGATAAATACTCGATTAAACAAAGAAAAAAACGTTGTATGACATATTTTGTTAAAACTAATATAAGAAAATATACGTTTTTGTCTGTTTAAGTCGCATTATAACAACAATTAAATTGAGACTTTAATTGTTGTTATAAAAATCAATAATACTTTTTTAACAATTGGTTTTTTAGCTAAATCTCATTTTTAAATTAAAAAGTATTTAAAGCCCTTTCAATCAGGTTATAAGTTTTTGTCAATTGAGTATCGGTCATTACATAAGGAGGTAAAATGTAAACGATATTCCCAACAGGCCTTAGAATCACCCCATTTTCGATAAAGAAATTGTACAATTTATTTCGAAAAGTACCATAATACGATTCTGCATTTTCGGTTTTAATTTCCAAAGCAAAAATAACGCCCAAAACGCGAGTTGTTACCACCTTGGGATGCTGTTTTATTTTGGATTCAAATACCAAATGACTTTTATTTACACGAGCAATGTTAGCCTGCATTTCGTCCGATTGTAACAATTGCAAACTCGCCAAAGCCGCTGCACAACCCGTAGGATTGGCCGTAAATGTATGCCCGTGAAACAATGCTTTGTTGATGTCGTCATCATAAAAACCATCAAAAATTTCTTGAGTAAAACTCGTAATCGCCATAGGGATAGCGCCACCAGTTAAGGCTTTCGAAATACACATCATATCGGGCATTTCGGTCAAGTAATCGCAGGCAAAATTCTTTCCTGTTTTTCCAAAACCCGTCATCACTTCATCAGCAATTGTAAAAACCTGATTTTCTTTGCAAATTGCAATTAATTTATCCAAAACTTCGGCTTCATACATCACCATTCCAGCCGCACCTTGTACCAAAGGCTCAAATATAAAAGCAGCAAATTCATTGGTAACCGCCAAATCCTTCAAAGTTTTCAGTGACAGTTCTTCATTTCCAGCGGTAGGAACAGGAATTCGTACCACTTCAATCAAAGAATCTTTAAAAGCTTCCATGAAAAACGAAATACCACTTGCCGCCATCGCTCCAAAAGTATCGCCATGAAAAGCGTCTTCAAAAGCGATAATTTTCGTTTTCTTCACCCCTTTATTAAAAAAGTACTGCATCGAAACCTTAATCGCAATCTCCACAGATGTCGAACCGTTATCCGAATAGAATAGTTTATTTTGATTCGCAGGCAAAACCGCTATCAGCTTTTCCGAAAGTTCCACCGCAGGCTCATGCGTAAATCCGCCAAAAAGCACGTGTTCCAAAGTCGTCAACTGCTTATAAATCGCATCGGCAATCACAGGATTCGAGTGACCATAAGGGTTCACCCACCAGGACGCAATCGCATCAATATACTCCTTGCCGTCCTCGTCCCACAACAAGGCGCCTTCGCCTTTGACAATCGCAATAGGTCTTTGTGCTGTTTTATGTTGTGTATAAGGATGCCAATTGTGCTTTTGATTTCTTTCTGCTAATGTCATGGGTGTAGTTTGTGGCAAAGATACACAGTCATTCTAGAACACCCTTGTTTGGTAGGTTGTTTTTTTCTAACCCTCGAAGGGTTTCAGATCCTTCAAGTGCTGATGACGTAAAATATAATGAATAATTTGGGCGTGCCACCATCTAGAAATAGGGGCAACAATCTTTGCGGTTATAAGCCCCTATTCCTAGCAGCTGTCAGGCTTTCGGTGCTACTTCGGTAGCTCACCTCAATCCTTCACGCGAGCGCTATAATCGATTATGATTGTCAATATTCATTGACGTTTTTGAAATAGACGGGTTGAAACCCGTCCCTGTAACGTGTGTCGAGCCTACGGCTCTTTACGCTCAATGTGTTGAATCTGTATGATGACAAAATCAATCTCGAAGTGTTGGGACTTTAATTGTTATTCTTCTTCGATTCAATGTGATAAAAACCCTTTGTGAACCCTGTGCTTTCTCTGTGTCTTAGTGGTTAAGTCAAAAATCAACAATCGTTAATTAAAAAAAAATCTTTGTGCCTTCTCCGTGTCTTTGTGGTTAAAATCACAAATTCAGCAGCTTTTCTCGAAACAAATCCGCATATTCTTTAACTACATTTTGGTCAAAATAAGGCTCTTGTTCAATTCGGCCCAAAAATTTCACTCCTGTTTTCTTCAAAATAATCGATTCTGTTGCTTGATTTTCATCACCACTAAAGATGATTCCAGCAACCTGTAGATTCCTATTTTTCAAAGCTTCAATAGTCAACAAAGTGTGATTGATACTTCCTAAATAATGTCTCGAAATCACAATTATTTTATAATCGGGTTTGATGAGATCAATAATGGTATCGTTATCATTTAGCGGAACAAATATTCCACCAGCAGCTTCAATAACCAAATGGTTTGCGGTTTCTGGTTCTGTGATTTGGTTGATGTCAATCGTAATTCCGTCCAATGCCGCCGCATGATGCGGACTTGCAGGAGTCAGCAACGCATAGCTATTGTTGTGAAATTTCGATTTGGCATTCGACACATACGATTTTACCTTTATAGTGTCCGAATTTTCTAAATCTCCCGCTTGTATGGGTTTCCAGTAATCAGCTTCTAATGATTGGGTGATAATAGCCGAGGCAACGGTCTTGCCAACATCGGTAGATATTCCTGTGATAAATAATTTCATGTGTTAGTATTTCGCAAAGATTCACAAAGATAGAAAAGAAGATTCACAAAGTTTTTATAAAACACTGTTTCGAAAAGCAACATTTTCTTAATGGTCTAATGTAAAACGTGTACAGCTTCAAGATGTAGAATTTGCTATAAAGTTGTATGGAGTTAATAAAACGCTTAATTTTCTTAATGGTTTAAAAAGATAGTTGTTAACTTAAATGCTAGTATAATTGTTTTAAAACACAAAAGAACTCAGTAAAGATAGTAGTTCTGTTATTTCCTCTTTTGTGTTATAGCTATGCAAACAAAAACGCAAACGTTCTTGGCCTTCGGGAACAGTAGGCGATAAGATGGCTTTGACTTCAAAACCTTTCTCTTGCAACTGCCTTGCAATAGTTTTTACTTTTTCGTTCCCTGGAATAATCGCGCATTGTATTGCCGACTTGGAACGAACAAATAAAGGTTGCAATCCTGCCATTTTTTTCTCTTGGTTGAACCACAATATGTTCTCTCGTAAGCGAGATATATTTTCAGATTGAGCTTCTAAATTTCGATAAGCAATTCCAATCGTCGCTACAGCATGCGGATTCAGTCCAGTGGTATATATAAAACTTCGAGCAAAATTGACTAAATAGGATTGTAAATCTTTCGATCCTAAAACGGCTGCCCCATGACAACCCAATCCTTTGCCAAAAGTCATAATTCGGGCAAAAACTTGGTTTTCGATTCCTAAATATTGTACCAGTCCTTGTCCGTTTTCGCCATAAACACCAAGGGCATGAGCTTCGTCAATGACCAAATAGCAATTGTATTTTGTAGACAGAATGGCTAATTGTCCTAAATTGGGACTGTCGCCGTCCATAGAAAAGACACTTTCTGTAGCAATGTAAATGGGAGTATTGGAGGTGTTGAATTTTAGAATCAAGCGTTCTAAATCTTCAAAATCGTTATGGTCGTATTTGTATGCTTTTGCGTGTGACAACTGAATTCCGTCACGAATCGAAGCGTGACACAATTCGTCATACAAAATGAAATCGCCTTTTTGTGGAACTGAACTAAAAAAACCCACGTTAGCATCATAACCAGAATTAAATATCAAAGCTGATTCCGATTGGTGGAAGTTGGCAATTTCTTTTTCTATTGTAGAATATACTTCATGGTTTCCAGAAATGAGTCTAGAACCAGTAGCGCCGTTTTGAGTGTAATTAGTATCAAGTAAATATTGATGCGTTTGCTCAAAAATAACTTTGGACTGCGAAAATCCGATATAGTCATTAGATGAAAAATCTATTCTGTTGGAAGTGGTTCCCAATTGTCTTAACGCATTGGAATCTGTTCTTTTTTGGAGTTTGGCAAGAAGTGATTGAGGAAGTGTCTTCATGAACCAAAGGTAAAAAAAAAGACTGTCTTTTGGGACAGTCTTTTTGGTAGAGTATTTGAAAAAATATTATTTTTTCTTTCCTTTTGCAGGAGCTCCTTTTGCTGCTTTCGCTGCTTCTTGAGCTGCTTTCATAGCTGCACGAGAAATTCTTACTTGACAAACAACTGTGTTGTCTGGGTGCATGATTGCGTACTCAGGTGCACCAACTTGTGTAACGTACAATTTGTTACCCATTTCAAGTGGAGTAATGTCAGCTTCAACAAAATCAGGAAGATTTTTTGGTAAAGCTTTAACTTTTAATTTACGATTGTTCAAACGTAAAACACCACCTGCAAGAACACCTTTAGATACACCTGTAACTTTTACAGGAACTTCAATAGTAACTTCTTTATCTTCAAAAGTTTGAAAGAAATCTAAGTGTAAAATTTTGTCAGACACTGGGTGAACCTGAATGTCTTGTAAAATTGCATTTAATGATTTACCATTTTCCAATTCAATCACAACTGTATGTGCGTTTGGAGTGTAAACCAAAGTTTTAAATGCTTTTTCTTCTGCTGAAAAGTGCACTGGTTGATCTCCTCCGTATAAAACGCAAGGAACCGCTCCAGCATTACGTAAGGCTTTAGTTGCTACTTTGCCCACGCTTTCTCTTTCTGATCCTTTAATTGTAATCGACTTCATTGTAAAATATATAATTGTTAATAATTCATTTTTTTAGTCCTAAGCATTTAGTCCTAAGTCTTTAGTAAATTTTCTGTAGTCTGTAGTTTTTTACTAAGGACTTCTTCTAGTTACATCAAAAACTTCCCGCTGATAGAGTTGTTGTGTTGTACCATGTGCATTACTTCTGCAAATAATGGTGCACAACTTACTACTCTGATTTTTTTAGATTCTTTCTTTAATGGAATAGAATCGGTAACGATTAATTCTAATAACTTAGAGTTTTCTATTTTTTCGTAGGCATCTCCAGATAAAATAGCATGTGTACAAATAGCTCTAACGCTTAATGCTCCTTTTTCAATCATTAAGTCAGCAGCTTTAGCAAGTGTTCCACCAGTATCAATCATGTCGTCTACTAGTATTACGTTTTTGCCTTTTACTTCACCAATTAATTCCATGGTTGCAATAACGTTGGCTTCTTTTCTTTGTTTGTAACAGATAACCACTTCTGAATTTAAAAATTTAGAATAAGCATAGGCTCTTTTAGATCCACCCATGTCAGGTGATGCGATCATAAGGTTGTCTAATTTTAGACTCTCTATATAAGGTAAGAAAATAGTAGAGGCAAAAAGATGATCTACTGGTTTTTCAAAGAATCCTTGAATTTGATCTGCATGCAAATCCATAGTCATGATACGAGTTGCTCCGGCAGTTTCTAATAATTTAGCCACTAATTTAGCTCCAATCGGAACTCTTGGCTTGTCTTTTCTGTCTTGTCTTGCCCAACCGAAGTAAGGAATTACAGCAGTAATGTGTCTTGCTGATGCGCGTTTTGCAGCGTCAATCATCAATAAAAGTTCCATTAAATTATCTGCAGATGGAAAAGTTGAGCATACAATAAATACACGTAATCCTCTGATAGACTCTTCATAAGAAGGTTGGAATTCTCCATCACTATAGGTAGACATTGTCATTTTTCCTAGTGGGATACCATATTTATCAGCAATCTTCTCAGCAAGATAGACACTTTGTGAACAAGCAAATATTTTAGCTTCTGGTTCTGTATGTGACATTTAATTTGTTGTTTTGTAGTTAGTTAGTGTGCCCTGTTTTTACGAACTGCAAATTTAGAAAAAAAATCGAACTCTGAAAGAGAAAATTTTAGTTTTTTTATTAGAATGTTTTGATTTTTTTTATACATTTGCACCGTGTTAAAGAAACAAGATGTTTGACTACCATTAAATATCTCTTTATTGCGTTGAAATGACTGTCGTCATTTCTGTCTGCTAAGCCCGGATGGCGGAATTGGTAGACGCGCTGGTCTCAAACACCTGTGGGAAACCGTGCCGGTTCGACTCCGGCTCCGGGTACTTAAAAGCCTCTTAATCGTATGATTGAGAGGCTTTTTGCTTTTTAGGGGTAAAAGGGTGGCCAACTTTTTTGTATCTACTTTCCACTTTTACTTCTTTTAATAGTTTTTAATCCTAATATTAAATAATTGGATAAAAAAACTCCCATAAAGCTTTTGCAATATGAGAGTGTTTGGTATTAGGAATTTTTCTAATAGTATTCTAAAGTTCGCTTATAATTTGAATGAAATTTTTAGCCGTATAACATCCCTCAACATTTTTGTTTTCAAATACCATAAAGTATTTGTAATTATTACCAGATTTTTCAGCCCATTTCTTTCCTAAGATATTTTTAGCTTTACTATCATCGTTATCCAAAAAGTCTCCTTTTGTTTCTACTAAGATAATGTTGCCTTTTTGAGTCTGTAAAATAAAATCAGGATAATGATTAGTGCTAAATCCATTTAAATAAAAACCTTTGTCTTTGCTTACTGAATTTCTATGCCAAAATAAAATGTTTTCTTGCGATGCTACATCCATTATTAAGCGCTGTTCGAAGCTGTTCATATCGCCTTCTCGTTCATACAAAGATTTGTCTATTTTAGCACCCTCTTTGGTATGAACTAGTGTTTCTTTAAATTTAAAACTTGGTTTCACGATAATTTTATTGGTGTCTAACAATCTGCCGAATTCTTCTTTTGCAAATTGGTTTGACAACTCAATAATTTTAGCTTTGATTTTATAAACGTAGTTGTACTCATTATTAACGGCATCAATTATTTCTTCTGTCGTGAACTCACTAAAGATGCGTTCTATGTATTTTCTAATTTCGGGCTCTGTAATTGGAGTCATGTTCCCGATTTTAGAAATCATTATATTCGTAATGTCTTTTACTTGTTTCTCTTTCGGTTTCGCTACAATAGCATTTACAAGTAGTTTTTTGGCTTGAATGCTAAATTTAGAAATCATGGCATCTTTACGTACTTCGTCATAATCTACTTTTACAATTTCAGCACTAACGCTATTGAAATCAATTTCAATATCTTTTGAGGAAAGTTTAAAATTGGATAATAATTGTTCTTTGTTTAAGAAAACTTCGCCCTGACTTAACTCTTCAAAAATTAATTCTTGACTTAAGATATCGGCATCAAGTTTTTTGTAAAATTGAGGTAATTCAATATTTTCTGCTACTTGATGGAAGTGTTCTACTATTTTATATCTTTTTGGCTCTTTTCCCATTTCTCTTAAAAGGTATTCCGTATTGTCTCCAGTATCTGTAGTCAATCTAGTTTCAAATGCTTTGCCTTCCTCAATTGCTTTTTGTGTGATTTTATTTAGTGCTCCTGTTTTAATTGTTGACGAAGTGTTTTGTGTTGGATCATAATCAATAGCACTTACATTAATATTCGTAATATCAGCATCATCAAAAGATTTATCTGTTACAACTTCTGTACTGCCAAACAATTCATTAGTCAATGCTTCTTTATCCGATAAAGGAGCGGTTGCTGTTTCGTTTATAATTTCTTCGGCATAATAATCTTTGTTACTAAAACCTGCATCTTGTAATCCTTTAACAATATTGTCTAAAGTTTCATTGAATTTAGCCGAAGCAGTTAAAACGAAAGAAAGATTCAATAACGGTTCTTTATGTTTGATTACATAAGGTTGGCGCAAAACACGTCCTAAGATCTGTTCTACTTCCACTGCGGAAGATTTGTCGGCCAATGAAGCAAGGATGTAAGCAAATGGACAATCCCATCCTTCTTTTAAAGCATTGATTGTTATGATGTATCGAACAGGACATTTTCCGTCCATCAAATCAATTCCTTTTAGCTCGTCCAAACCACTGACTTTGATCTTGATTTGTTCTTCGGGAATTTTTAACTCGATTAGTTTTTCTTTAATCTTAATATAGGTGGTATTGTCGCTTCCTTTGATATTAGATTGCGCTTGAAATAAAATAATAGGTCGTATCATTTTTCCACCATCCAAATGTTCTTGAATCGCCAATTGTTCTAACTGTCTTTGTAAATGCAAAGCACTATTAATTACCTCTTCTTTTCGGCTATGGTTGTAAACGATAACAGGTAATTTTACCATGTGTTCCTTCTTTAACTCAATGGCATTTACATAACTAACTATGTTACTATTTTTCTTTGGAGTTGCAGTTAGATCTAAAATAAAAGAAGGATTAAGATTTTGGAGCATTTCAATACTTAAATCACTTTCGGCATTGTGACTTTCATCAACAATGACTAATGGGTTTAAGCTTCTAATCACGTTTATTAAAGCGCTTTCGTCAGTGTCGGGCAAAACTAAATCTTGTGCCACAATACTATCTCTAAAAGCTTCCAAAGCGCCATTTTGTTGGTATATTTTGCGGTCGTCTTTTTTCTTAGAATTGATTCGTAAACTGCTGAAATTGAAAACAAAAATATTTAATTGTTCGGAGACAGAGGTAGGGTTGAAATTTGCGCCTTGCAAGAGGCTCTCTTTTTCATAAACTTCTACACTATGGTTGAATAAAGTATTTAATTTTTGACGGTAAGGGTGTGCCGAATCAGAAAGATTGGAGGCTGTTTGTTGCAGCAGATTACTCCAGGGCACAAGCCAAACAACCGCCTTAGGACGACTACTGTCATAACTGCTAAATATAGAGTGAATAGCATTGCAAGCAATGAAGGTTTTACCTCCAGCTGTTGGTACTTTTATAGCAATGTGTGGTGTGTTTTTGATGTTATCTTTATAGGGTGTCATTCCGCTATAAGTACCGTCAAGTTTCAGTTCATAGGCACCAACTTTGTCTTCCCAATACTGTTTAAAGGCAAGGGTTGGTGTGTCATAATTTTGGAGATATTCTAAAAATACATCTAAATCGGTAATAACTTGTTGCTGATAGGATTTTAACTCCATTTTTATGAGTTATGAGTTATGAATTATGAATTATGAGTTGTTCAGTGCAACTCCTAATTCATAACTCCTAATTATTTTCTATTTTTTACTTTTCGTTGTAATAATAATGCTTTTTAAAATTTTCAATAGTTCAGAAGCGTCCTGATTTATACTTTCAAATTCAGCTTCTGTTATGTAATTGGTTGCTTTTAATAATTCAAACCAATACATTGATTCGTCACATTCTTTTTGAGAAATGGCAAGTTTATGAATAAAATCAGCTTTGCTTTCTCCGTTTAACGCTTCACGTACATTGGCGCCAATTGATGTTCCTGAACGTAATAGTTGCTTGCTCAATACGTATTCTTTTCGCTCGGAAGTCAGTAATTGATATAACTTTACGATACGTATGGCAAACAGAAAACTTTTATTTTTAATAATACTTTCACTCATAACTCCTAATTCATAACTCCTAACTATTTCCCCAATCCCTTAACAACTTTGTCAAAGTCGGAGATTATTTTTTGGGTTTTATTAAATGTCTCATATTCTTTTATCGCCTTTTTATCAGCAGTAATTTTTTTTATTTTGCCTTTTCCTTCAAGTACTTTATAGTCATTGAAAGTAAGGAATTTATTCACGCTAGTAGCTAATCCTTGCATTGTGAACGTGTTTTCTCGTTCTATCAACCCTTCAATGTAATCAAAATAACCCGTAACGGTTCGCTCTAATTGTTTGATTTCTTTTTCCTGTAAATAATTTTTAGTAATTATAACATCCGATTTTAGTATTCTTCCTTCGGGTGCGTTTTTCCACGAAGTTAATCCCATATTTTCTTTTTTGCTATCAGCTGAGATAGCAATAATTTCGGCTGCAGTATTGCCTGTTATGGCAAAATGGAATTTATTTTGAATCGTTGCGTAAAAGGCTTTAGTTATTTCGGCATTGTTATCGTAATCAATGGAGCACTCTGCAAAAATATCGGTTACTTGTTGGTATATTCTTCTTTCGCTTGCACGTATGGAACGAACTCTTTGTAATAACTCTCTAAAATAGTCTTTGCCAAAAAGTGTTTGTCCTTGTTTTAACCGATCATCATCAAGTACAAATCCTTTAATTATGTATTCTTTTAGGGTTTGCGTTGCCCAAATTCTAAACTGTGTCGCTTTGGTCGAATTTACTCTATAGCCTACAGAAATTATAGCATCTAAATTATAGAATTTTGTATTGTATATTTTACCATCCTCGGCAGTATGTTCCAAAATGGAACTAACTGAATTTTCTTCTAGTTCGCCCGATTCAAAAATATTGATTAAGTGCTTTGTGATAGCAGGTCTCTGTACCCCAAATAATTCAGCAATAGCTTTTTGAGTAAGCCAAACTGATTCGTTTTGAAGCAAAACATCTACGCGAACCACTCCGCTTGGGGCGGTATATAATATGAAATCAGTCATTTTTATAAAGTTATGAATTATGAATTATGAGTTGCCCGGAAAAACTTCTAATTATTTTTTATTTTTGGTTGTAGTAATAATGCTTTTCAAAATTTTTAATATTTCTAGGGCATCTTTATTTATACTTTCAAATTCAATTTCTGTTATGTAATTCGTTTCTTTTAATAATTCTAGCCAATACAAACTTTCGTCACATTCTTTTTGAGAAATGGAAAGTTTATGCACAAAATCGGCTTTGCTTTGGCCATTGATTGCCTCACGAATATTTGCTCCAACTGAAGTTCCAGAACGTAATAATTGTTTAGACATTACAAATTCCTTTCGGTCAGAAATAAGTAATTGATATAATTTTACAATTCTAATTG
Organism: Flavobacterium ovatum; assembly: GCF_040703125.1. NCBI lineage: Bacteria > Pseudomonadati > Bacteroidota > Flavobacteriia > Flavobacteriales > Flavobacteriaceae > Flavobacterium > Flavobacterium ovatum. The sequence continues at coordinate 1,145,809 of NZ_CP160035.1, forward strand.
CAAACAAAAAACTCTTGTTTTTAATAATACTCTCACTCATTTTTTGAATACCCAAAAATTCATAACTCATAACTCATAACTCAAAATTTAGTTATATCTCTTGGGATTTTCTTGAAGATAATATGATGCTTCAACATAAAATCTTTTTCTAACAAACAATTGTCAGCATAGATGATGTATTGACTGGCTTTGTGTTTTATTCGTGCCATAAAATCATAATCTACTGTAGTAACAGCATCTTTGGTATAATAAAAATAATAATCGGTTTGGTCTTTTGTGCCAATGCGAAAATTGTCTTGTTCTAAATTTTGAATTTTAGCAAATGCCGTTCTGGTCTCCGAATACCAAATGTATTTCAGGATATTGTCAATACCAACGGCTTCGTTCAAAACGTCTTCTTCCAGAAATAAAGGTTCGCCCAATTCATAATAATCAAAACTACCGCCTGTGCCTTCTATGGCTTTTTTATCTTCCCCGTAGCCATTTATGACTCTTTTTACTCGCTCGGCAGTAATAGTATTGGCGTAGTCTTCCATTTCTATTAAAATGAACTTTCTGTTGCCGCCATCTTGCTTGTTCAAATTTAAAACTGCATGAGCCGTTGTTCCTGAACCTGCGAAGCTGTCGAGGATTATGTCGTCTTCATCAGTAGCAATGGTCATAATTTGCCTTAATAACATTTCTGGTTTTGGGAAGTCGAAAATTGATTTCCCAATAAGTTCTGTGATCTCTTTGGTTCCCTTTATAGAGTGAAAATTTTTATTATCCCAAGTTGTTTTAGCAGTTTGAGTTAGTTTTCTTTCTTTTTGAAATATTCTAATTTCATTGTCATTGCCTTTATAAGCAATTAAGTCTTCATTTTGTTTTCTAGCTTTATCAGTGCCCCAACACCAAACACTATCCAACCCTTCGACCGTGCTTGCAAATACTTGCAGCCAACTTTCTACAGGATCTACACTAACTTGAAATAATCCATTACTGTCTGGATTATTTATATCTACATAAAAGGGGTAACGAAGATTTGGTCGGTTATTAGAATTGAAAGACTTAACATTTCTATTTCTTAACCCTTTTAAATTAAATCCTCCTTTTTCATCAAAATACACATATTTTGTTCCTTCAACTTCAATTTCATTTAAGTAAAGATCATTTGCTTTTTTAGCAAAAACGAGAATATATTCATGTGTTTTAGCAAAAAAACCATATCGTCTCCCTTCAGGTTTTACTATAACTGTAATTGTAGAAATGTAGTTAGATTCTCCAAATATTTCAGTACATAAAAACCTTAGATTTGTCATTTCATTTTCATCAATACTAATAAAGATTGCACCATTGTCAGCTAGTAATTTATGTAATAATTTCAATCTTGGGTACATCATACACAACCATTTGTCGTGACGTGTTAGATCTTCGCCATCACTACCCACGACTTCGCCCAACCATTTTTTAATTTTTGGGTGGTTTACATTGTCATTATACACCCAACTTTCGTTTCCGGTGTTGTAAGGTGGGTCAATGTAGATGCATTTTATCTTGCCTTCGTATTCGGGCAAAAGGCTTTTCAAGGCTTCCAGGTTGTCGCCGTGAATTATTTTGTTACCACTGTTGTTGGGTTCCGTTTGCTCAATGCCATCCGTAAAACCATATTGTGGTTCTAATATTTTATAAGGCACATCTTGATGATGGTTGATTACTTTTTCTTTTCCAATCCAGTTTAGTGTAGGCATTGCAATTCTTGTATTTTATTAAGTTGGGTAAAAATAGGATATTATTGTCAAACAATTATGGGAGTTCTGTAACGGTATCAAAAAAACAGTGTCAAAACGATCAATATAAGTGCCAAATTTTCGGGAGTTAACCTTGTTTAATTATTTTAAATCATCATAAATACTACTATTTTTGATAGGGGATTTTTTAATTATTAATACGTAGCCCCCCTGTTTTACTGAGTTTTTTTAGAGTACGAACAAAATACACCTCTTCAAAGGTCGATTTGTACCACTTTTTTCTCTTTCGATAAAAGTAATTTTACCTTATTGAAATTGATTACTAATAACCAACTAAACCATTATGAATAAAATTAACTACATGAAACAAAAAAAGAAGTTATTGATTTCTGACTTTAATAGAATGATTGCACTTGTTTTATTACTCACTATACCAGTGATCGCAAATGCACAATCAAAAGTTGTGACAGGAAAAGTACTAGATGAGTTAAGTGATCCATTACCCGGAGTTACTGTAATGGTTAAAGGAACCAAAACAGCTACTCAAACTGATGGTGACGGAAATTTTAAATTACAAGCAAATCCAACGAGTCAACTGACTTTCTCTTACATCGGGTTTAAATCAAAAACAGTTTCGATAAGTAATAAAGCTATAATCAATATTACTCTTGAGGGAAACACAACTTCACTTGATGAAATAGTGGTAGTAGGATACGGAACTCAAAAAAGAAGTGACCTTACTGGTTCCGTAGGGAAATTGTCAGTGGAAGATTTACAAAAAGCACCTGTACGTTCTTTTGACGAAGCTTTGGCGGGACGTATCGCAGGGGTACAAGTAACATCCTCTGATGGTCAGCCAGGATCTGGAGTGAATATCGTCATTCGTGGAAACAATTCGGTTACGCAAGACAATTCTCCTTTGTACGTAATTGATGGCTTTTTAATTGAAAACCCAAATAACAACGCAATCAATCCACAAGATATTGAGTCATTAATTGTTTTGAAAGACGCATCTGCAACAGCTATTTATGGTGCTAGAGGAGCAAATGGAGTAATCGTTATTACAACTAAAAAAGGAAAATCAGGAAAACCAGTATTTAGTTTTGATGCTTCCTATGGTTTTCAAGAGAATTTGAAAAAAACAGATGTTTTGAGTCCTTATGAGTTTGTCAAAGCGCAAATTGAATTTGATCCAACACCAATTTCTGGTAATAGCTACAAATCACCTACACAGATTTATTTGTCTGACGGAAAAACGTTGGATTATTACAAAGGTATTGCGGGCAAAGATTGGGAAGGTAAAGTGACCAGAGTAGCTCCTATGAAAAATTATAATTTTGCTGTAAGAGGCGGGAATGAAAAAACAAAATACGCTTTCTCTACTTCGTTAAATGACCAAGATGGGATTTTGATTAATTCCAACTACAAACGTTTTCAAGGCCGATTGAATGTAGATCATACCATTAATAAGAAGTTTAAATTAGGTTTTAGTACCAACTATAGCCACTTGGATCAAACAGGAATTAGTCCATCACAATCACAATTTAGTTCGTCTACAAATATTATGTTCTCAGTTTGGGGATACAAACCTTTGGACTCAGGTTTGACAAATCTTGAAGAAGAACTTTTGGATCCAGATGTGAATCCTGTAAATGATTATAGAGTAAATCCATTATTGAATTTGAGTAATTTGTATCGTTTGAATACCACTAAAAATTTCAATACAAATGCTTATTTTGAATATAATATTATACCAGATTTAAAATTGAGGGTTACAGCTGGCGTTAACGAAACAAGAGTACAGCGTAACTCTTTCAATAATACCAATACGCAATACGGATATGTAGGCAGTAATAATGGAATTAATGGTTCTATTGATTATGCGCAAAAAAGCAATTGGTTAAATGAAAACACCTTGACTTGGAATAAGAAAATTAATAAAAAACATTTAATTAATTTACTCGGTGGTTTTACATTACAAAAAGAAACTACTAAAAATTATGGTAGAAGCGCTAATCAAATTCCACTAGAGTATGAGTCTCTTGGTTTGAACGGTTTAGATAAAGGGACGCAATTACGAGTAGACACTTTTGAATCCTTATGGTCAATGGCTTCATTCTTAGGTAGAATAAATTATAATTATAATTCTAAGTATTTGTTTACAGCTTCTATAAGAGCAGATGGTTCTTCAAAATTTCCTGCAGACAATCATTGGGGGTATTTTCCATCGGCGGCTGTATCATGGAAATTTAGTAATGAAAACTTCCTTAAAAACAGCAAAGTTTTATCAGAAGGAAAAATACGTTCTAGCTACGGTCAAACAGGAAACAATAGAGTGGGAGATTTTGATTACTTGACAAATTATTACAATCCCTTAGAAAGTAATTATGTGTTTGATAATAATTATGCTCCTAATGTAGTGGCAACCAACTTGGGTAATTCTAAGTTAAAATGGGAAACTACAGAGCAAACAGATTTAGGGTTGGATTTAGGGTTTTTTAAACAGCGCATTACCATATCGGCAGATGTGTATAAAAAAACAACCAAGGACTTATTGTTAAAAGCTTCTTTACCACAATCTTCTGGATTTAATACTGCAATCAAAAATGTGGGGAGTATTCAAAATCAAGGTTTAGAGTTGACTTTGAATACAGAGAATATTAAAACTAAAGACTTCTCATGGTCTACTTCTTTTAATATTGCTTTTAATGAAAATAAAGTTTTGGCTTTGAGTGATAATCAAACGACTTTAGAGAGTACGTTGCGTTGGGATACACAATGGGAAAATACGCCTGCATACATCGCAACAATCGGAAAACCATTAGGAATTATGTATGGTTACATGGCTGATGGTACTTACAAGTATAGCGATTTTGATAAAGATGGAAGTGGTATATATACTTTAAAATCTAATGTAACTACAAACGGAAATAGCCGAGCCAACATTCAACCAGGAGACATAAAATATCAAGATTTGAATGGTGATTTGATTGTAAATGCTGATGATTATACTGAAATAGGTCATGGGTTACCAAAGCATACTGGTGGATTTACAAACAACTTTAGGTATAAAGGGTTTGATTTGAATCTGTTTTTCCAATGGTCTTATGGGAATGATATCATGAATGCCAACAGAATTGTTTTTGAAGGAAATACTAAAACGGCCTCTTACTTGAATCAATTTGCAAGTTATGCTGATCGTTGGACTCCTGAAAATCCAGATTCTGATATTTATAGAACAAGAGGATATTTTGGAGGAGGATATTCTTCACATTATGTAGAGGATGGTTCTTTTCTTAGACTTAAAACGGTTTCTTTTGGATATAATCTAGATGCTAAAAGAATAAAATCAATCGGTTTAAAATCAGTTCGACTTTATGTTTCTGCTCAAAACTTGTACACTTGGACTAAGTATTCTGGACCAGATCCTGAGGTGAACACTTATAATTCAGCTTTAACATCTGGATTTGACTACTCAGCGTATCCAAGATCAAGAACAATCACTTTTGGTACTAACATCTCATTCTAAAAAATAAAAAAGATGAAAAAGACACTATTATTATTACTTATAACTGCACTAGGAGTCGTATCATGTGACGATTTCTTGAATACTGAACCGATCAATAAAATTTCAATCAAACAATATTATACCGATGAAGCGGGATTAACCCAAGCTTTGGCAGGTGTTTATGACCAGCTAGGTAGTGATGCCTTGTATGGAAACGGTATGTTTTTGCGTTACAATGGCTGTACGGATGAGGGATATTATGCTCGAAGCACCGTTTCAACAGGTGTGTTTGTAAATAATTTTGACCCAACAAACTCTGACATCAATAGTTTATGGCAAAGTTGTTATTTGGGAATTAATCGTGCTAATGATTTAATTGCTAATGTAGACTTGCCCGTGATGGATGAGAATAAACGAAAAATTATTCTAGGGGAAGCTATATTTCTAAGAGGGTATTATTACTTTTTATTGGTATCTCACTTTGAAAATATTCCTTTGATACTAACACCAACAACTAGTCCTAATGATGTTTATGTGGCACAAACACCTATGAAAGACGTTTATAGACAAATTCTAAAAGACATGACAGATGCGGAAGAGAAAGTCAGTACTTCAACAGAATTTGGTTATTCCAGTCGTGTTTCAAAAACAGTAGTACAAGGAATTTTGGCTAGAGTTTGTTTGCAAATGTCAGGATACCCAATGAACGATGCTACTAAATTTGCAGACGCATTATCATGGGCCAAAAAAGTACAAACTTCAGGGGAACATGGACTGCGAACTACTTATAATTCTAGTTTGACCAATAGCGCATACAGTCAAATTTTTATTAATCATGCTCAAGATGTTTATGATATTAAAGAAAGTATGTGGGAGATTGATTTCTTAGGAAACAGAAGCGATGGAAACCTAGAGACTGGTCGTGTAGGGAATACTAATGGAATTACCATGACTAGTGCAGCTCTAACGCAAACATTAGGATATAGTTATGGTTTTATCAAAGGAACCGCACGACTGTATAAAGGGTATAAGACGGGAGATTTACGTCGTGACTGGGTGTTAACGCCGTTTACTTATAACAACGCTACTGGTGCCAAAGTGCCAATAACAATAACGACTGGTTACGGAAGAGATTGTGCGAAATGGAGAAGAGAATTTGAGTTGTCATCCCCAAAAAATAAAAACCATGGACCAATTAATTTTCCAGTATTACGTTATGCGGATGTATTGTTAATGATTGCCGAAGCTGAAAATCAAGTAAACGGACCTACAACTATTGCTTATGACGCATTGAATCAGGTAAGAAGACGTGGTTTTGGTCTGAATATCGCAACAGCTAGCGTAGTAGCAGATGCAGCCGCAGGACTGTCTAAAGCAGATTTTCAATTGGCAGTAGAGAACGAACGTATGTTGGAATTGTGTTTTGAAGGGACACGTCACCTGGATTTAATTCGTTGGAATAAATATGTGAGCACTATGAATTCTGTTGGGAATGAAATCGCAACCAATGGAGGAGCACAAGCTTATGGAGGTTTGGGAGGTAAAAATGTTACTGCACGTCATTTGGTTTATCCTATACCCGCCAAAGAAAGATCGGTGAATAAAAAGTTAGATCAAAATAAAGATTGGTAGTTTTACAAATAGTTTAAAAATGATACAATTAAAAATAAATAGGATGTTTACACCAAGAATAAACCAACTGTGTTTAGGAATGTTGTCTTTATTTATGGGTACTACTTTTTGTAATGCCCAAAAACAAGCACAAATTTTCAAAAACTATCAAAAGGACGCCACTGTGCTCCCCGATTTTTCCTATGCGGGCTATCACAATGGAGAAATTGGAATTCCGAACGACTTGAATTATAAGGTTTTTGATGTAACTGCTTATGGCGCAAAACCCAATGATGCTGTTTCGGATAAAGTGGCCATTCAAAAAGCGATTCAAGCGGCAAATGCAAATGGTTCTGGGATTGTTTTTTTTCCAAAAGGACGCTTTTTGGTGAATGAAGATGGGGATGATTTGTCTCGAATAGTTTCCAAAGGAAGTAAAATCATCTTTAGAGGAAGCGGATCTGGTAAGGATGGCACCGAATTGTTTATGAAAAATACTTTGCAACCTACAGATCCAAAAAAAATGTGGACTGTACCTACTTTGTTTTCTTTTACCAGTAATGGTAGCGATAAAAAAGTGGGAGATGTTGCGGCTTCCGCCAAAGTAGGAAGCTTTGATTTAGAGCTGAGTACTAGCAAAGGATTGAAAGCAGGAGATTGGATTGTTTTGAAGATTCTAGATACTAATCCAGATTTCATAAAGTCGGAATTTGGTGAAGTAGCAGTGAATCCTACTTGGACGTATATTACAGACAAAGGTTTGGAAATACGTGTGATGTACCAAATTGCAAAAATAAAAGGACAAACGATCACATTGGCAGCGCCGATTCCGTATGCAGTAGATGCTAAGTACAAATGGGAAGTGTATAAATTTGCCAATAGTGAAGAAATTGGTATCGAAGATATAGCCTTTGTGGGCAACTGGAAAGAGAAGTTTGTGCATCACGCTTCTTGGATACACGATAGTGGTTATTCGCTAGTGAGTATATCAAAAACCACCAATTCATGGATGAAAAATTGTCGTTTTACGGATTGTAGTTCGGCAGCAACAATTTCGCAGTCTGCTAATTTTACGGCTTTGAATTGCATAATTACAGGCACAGGTGGTCACAATGCGATTGCTTCTAATGGTAGTACTAATGTTTTGATTGCAAAATGTGTTGACGAAGCTTCGCAATGGCATTCTTTTGGCGCATCGCATTGCTCGATGAATACGGTGATTTGGGATTGTACGTATCCAGCAACGACTTGTTTTGAGTCCCATTCTAGTCAGCCTCGCAATACGTTGCTTGATGGTGTGACAGGAGGATTTATGAGCAGTAGAGCAGGTGGATCTGTTTTTAATATGCCCAATCATATGCAAGGATTGGTTTTGTGGAATTATACACAAACGAGCCCTGTATTGAAAAACTTCGAATTTTGGCCTCCCAAAGAAATTTACTGGAAATTGTTGAAACCCACCATTGTTGGATTCAAAAGTGAAGGAACTACTTTCATTAAAGAGCAATTGCGTTATGGTGAGTCACTAGATGGTTTGGTTGAACCGGCTTCCTTGTATATCGCTCAATTAAAAATAAGACTTAAGAAAGTACCTGCTTGGGTTAGCGAACTTCCTTAATTTGTTTAATTCTTGAAAATAACACCTCTTTTTCGTACGCTTGTCCTACGAGAAGTAGGTGTTTTTTCGGTTATTTAATTGGGGAATATTTTTGTAATCTTGTGCTTTGCGTGAGTGATGGAGGCAGGCTACCGAAGTAGCGCCGAGAGCCCGACAGCCTAATGCAATGTGGCCGATGCGCGCAAACAACTTTTGGCCAGATTGAGTTAGGGTGGCACGCCCAAATAATTTTAAGAAAGACTTGGCTTGATTTTAATTTGTACTTTGGAGGATTAGTAATAGTGTATCGTAATATGAAAAAAAGTATTTATCTCATTTTGTTTTTGATTTTGGTGGTTCCTTTTCAATTCGTTTTTGGGCAGGAATCGGATAATTTAAAATTCAAACATTTTTCGTCGAAAGAAGGGTTGTCACAGAGTTCTGTGATTACCATTTTTCAGGATAGTAAAGGCTATATTTGGTTTGGCACCAGAGATGGTTTGAATAAGTTTGACGGGAACAAATTTACCATTTATCGTTCTAATTATCGCGATAATAAGAGTTTGAGCAACAGTTGGGTGACTTCTATTTATGAAGATAGCAAAGGTATTTTGTGGATAGGTACGAAGGACGGGCTGAATAAATACAACGCTAGTAAAGATAATTTTAAGCAGTATCATGCGTCAAATAAAGGCAATAGCATTTCGAATAACGAGATTTGGGGAATTACTGAAATTTCGCCTCAGGTTTTGATGGTAAGCACATCTAAGGGGATGAGTAAATTGAATACCAAAACAGATGTTTTCAACCATTGGTTTCATGATTTAAAAAATAAAAACTCGATTAGTGACAATAGAACCCGAGGTTTTTTGAATACAAAAGACGGTAGATTGTGGATTATGACGGTTAACGCTATTGATGTTTATAATCCTAAGAAAAATAGTTTTGCTCACTACAATTATCCTGAAAGAACTTTGAAGGAATCGCATGTTAACAATGCGCCAACACTTTTTGAGGCCAAAAACGGAAAAATATGGATGGGCTATGAAGGTGGGTTGGCACTTTTTAATCCTCAAAAATTGATTTTTGAACCTTATAAAATGGGAGTAACGAGTTCGGTGCGAACCTTGTATGAAGATAAAAATCATCATTTATGGATAGGTACATATTCGGGTTTGTATATTTTGAATAGCCAAAAACAAGAGGTTAAGAAGTATGTTCATAACGAAAATGATTCCAAAAGTTTGAGTCAGAATTCGATTTATAAAATCATAGAGGATTCCAAAGGAGATGTTTGGATTGGAACTTGGGCAGGCGGAATTAATTATTTTGATCGTAATTTTGATCGTTTTAAACAATTGACGGCAGGGACTAAAAATACCATGCTGAATTACAAAGTAGTGAGTTCTATAGTGGAAGAATCTCCAAATACATGGTGGATTGGAACTGAAGGAGGCGGACTGAATGTGTATGATAGAAGTACAGGATTGTTTAGTTATTTTACAAAAAATGATAATCCTAATAGCATTAGCTCCAACAATATCAAGTCGATGATTAAGGACAGAGAGGGGAATCTGTGGATAGGAACGCATGATGGAGGACTGAACTTTTTGAATAGCAAAGCAAAGCCTTATCGATTTTATCATTTTGATAAAACTGTTTCGGATGGTTTAAATATCAAGGATTGCAGGATTTTGTCTTTGTTTGAAGATAGTAATCGAAACATTTGGATAGGAACTTTGACCAATGGCTTGATTTTTTACAATAGAGAGACACAAATGTTTACAAAATTGCAAAAAGGAACTAAATCTATCTCCTGTATTGTAGCATCGTCTGATCCAAAATATATTTTAATTGGTGGTACCAAAGGATTGGAAAAAGTAACTATTGATACTCAAAAAATAAGTGCTATTTCATTGCAAAGTGAGAACGATGATTATCATTTGATTAAATCAATTAATTGTATTTATGAGGATACAAATAAAAATTATTGGCTAGGAACCGAAGGTCAAGGCCTATTTGTTTTCCATTCGAAAACTAAAAAAACTGTTAATTACGGCAAAGCAGAGGGATTGCCAAATGAAATAATTTACGGCATTGTACCCGATAAAAATGATTTGTGGATAAGTACAAATGATGGGCTGAGTAAATTGGATTTGAAAACGAATCAGTTTGAGAATTTTGATGAATCGGATGGGTTGCAGGGAAACGAATTTAATTACGGCTCTTTTTTGAAAACCTCACAAGGAGAGTTGATTTTTGGTGGACAAAATGGGCTGAATTATTTTTATTCTAAAAGTATAAAACCCAATACTCATTTTCCGGCATTGGACATTTATGCACTAGAAGTGAATAATAAACCTTTCCTGAAAATCACCGATTCTATCAAAGAAATTAAGCTGAAATACAATCAAAATGATTTTAACATTGATTTTGTGGCCTTGTCCTTTTCGCAACCAAATAAAAATAATTATGCGGTAAAACTGGAAGGTTTCGACCAAGAGTGGAGTTACATTGGCAACAAAAAAACGGTTACTTATACTAATATTGATGAAGGAACTTATGTTTTTAAAGTAAGATCGTCCAACAGTAACGGTCTTTGGAACGAAAAAGAAACTACAATAAAAATAAAAGTATTGCCTGCACCTTGGCATACTTGGTGGGCGTATTTGATTTATTTTCTTCTTATTTCGACGGCTTTGTATTTTGTTCGAAAGTTAATTATGATTCGAGTAGAAGAAAGAAACGAACTTAAAAACGAGAAGATTGAAAAGGAAAAGCTAGAAGAAGTTAATAAACTGAAATTACAATTTTTTACCAATATTTCTCATGAGTTTAGAACGCCGCTTACTTTGATTGTAGGGCCAGTGGAACAGTTGGTGAAAAACAAAGGCAATAATGATTTTGTAAAAAGAAACCTTGATACGATTCAGCGCAATACCAAAATTTTACTGCAATTAATTAATGAATTATTGGACTTCAGAAAAAGTGAAGACGGGAAATTCAAACTCAATGCTTCCAAAGATAATTTGATTCCGTTTGTCAAAAACATCAAACTTTCTTTTGAAGAATTGGCACGACAAAAACAGATTAATTACGTTTTTTCGACCACAGATGCAGAAATTGAAATTTGGTTTGATAAAATCAAGATGAACAAGATCTTTTTTAATTTGTTATCCAATGCTTTTAAGTTTTCGAGTGATAACAATAATTTGTTTCTCAATATTTCTAAAGTCAAAAACACAGAGCCTTCCGAGATAAAAGAGTTTGTGAAAATAGATATCATCAACTTTGTAAAGGTTATTCCAGCAGAACATATCAAGTTTATTTTTGAACGTTTTTATCAATTAGATCAAAAAGATGCTGAAACTGGTACCGGAATCGGACTCTCGTTAACCAAAAATTTGGTTGAACTTCACAAAGGAAAAATAGAAGTAAATAGTTCTGCCGAAAACGGAACTTGCTTTAGTGTGTATTTGCCAATAGGTAACGCGCATTTGTCTGCTGAAGAATGTGTAGATGAATATGATGAAACATTGGTAAACTTAGATTTTCAAAAACCAATTTTGACTCCTATGATCCCAATGTTGGAAGACGAAGAAACGGAGGAAGAAATCGCTGCATTTGATAAAGCAGTACCCACGGTTTTGATAGTAGAAGATAATTTGGATGTACGCAATTTTGTAAAAAGCATCTTTGCAAATAAATACAATGTACTGGATGCCGAAAATGGAAAAGATGCTATTGAAATTGCTCAAAAAGCACCAGTCGATTTGATTATTAGTGATGTGATGATGCCCATCATGGATGGATTTGAGTTGTGTAAAAAAATAAAAACGGATATTATAACCAGTCATATTCCAGTCATTTTATTAACAGCCAAAACCTCAGATGTACATCGCGATGAAGGCTATAAATTGGGAGCCAATGCTTATATTACTAAACCTTTTGATGCCGAAATTTTAGGGATTAGAGTAGATAATTTATTGGGAACTAGAAAGCAGTTAATATCTAAATTTAAAAAAGATATTATTCTAGAACCGAAAGAGTTGACGATCACTTCTGCCGATGAGGTTTTTCTCGAAAAAGCCATTAAGATTGTAGAAGACAATATCTCTGATACCGAGTTTAATGTAATTACTTTTACCGAACAAATGAATATGAGTCGCTCTGTTTTGTTTCGAAAAATGAAAGTACTCACAGGACAATCTATTAATGAATTTGTGCGAACGATTAAACTAAAAAGAGCTGGGCAATTATTGATTCAAAGCCAAATGAATATATCGGATGTGGCTTATGAAGTTGGGTTTAATGATTTGAAATATTTTAGAAAATGTTTTAAAACCTTATTCGAAGAAACTCCTAGCAGTTATAGATCCAAAAACGCAGTAGATAAAAATATTCCTTTTGAGGACGACGAAGAGGATTCTTAATTATTCAGTTACTATAAAAAGCAGTTTGTAAGGAACTGCTTTTTTTAGGTGTCGATTCTGTTAAAATATTGTTTGTAGTTGTAGTTTGCTGTTTTATATGTAGTTATGTTTTATATGTTTTGATATAATGAGCTTTTTACCCCCTACATAAGGACAATTTATCGCCTATTATTGTTCGAAAAGCGGCGGATATTGCAACTTAATTAGAGCATTATAATTAATTATCAAATAAAATAAAATGAGAGTTGTAAAATCATTTATCGCCCTACTATTTATTGGCAGCTTGTTGCAAGGCTGTATGTCTTCAACCACGATCAATAAACCGATTAAAAATTCAGAAGAGCAATTCAGCCTATTGTTAGAGGAAGCAGAAAAAGCCGATAGGATTCCAAGAACATTGGATGAGAATGGAAATATGCATTGGGCAAATCCAAAATTTGACTGGACAGAAGGCTTCTTTCCTGGTAGTTGTTGGTATCTCTATGAAGCCACCAAGGACGAAAAATGGAAAAAAGCTGCTGAAAAATTTCAAGGATTATTTGAAGATCATAAAATGAGACAAGACAACCATGACTTGGGTTTTGTTTTTAATTGCTCGTATGGTAACGGCTATCGATTGACCAAAAATGAAAAATTCAAAGCAGTGATGATTCAAGCTGCCAATTCATTAATCACACGTTTCAACCCTACCGTAGGATGTATTAAAAGCTGGGATGTAGATTCAGGCTGGCAAGCAACTAGAGGATGGGAATTTCCGGTAATCATTGACAATATGATGAATTTGGAATTGCTGTTCAAAGTGTCTGAAATGACTGGTGATTCAAAGTATAAAGAAATTGCCATAGCGCATGCCAATACAACCATGAAAAATCATTACCGTCCGGATTACAGTTCTTTTCATGTAATTGATTATGATCCAATAACTGGAGCAGTACGTAATAAAAATACGGCTCAAGGCTATGCTGATGATAGTTCATGGGCAAGGGGACAAGCTTGGGGGCTTTATGGATATACGGTTTGTTATCGTTATACCAATGACAAAAAATATCTGGAACAAGCAGAGAAAATCGCCAATTATATTCTGACGTACAAAGGAACTCCCAAAGACGGAATACCATATTGGGATTATGATGCGCCAAAAATTCCAAATGAACCTCGTGATGTATCTGCGGCAGCGGTTACGGCCTCAGCTTTAATGGAGTTAGATAAATATTCAAAAGAATCGTATTCGAATGAGATTAATACCATAATGACCTCATTGGCTTCAAGCGAATACACGGCTACAAAAGGTTCTAATAAAAATTTTATATTAAAACACAGTGTGGGTAGTATTCCGCATGGGAATGAAATTGACGTTCCTTTGAACTATGCCGATTATTATTATCTGGAAGCTTTGGTACGTTTGACTGAATTACCAAAAAAATAAATCAATATAAAGGATGAAAAATTTAGGAATCTACTTGTTGTTTGCCTTTGTTTCGATAAGCAGTCAATCACAAATCAAGAAAAAAGCAGTTGTGGCAACCAAGCCCAATATTTTAATTATTTTTCCCGACCAATTGCGCAGGTATAGCGCAGGATTTTGGTCAGAAGCGCCGTATCGCCAGCACGTGATCGGGAAACCAGATCCAGTGGTAACGCCAACCATTGACAAACTAGCAAAAAATGGTGTGGTCGTGACCAAAGGGATTAGTAATTTTCCTTTATGCAGTCCCTACCGTGGGATGTTACTTTCTGGAATGTATCCTGAGCAAAACGGAATTTGGAATAATTGCAAAAAAGACAGAGACGAAAGTCTGAAAGATGACGTGCAAACCATTACCGATTTGTTTTATGGCGCTGGGTACAATACGGCCTATTTTGGAAAATGCCATTGGTTAAAAAATGAGCCTTTATTTGATACTAAAGGAAATTATAAAGGAACGCTTGAAGCTCCTGGAGGGAATTATGTCAATGAATACGACACGTATATTCCGACGGGTGTAAAAAGACATCATATCGAATATTTCTATCAGGCCTTAAAAGACGAACATTTTAACCCACATATTTATTCGAGTGACCCCGCAGCAATTGATGGAAAAAAGGATGGAGAGTTGTTTTTACCTAAAATTTATTCACCAAAAAATGAAGCGGCAAAAATTGTAGATTACCTTAAGAATGATCGGAATCAAAGAGATACTTCTAAACCATTTTGTATGATTTGGGCAATGAATCCGCCACATAATCCTTGGGACGAAAAAAACACCGATATGGATATGCTTCATCAATATTATGATACAGATAAGTTTCCTAAATTAGATACGTCATTAGTAGTCCGTGAAAATGCCGATTTAAAAGTAGCCAATTATGCTCGTCATTATTTTGCAAATGTGACCAGTAGCGATGCTTATATGGGCGTAGTGATTGAAGAACTCGAAAGAATGGGAGCTTTAGACAATACCATTGTTATTTTTACTTCAGATCACGGTGAAATGTTAGGAAGCCACGGACACGAAGGGAAAAATTACATCGAAATGGAATCAATGGCGATTCCGTTTGTGGTACATTGGCCAAAAGGTTTGAAAGCTGGAATCCAAGATTTAATGTTAAGTGCGCCAGATGTATTACCAACGGCCATGGGATTAGCAGGTTTATCACAGCAGATTCCAAATACGGTTCAAGGAACAAATTTTTCTGATTTGTTGCAAAATCCGAAAACAACAACAGTCAAAAAGCCAGAAGCAATTCTACTAATGTTAGGCAATTCAAGAGGAGTTCTGACGGATAGATATACCTTATGTATTGAAGAAAATAAAACGCCTTGGGACAAAAAAGAAGTAAAAGATTTAGCTCGAACTTTTATTTATGATAATAAAAATGATCCGTATCAATTGAAAAAAATCAGTTTTAAGGAACAGCCCGAAGTGGCAAAAAAGCTTTTGGTACAATTGGGCGAGAAATTAAAAATGGCTAACGACCCTTGGTACAAAAGCAAAAAATACAATGATTTAATTCCTTACCCAAAAAACTAGCGATATGAAATTTGGAACCATAGTTTTAGCAGCAATAAGTATGTTGTCAGTAGGCTGTCAATCTCAAAAAAAGAAAGTAATCACAAACTCGGATAAACCTAATATTTTAATCATCTTTCCAGATCAATTGCGCCGTTATAGCGCTGGATTTTGGTCGGAACCAGGCTATAAAGAATATGTAATTGGAAAATCAGATCCTGTTTATACACCAAATATCGATCTGTTGGCCAAAAATGGTGTGGTTGTAACTAAAGGGATTAGTAATTTTCCGTTGTGTAGTCCGTATCGAGGTATGCTGATGTCTGGAATGTATCCTGAACAAAATGGAATTTGGAATAACTGCATTAAAGGGCGTACAGAGAATTTAAAAGACGAGGTACAAGCCATTCCTGATTTATTTTTAAAGGCAGGATATAATACATCGTACTTCGGAAAAACGCATTGGCATATTACCGAACCATTATTCGATAAAAAAGGAAATTATGTGGGGACGGACAAAGAACCTGGTGGGAATTACGTAAATACTTATGATACCTATGTGCCTAATGGAAGACCCCGTCACGGGATAGAATATTTTTACCAATCTGTAAAAGACGATCATTATAATCCTCATATTTATTCGAATGATCCTGGGGCAATTGAGGGTAAAAAAGATGGTGAATTGCATTTGCCAAAAGTGTTTTCACCTAAAAATGAAGCTGCTAAAATTGTAGATTATTTACGCAATAGTAGAGGGCAAAGAGACACTTCAAAACCCTTTTGTATGATGTGGGCACTCAACCCTCCACATAGCCCATGGGATGATGGGAATACCGATATGGAAACTTTAAAAGAATATTATGATACCGATAAATTCCCGAAAATAGACCATTCTTTGGTGGTGCGTGATAATGCAAGTTTGGAAGTGGCCAAATATGCACGTAATTATTTTGCCAATGTCACTAGTACCGATAAATATATCGGAATTGTTTTGGACGAACTCAAAAAAATGGGAGTATTGGACAATACTATCGTGATTTTTACCTCAGATCATGGTGAAATGTTAGGGAGCCATGATGATGAAGGCAAGAATGTTATCGAAATGGAAGCTATGGCAATTCCGCTAATTGTACATTGGCCGAAAGGCTTAAAAAAAGGAATTGTAGACGTTTTGTTCAGTGCACCAGATGTATTGCCCACAGTGATGGGATTGGCTGGATTGAAAACTGAAATTCCAGCTGAAGTACAAGGACTGAATCTTGCCGATATACTTGAAAATCCGCTGGCAACTAAACTCAAAAAACCAGAATCACTATTGTTGATGCTTTCACATTCTCGTGGTGTCTTGACAGATAGGTACACGCTTTGTGTGAACGAAAATAAAAAAGCCACCAAAGAATTGGGTGAAACCTTTTTCTATGACAATTTGAAAGATCCGTACCAATTCAAAAAAATTAGTTTGAAGGACGAACCAGAAGTTGCCAAAGAATTATTAGTCCAATTGGGTATTAAATTAAAAATGGCTAACGACCCTTGGTACAAAACCAAAAAATTCAGTTCGCTAATTCCATATCCAAAAAATAAATAAAGCCAAGTTATGTTCAAAAAATGCTTGTATATTCTGCTACTTTTAGTATTGACACACTGCCAATCTTCCAAGCAAATGGATGCTATGCAAACTACCGTTTGTAACCCAATGGATCTCAACTATAGATTCAGTTTAGACGGTGTTTCCCGTCGCGAAGGAGCCGACCCAACTGTAGTTTTGTATCAGGATGAATATTATCTATTTGCATCAAAATCGGGTGGGTATTGGAATTCAAAAGATTTAATTCACTGGGATTTTATTACTTCTACTGACTTGCCTTTTGAGGATTATGCCCCTACGGCTGTCGTTATTAAGAATACTTTGTACTTTATGGCTTCTAATAATAAAGCACCGATATCGATTTATAAAACTACCAATCCTAAATCTGGAAAATGGGATGTGGCCAATGCCAATTTTCCTATAGCCATGACCGATCCAGACTTGTTTTTGGACGATGACCGACTGTATTTGTATTACGGCTGCTCAAATGTAGATCCCATTTATGCAGTTGAGTTGGATTTGAAAACACTAAATCCCATTTCGAAACCGATTGAATGTTTTAATAGTAACAAAGCCATTTATGGGTGGGAACAATATGGAGACTATAACGATCAACCGGGGAATCCGTGGATCGAAGGTGCTTGGATGAACAAATACAAAGGCAAATATTACCTGCAGTATGCTGGACCTGGAACACGTTTCAAGAGTTATAGTGACGGATTGTACGTTGCCGATCATCCTCTAGGTCCTTTTACAATAGCCAAACACAATCCTATTTCAATTAAACCAGAGGGATTTGCAACAGGAGCGGGTCACGGCAGCACGTTTGAAGATAAGTACGGTAATTTTTGGCATATTGCCACGATGGTACTCACCGTCAAAGATAAGTTTGAACGACGATTAGGACTCTTTCCAGCATTTTTTGATAAGGATGGCGTTTTGGCTACTTATACGACTTTTGGTGATTTTCCCATTCGAATTCCAACTAAAAAAGTTAGTCAGCCCGAAGCATTATTTCCAGAATGGATGTTGCTATCTTATGGAAAACCGATTTCGGTTTCATCAGAAATTGAAGGACATGAAAAAAACAACGCTTCCGACGAAGAAATTAGAACGTATTGGAGTGCCAAAACTGGAAATTTAGGAGAATGGATTAGCATTGATCTACAAAAAGAAGCTGTTGTAAAAGCCGTACAAATTAACTATGCCGAAAACGACACTCATTTGTATGGATACAATTCCAATCAAAAACACCAATATCTTTTAGAATATTCAGTAGATAATAAAAATTGGAAGACAGCTGTCGATAATCGTAAAAATCAAAAGGATGTGCCCCATGATTACGTTCAGTTAGCCAAATCTATAAAAGCACGTTATTTAAAATTAACTAATTATTCGGTTCCTGATGGTACCTTTGCATTAGCCGATTTTAGGATTTTTGGTAATGCTCAAGGCAAAAGCCCCGCTGCTGAAACCGATTTTAGTATCATTAGAAATTCAGCAGACAAAAGAGCGGTAACCCTACAATGGAAACCCCAAAATGATGCTATAGGACATAATGTGAGGTACGGAATAGCTCCCGATAAGTTGTATCATACCTACCAAGTTTTGAACAAAAAGGAGATAACGATTAGAACTTTAAATGCAAATCAAACCTACTATTTTACAGTTGATGCCTTTAATGAAAATGGAATTGCGAAAGGAACAAAAGTGGTTGAGCTAAGATAATTGAAACACAAAACTAAAAATGAAAACAGGAATAATTATAGCATCATTTCTTTTTGTAGGATGGGGATGCAGTCATAAAATAGCAAATGGAAATCAACATACTTCTGCTAGTAAAACAAATGTAAGTATCGTTGGCGAAAAGTTTTATATCAACGGAAAACCAACTTACCATGGTGTAAAATGGAACGGGCATCCAATCGAAGGTTTGCTTATGAATTCCAGAATGGTACAAGGAATTTATGATGATGAAAACCCCGTAACTCGTGAAGCCATAAAATACCCGGATACCAATCAATGGGACCCCAATCGAAATACCAATGAGTTTGTACAAGCCATGGACGAATGGTACCAACACGGTCTAAGAGGTATCACCTTAAATTTGCAAGGCGGAAGTCCATTGGGCTATGGGAATAAAGGATGGATAAACACGGCAATTGATCCAGACGGAAATCTCAAGCCCGCTTATATGCAACGTTTGGATAAAATCTTAAAAAAAGCCGACAATATAGGAATGGTTGTCATTTTGGGGATTTATTATTTTGGTCAAGATCAATTTGTAAAAGACGAAACTGCCGTCATTAAAGGTGTTGATAATACCGTCAATTGGTTATTCGAAAAAGGATATCGTAATGTTCTTATCGAAATTGACAATGAATGTGATATCAAAGAATACGATCATGCCATTTTAAAACAAGATCGTGTGCATGAGTTGATGGAGCGGGTACATAATACACAAAAAAATGGCTACCATTATTTAGTAGGAACCAGTTACAAAGGACAAGCAATTCCAAAAACGAATGTTGTAAAAGCTTCCGATTTTATTTTACTGCACGGTAATAATGTGGTTCGAAAAGGACAAATTGAAGAAATGATTGCCCAAACCCGTCAGGTCGAAGGCTACAAACCAATGCCTATTGTTTTCAATGAAGACGATCATTATGATTATGAGAAAACAGGAAACAATTTTGTAAGCGCCGTTGAATCCTATACTTCATGGGGGTTTTTCGACTTCAGAAGAAAAGAGGAAAAAATGGAAGAAGGATTTCAAACCATTCCTGTAAACTGGAAGATTAGTTCAGAACGCAAAAAGGATTTTTTTAATAAAGTAAAAGATATTACGACTGGCAATTAACTTTAAACAAAGGTGCTTAGATTTCTTGACTTAACCCAAACCCTATAAATAGGGTAAAATGGTTTAAGTCAAGATTTTTTTATAGAACTTATTTTTCAATTATCATCAATTTCAGAATTGTATAAGTTGTTTTTTGTTGCCAATTCCAGCCATCCACTATAGCCTTACGGAATAAAGTTTTTTTTACTAGGTCGTTACAGGAGCTTCCTTCGGTCGCTCTGTAACTCCCGTAAAAAACAACTTTATTCCGTCAGGGCTACCGTTCCTGTCTGGGGCAGAAGTATGAAAAAACGATTTAGGTTTTAATCTTAATCGACTACAATTCTAGATTAGTACATTATCTGGGTGTATGTATTAAAGCCAAATTATTCAAAATAACTCCCAATGATTTTAAAAATAACTCCCTAAATTTACAAGAAAACCTAATCAACTTGCATTAATAACGTTGTGAAACTCTACAAATATGCAATTTTAAAAGCCATGAAATCTGTTGATTTCAGGGATGAAAAATGACATTCAAAGATATTTATATTCGCGCATTATAATAGAATTATTTTTTTTAACCACCATAAACATAGCCACCATGAAATTTAAAAATCTATCTCAAATTGCCACTATTCTAGTTATATTATTAGTTTCCTTTTTTAGTAACGCACAGTCAAAAGAGACTGGTTTTGTAAGTCTTTTTAATGGAGAAAATCTCGATGGTTGGTATTTGAAAATAAAAAATGGTGATGCCGATTTGGCAAAAAAAGTATATGCTGTAGAAAACGGTATGGTGCATGTATTCAAGGATTTTCCTAAGGAATACGAATTGAATACTGGTGTAAATGCAACACATGGTTTATTCTATACCAATAAAAAATACAGTAGATTTATTTTTAAGTTCGAATACAAATGGGGAACAGGAATCGCCAATAATTTTGCTCAATTTCAGTACGATGCCGGAATGTATTACCACGTTGTTGATGACAAAATATGGCCAAAAGGTATTGAATACCAAGTTCGTTACGATCAGACTAAAAACAGGAATCATACCGGTGATTATTGGGCTAATGGATTGAAATGGTACTCGAAAGACAGTACGACTTTCTGTTTGCCATCGGCAGGAGGACAGGCTGTTTTGGGGCACAAAGGAGAACACCTTGCCTCACAAAATGTAAAGTTTAATGCACTAAACAACAAATGGAACAAATGCGAAGTGATTGTGATGGGTGATAAATATTCAATTCACAAGCTAAATGGCAAAATCGTTAATATGGCTACCGATCTGCCATTCAGCGAGGGAGTAATTGGTTTGCAATCGGAAACAGCTGAAATTTATTACCGTAACATTGAAATTAAAGAATTTGATGAAATTGTTCCGATGGAAAAATTTCTTAAATAATCGTAAGTCATGAAAAATCGATTTAAATAAGCATTTTTACTTAGCACTTAATTGGTATTGTTTTTTGGAACCCCGATACCGCACGAATCCTTTCGTGTGGTTTTTGTCATTTAAGCTAAATGACAAATTTATAATTTGTACTTCTATAACTTGAAAAACAAGGTTGTTCTGTAAATATGAAAGTTTTGGTTACAGCAGAACATACAAAACCCAGTATATTTTAAGTTTTAAATTCACAATAAGGTTTTGTATTATTCGAACACTACCATTTATTTCTTAATCAACTTAATACTTTTGGAAGAATTTCCAGTTAGATTTAAGATATAAACTCCTGCAGATAGATTCAAAATCTCCACATTCAGGATCATCTCTACCTCGTTGGGGCTAATATTTTTCATTATAACAACTTTTCCTGTAGAGCTAATCAAACTAACTTTATTGTATTGATGACCTTCATTTAAAACCAATTTTAATCTAGAAGTGAAAGGGTTTGGACTTATTGTTTCAATCTTTTTTTTTAGATTGATTTCAGTTGTTCCTAACAAATTGGTGTTTTTAGGTATAAAACCAGTAACAGCATATAAGGTTTTTCCGCTTGGAATACCTACAGAATATTCAGGAAAATTCACAATTTTATCGGCTAATGCTATCGCTATTTTTTTAGGACCATAATACACTTTGCTGTCGTCGGACCAAGGGGTATTGGTAGGGCTATAAGTATGATTGTTTTGTAAGCAAGAATTTCGATAAACAAAATTCGGGTTGTTGGAATTAGTATGTTGGCTTGACCAAGGTCCCATAATCGCAAAATAATCAGGTGCATTTGTTTTTATAATTGCTGGCCCAGGTTCGCTAGCATCAACAGGAGGCATGTCAACAGGAAGAGTGATATTGTTAAATTCGATTAAGTTATTTCCGTTGTCACCAGAGTGAAAACTTATTTCTTGTTTAAAGTCATTGTCATAAACCACATTATATTCTACATTTGACCCTTGAAGTGAAATATGTCTAACATGGGTGACTTTACAACCTGTGATAAGATTGTCTCTACTTTGAATGAAAAAGTATCCTTCTGCACCTCCCGCTTTTCTATGACAGCCATCTACAATTAAATCTCGTAAAGTAATGTGTTCCCCCACACAACGTAAAGGGTCATTAGCACTGTTCAAAATAGTGACTTTGTCTAACCAACAATTATTTGTCGTTCCGGATAGTCTTACGGATACATTGTCATTTGTTATTTCTCTGTTTTCATCCAAACTGTAGTTCCAAGCATAAACAGGGGTTCCCCATCCCCCTTGAATGGTAAGGTTGTAAATACCACATTTGCTCACATTATAGAAAGTAAAAGCATTTCCTCCAACCATAGTGATCGTGCAAATAACACCTTCTCTAGTTTGTCCAATAAGGGAAACGTTTGATTTCATTGTAATACTAGCATCAATTGTGTAATTCCCATCATTAAGTGTTAATAGTCCTTTTTGTCCTGAAGTGAGACTATTTGATAAAGTAACAATAGCAGTATTTATTGCAGCACTATTTCCTGCATTTATAGTTGCCTTTTTTTCGAAATTGGCATCATTCACAAAAGGGATTCCGCCTATAACACCTGCATTGGCCCAACGACTCATTTGTGGGTAATTGGTGCTATTGGCATCGATTGCGGTTTGGTTAATGGTAACGCCAGGGTCTCCAACACGTAGTTGTGCTTGACTAATAGTTGATATAAAACAGAATGCTGCGAGTACAGATAGTTTGAATTTTTTCATTTGGTTTAGTATGTTTTTAATGAAGTAATTGTATGCTAAATTAAAGTTTACTACTAATGGTAATAGGGTGTTAATCGCTTTTAGAGAAGGTACATATCGGTCAAAAAAAATCCCCAAAACATTTATGTTTTGAGGATTAAAAAAATTATTTCACTTGTTGGAGATTGTCATTCAGAGGTGTCATGTTTGGCATTAGCAATTGAACAAATCCTAAGACTACTAAATAACAGGAACCAGCGACTAAGAAAGCCCAGAAATAAGCAGTATTATCAGCATTGTCCAATAAGCTACCCAAAATTTTATTACTTATTATAGAGGCAACGGCTCCAACCATTCCACCTAATCCAATGATGGTTGCTATTGCTTTTTTTGGGAATACGTCAGGAACTAAGGTAAAAATGTTGGCAGACCACGCTTGGTGTCCTGCAGCTCCTATTCCGATTAAGAATACCGCCACCCATTTGTTTTCTGCAAAGGCAACATAACAAACCGGTAAAATTAATAAAGCACAAAGTAATAAAGTTATTTTTCTTGATTTGTTGATCGACCATCCTTTGTTGATGAAATATCCGGATAAATATCCTCCAAATATGCTCCCCAAGTCGGCCATGAAATACATGATAAAAAAAGGCAAACCAATATCTTTTAATTTTAAATCGAAAGTATCTGATAAGAATTTTGCACCCCAAAAGAGGTAAAACCACCAAACAGCATCAGTAGTTTTAGCGATAGCAAAAGCCCAAGCTTGTCGTTTTTTAATAATTTTTATCCAAGGGATTTTTGTTGTGTCTGTCTCTATTTCAGAATCACTGTTGATGTGTGCCAACTCTTCTGGGCTTACTTTTGAATGTTCTTCTGGTTTTTTGTAGGTTCGCAGCCATATGATAATCCAAATAGTACTTAAAGCTCCTGTGATTAAAAACGGAATCTGCCAGTTAGTCCCATCTTCTTCTACGATCCAACCTACGACAAATGGCGCTGCGATAGCTCCAATACTTGTAGCGGCATTAAAAATCCCAGTAGCATAGGCGCGCTCTTTTTTGGGAAACCATTCTGCAACGGTTTTTATGGCGGCAGGAAAGTTTCCTGCTTCTCCAAATCCTAACCCAAAACGAGCCAAACTAAAACCTATTATACTAAATGCAGGAGTTACAAAAGCATGAAGCATACCGAACAAACTCCAAATTCCAATTGAAACCGTGTATCCTATTTTTGTTCCTAAACGATCTATAATTCCACCCATAGTCAGCATACCAATCGCATAAGCTACTTGAAAACTGATAAGAATATTAGCATAATCATTATTAGTCCAATTGAATAATTTTTGTAGTGTAGGAGCCATCACCCCAATGATGCTTCTGTCAAAATAATTGATGGTGGTAGCAAATAATAGTAAGGATAGAATACGAAATCGATAGTTTCCGATTTTGTTTTTTATTGTAGTCATATCTTGGTTTTAATAGTTGATTTTGTAAATATATAAAATAAATACAATCGATTGTATTTATTGCCAAAAGATTTGTTTTTAAAAAATTCAGCGAAGTTTTAGGTTTTTTTCCTAGAAGAATTCCTAATAATCAATTCAGGTTCAAGAATTTTAGTTTGATTGATTCGAAGGCTGGCTGTGGTTTTGATTTGTTCGAATAGCAAACTAGCGGCTACTTTTCCCATTTCAAAATCGGGCTGTTTGATGGTGGAAAGTGAGGGTTCGATTACGGCGGAAACCGCTTCGTTGCTAAAACCTACGAAGGCAATATCTTGCGGAATTTTGATTCCTTTTTCTTTTAAATACTGCATGGCACTGATAGCAGAAATATCGTTGGACGAAAAAACGCCATCTACTTTGGGAAGCGCAAGTAAATTTTCGGCCATGGTAACTCCGTCTTCTTTCATTAAAAAGGATTCAAAAATATAGTTTTCTTTAATCGGAATGTTATGTTTTTCTAATGCTGCTTTGTACCCATTGGTTCTACGCTGGTACAATTGAGAGTTTTGAGGCCCGGCAAAGTGAACTATGTTTTTACAACCTTGTTCTATTAAATGTTCGGTGGCTTCTTGGCTTATTTTGAAATCGTCAATGATGACATTGGTACTGTTCTCTAGAGTACAAGGTCGGTCAAAAAAGAGAATTGGAAAACCTTGGTTTTGGTATGCTATAAAGTGATCGTGGTTGGTCGTTTTCATAGAAACAGAAATCAAAACACCATCGACTCTATTGGATAATAAGGTATTCATTAATTTTTTTTCTCTTTCATAATCATCTAATGATTGACAGATGATGACGTCGTAGCCAGCGTCAAAAGCTGTTTCTTCGATTCCTGCAATTACTGATGAGAAAAATTGACGTGCAATTCGAGGTACAATAACACCGATGGAATGGGTTTTATTCGTCCTTAGTTTTGATGCTAAACTATTGCGCTGGTACCCCAATTCGTTGGCCTTGCTTAGAATTTTATCTTTCGTTTTTTGAGATACACGCGGACTGTCGTTAAGTGCTCGTGATACGGTTGAACTGTCAATTTCTAAGGCTTTAGAAATATCATGAATGGTTACATTGTTGTTTTTCATGGTCATGGATTGCGTTCAAAGGTAAGTGTTTATTTCAAAATAAAGATTTAGTGATTGCTGTTGGTATTTTAATTTCATTTCTATGACTTAATAAATATATTGTAGTACTGGTTTGCGTGAGGGATAGCCCCGAAGGGTCGGGATGGAAATCCTTTTTTTGGGTTTTTTTTTGACCCAAAAAAGATTGAAACGGATAGCCTGACCCGCTCCCGACTTTTCGGGATTCGACGGGGCACGCCCATATTATTTTTAATATTCGTTGCTCTACTCTTTATTGTTGATAGCAAATGTAGGTATTTCAAAAATAAATACAATCGATTGTATTTTGAATTATTATTTGTATATTTATCAAAATTTTAAAAATAAATAGTGTTATGGAAAATAAATATGAATCCCGTTACGCAGCAGCTCCTCAAGATGTAAAGTCTTATGATACGGCAAGATTACGCAAGGAGTTTTTGATCGAAAATATATTTACAGACAATAAGGTTACTTTGGTGTATTCTCATTACGACCGCTATATTACAGGTGGTGTTAAGCCAGTTGCTGAAACGGTGGTATTGGAAAGTATTGACCAATTGAAAGCGAGTTATTTTTTGGAACGTAGAGAACTTGGAATTATTAATGTTGGTGGGCAAGGAACGGTTACGGTAAATGGCGTAGCATATGAACTGAATCATAAGGAAGCTTTGTATGTTGGTCAAGGGAATGAGAAGGTTTCGTTTACTAGTACTGATGCGGCAAATCCTGCTTTATTTTATATCAACTCTACTCCAGCGCACAAAGCCTATCCAATTAAAAAAATTGGTATTGATGATGTCGAAGTGGTAGAATTGGGTGCTCCTGAAACAGCAAACAGACGTACACTTAGAAAATATATTGTAAACAGTGTGGTTGATGTTTGCCAGTTGCAAATGGGAATGACGACTTTGCATTCTGGAAGTGTTTGGAACACCATGCCAGCGCACGTGCACGACCGTAGAATGGAAGTGTATTTCTATTTTGAAATTCCAGAAAACCAAGCAGTTTGTCACTTTATGGGACAACCAGACGAAACTAGACATATTTGGATGGGGAACAACCAAGCGGTGATTTCGCCACCATGGTCGATTCACTCCGGTTCGGGGACTAGCAATTATTCTTTTATTTGGGGAATGGCTGGTGAAAACTTGGATTATGGAGACATGGATTTTTGTAACATCACCGATTTAAGATAATTCTAAATAAAAAAATATATGTCAATTCAATTATTTGATTTAACAGGCAAAGTAGCTTTGATTACAGGCGGTACTCATGGATTGGGTCAGGCTATGGCTGAGGGTTTGGGTAATGCGGGGGCTACTTTGGTCATTAATGGTGCTTCGTCTCAAGAAAAATTAGACAAGGCTGTGGCGGGTTACACTGCTATGGGAATTACCGCACACGGTTATCTTTTTGATGTTACGAATGAGGAGCAAGTAATCAAGAATATTGCTGCTATTGAGAAAGAGGTTGGAAACATTGATATTTTGGTAAACAATGCAGGAATAATCAAAAGAATTCCACTTGAAAATATGGAAGTTGCCGATTTTGAAGAAGTAATTAAAGTCGATTTAGTAAGTCCGTTTATTATGTCCAAACATGTGGTCAAAGGGATGATTGCTCGTAAGCAAGGAAAAATAATCAATATTTGCTCTATGATGAGTGAATTAGGACGCAGTACTGTTGGTGCTTATGCCGCTGCAAAAGGTGGTTTAAAAATGTTGACTAAGAACATGGCGACCGAATGGGCAAAACATAATATACAAATTAACGGTATTGGTCCAGGTTATTTTGCTACCACGCAAACCGAACCAATTCGTGTGGATGGACATCCGTTTAACGAATTTATTTTGGGGAGAACGCCAGCGGCTCGTTGGGGAGATCCTGAGGATTTGCAAGGAGCGGCTATCTTTTTAAGTTCAAAAGCAAGTGATTTTGTAAACGGGCATATTGTGTATGTAGATGGTGGTATCTTGGCCACTATCGGTAAGCCGTCAAACGAAATTTAATTTTGCCAAAAAACCATTTTTATGAAATTTTTCAAAATAATATGTAGTACTGTTACGGCTTGCCTTTTGTTCTCTTTTGGTTCGAAAGAAAAGGTGATTACCGTAAAAGTAAAGAATGTCTTGAATAAAGAACGCTCTTTTGAAACGGTGACTTTGACCAAAGATTTTTTGAAAACCAATGAGATCAAAAACTTAGGTGTTCGAGACAGGAAAACGGGTAAGTTACTCGTTACTCAATTGGTTGATACGGATGGCGATGGAGTTATGGACGAGTTGTTATTTCAACCCGTTGTTGCTGCCAAAACTACTCAGGAGTTTGAGGTAGTTCCTGTAACTGAGCAAGAAAGACCGAAGTCGATTGACTACTGTTATTCTCGTTTTGTACCCGAACGTACCGATGATTATACTTGGGAAAACAACAAAGTGGCTTTTAGAGTGTATGGCCCTGTGGCTCAAAAAATGATTGAGGACAATGTTAAGGGGGGGACACTTTCTAGTGGTGTAGATGCTTGGTTGAAAAGAGTAGAGACACCTGTTATTAATAAATGGTATAAGAAAGTTGTTGATAAAACCGGTAGTTATCATGAAGATACAGGTGAAGGTTTGGATAATTTTCATGTTGGTGCGAGTAGAGGTGTAGGTGGAATTGCAGTAAAAAACAAAGACCAGTATTATTACTCTAAAAATTATACGCAATACAGAACGATTACAACAGGCCCTATTCGTACTAGTTTTTATTTAAACTATGAAGACTGGGATGCGAATGGAAAAAAGATTGTAGAGTCAAAAATTATTAGTTTAGATTATGGTAGTCGTATGACTAAATTTGAAACTTCATTAGAAGGCTCAAAATCTATTGCTGCTGGATTGACACTTCATGAAAAGAAAGGTAAAGTAGCGGGTAATAAGAAAAACGGTTGGGTAAGTTATTACGAGCCAATTGGGGATTCTGAAATAGGAACTGCTATCGTGGCGGAAAAAAAATACTTTTGTAGTTTTGAGACTTATGACACACCAAAAGCAGATTTAAGCAATGCGTATGCCAACTTAAAAGTAAAAAACAATAAGGTGGTTTACTACGCAGGTCACGGCTGGAAAAAAGAAGGTCAAATCAAGAATGCTGCAGAATGGCAGAATTATTTGAATGAGTTTTCAGAAAACATAAACCATCCTTTGGAGGTTTCTTTGGGGAAATAATTTTAATCGAAAATAATAATAAGTCCTTTTACAATTGCATTGTCATTTGTAAAAGGATTTTTTTTGTTTAAGAAATGCATTAAATGCGTCAGTTCGAGTGTTTTATAATCCAAATGCGATAGCTTTTGGATTATAAAAAGTATCGAGAACTATTATGGAAAATAAAACGAGTTCTCGATACATTTTTTTCTCCGCTCCGCTGCGTAAAAAAACACTCGAACGACGGGATTTATAGTTTGTAGTTTAACGTCAGTTCGAGTGTTTTTAAATCCAAATGCGAAAGTTTTTGGGTTTTAAAAAGTATCGAGAACACTAGTAGTGGATTTAAGTTTATACAGGAATTGGAAAACTACCCTGGTGCATTATTCTTTTTTTAAACAAATACTCTTATTTTTGCCGCATGATAAAATGGATACAACAATTGTTTTCATCTGAATCGAAAGAGGATAAAATCGATAATATGAAGAAATTTTTAATAGTAGGACTTGGAAATATTGGCGCTGATTATGTGAATACCCGCCACAACATAGGTTTTAAAGTAGTTGATTTTTTGGCTCGAAAAGAAGCAGTCTCTTTTGAAACGGTAAAGTTGGGAACAATGGCCGAATTTAGATTCAAAGGCCGAACTTTTTTACTATTGAAACCCAATACCTATATGAATTTGAGCGGTAAAGCCGTGAAATATTGGTTAGATAAAGAAAATATTCCGGTTGAAAATCTGTTTGTAATTACAGATGATCTGAATTTGTCTTTTGGAGCTATTCGAATTAAACCCAAAGGAAGCGACGGTGGACACAATGGTTTGAAAAATATTAATTTCGAACTAAATTCGAATGTTTATGCTCGTTTTCGCTTTGGAATCAGTGATGAATTCAAAAAAGGAAAACAAGTCGACTACGTTTTAGGAGAATGGACTCCTGAAGAAGAAGCCAAACTACCGGAACGTTACGAAATGGCTACCGAGATTATTAAGTCTTTTGGAACAGCAGGCTTGGAGCTTACCATGACTTCTTATAATGGGAAATAATTGGTAGTTGCATTATATAAATACCATATTGTAATACTAATGTCAGTAGTGCATTCAATTTACCGTTTTAATATAGTTTCTTTTTACCATTAAGAAATTAAGAAAATTTAGCTTTAATATTGCTTAATTTCTTGATGGTTTAAAAGAATAACCTATTTTTTATTTGGGTTAATCCAAAGAATAAATGGTGAAAATTTGCGCCCTTAGTGTCTTCGTGGCAAAATAATTAGTTACAACCTTCAATCCCGCAACTATCACCTTCGTCAGTGTTTAGTAAAGTAAGTTTAGGTCCAAAGCTACCTTCTTCCCATACTTTTTCGAGTGTTTTAACAAAGGTCTCTACATGTTGTGCGCCAGAAACTGCATATTTATTATCGAAAACAAAGAAAGGTACGCCTTGTACGCCTATTTGTTGTGCCATAGCGATGTCATTTTGAACTTCTTGCTCGAAAGCATTGGAATTTAAAACTTCGTCAACAACTGATTTTTCTAAACCTACTTCTTGTCCAAGTGTGGCGAGAGTAGGCAAGTCGTTTACATCTTTTCCATCGGTCATGTAGGCTTTAAATAATAACTCTTTTAGGTTGTCACCAACATTATGTTTCTTGGCTAAATGCAATAGTCGGTGCGCATTATGTGAATTGGCTAGAATGGCTTTGTCAAAATTGAACTCAAGTCCTGTGTTTTTGGCATTTTGAGTCATGCTGTCTACCATTTCTACTGCCCAGTCTTTGTCTTTTCTATACTTTTCGGCTAAGTGATCATAAATATTGTCCTCTTTTGAAGCTACAAAGTTAGCGTCCAGTTGAAAACTCTTCCATTCGATTTCGATAGCATCTTTGTGACCAAACTGTTCCAATGCATTTTCAATTCTTCTTTTACCTATGTAGCAATAGGGACACATAACGTCTGACCATATTTGTATTTTGAGTGTGTTTTCCATTTTGTTGTTATTGTTTGTATATACAAATGTAGTGAAGTCTTTTTATAACTGTGTATAGTTTAGGATTTTATTAGGATTTCAATTTTTGCAATCTATTGTTGATAAGTGTATTGTGTTTTATTGTGAAAAATTTCAACTAAGGTTGTAATGGTTTGATTCCCTGTTATTGTCGTTTGGCTGCATTTCAACGACTAAAAGATAGTTTTTTTTACCTCCTAAAGTAGAAATGACTTGTATTTTTAATGTTTTACGATAACGTAATAGTTTATTTAACTTACAAAACTAAATAATAAACGTATTTTATACGTAATTATATTTTCATTGTAAACCCTTGAAAAATATAGAATACTGATAATATTATTGGAATAAATATCAATTATATGTTTTTTTTGTTGCTTTAAAAAATACATATGTCAATATTAGTTATATCTTTGCTTTAATGAAACGTAAATAATACGTTTTATAAAAAAGCCAAAAACAAATTAACTAACTAGAATTATTAATTATGAAAAAAGGATTGAAAAATGTGTCAGTTGTAACGGGAGCTACACTGAGAAAAAAATTAACTTTACAAGTATTGGCTTTAGCGATGCTATTTGGAGCAAATGCTGTTCAGGCTCAAGGAGAGAGAGTAAAAAGAGTTGATGATACTTACGAGCCGTTTACTTTCGGTCTTCATTTGAAAAACATGCACCTTTGGCATGGATTTGTAGTGACTCCTGGTCCAATGGCTGCCACTAATTTAGAATTCAATACAAGAGATAAAAAATTCACTTTTGGTGTATGGGGTGGTGCAGGTGCTGCTTCTGATGTTGTGAATAAATCAGGGCAACAAGTAGGAGCTAACTATAAAGAATTCTCAATTTATACCGTATATCGTTTCTCAAACAAATTTTTTATCGAAGCGGTTACTCATAACAACTACACTGGAGTTGAAGAAAGAGGAGATGTATTGCACTATTGGAGTTATGATAAAACACAAGGATATAATTTCGTAGATTTAAACTTCGGATACCAAGTTACTAAGAATACTTCGTTGTATTTAGCAACAATTTTAGGTGGTGGTTCTGGGGATTATGAAGTACAGTCAGACGGTTCTTTCAAAGATTCTTATACACATTATTTAGAGGTAAAAAGTAAAGTATGGGAAAAAGGAAGCAGTCATCTTTCACTTTTTGCAGGTGGTGCTTGGTCTTTTATCACTGATAAAACTTTCTACACAGAAGGAAAAGGGAATTTTATCAATGTAGGAGCTACTTTGTCTAAAAATGTAAAACTTGGATCGTATGTTTTACCAGTTGATGTAACAGCAATGTGGAATCCAGAAAAACAAAAAACAGTTTTACAAGTTGACTTAAAAATATTTTAATAAAAAAAACTAATATACATTAACAACCTAAATTACAAGTTATGAAAACAGTATTAAAAAAATTAGTTAAGCCATTATTGATGTTGGCGATTATAGCAACTGCAACAAGTTGTATCGATAAAGACAAAAATGAAAAAGGAGATGCTGAAGCATCGGTAGCAACAGAATCTAAATTTGAAAGTGAGAAAGATTTAAAAGGGATGAAAATTGGTTATTGCACACCTTCATTAGATGCTCCTTATTACCAAGCGCTTTTGACAAGTATTAAAGAAACAACAGAAGCTAACGGAATGGAATTTTTGTCTGCAGATGGTCAAGGGGATATCAATAAACAAATCGCAGCTTGCGAGGATTTGATTACCAAAGGAGTTGATGCTTTGTTATTAAATCCAAAAGATCCAGATGCTTTGGTTGGAGTTACTAAAATTGCTAAAGCAGCAGGTATTCCAGTATTTATTATTGACAGTTCAATTGATCCTTCGGCTGATTTTGTGACTACTATTCAATCTAATAATTTGGCAAACGGTGAATTAGCAGGTGAATGGGCAGCTAAGAAATTCGGGTCTAAAAAAATGACTATCGCTTTGTTGAGTGGAAACGCTGGAAACCCAGTTGGAAAAACGCGTAAGCAAGGACTATTACAAGGAATTACTGAAGAGCAATTAAGAACTTTAGGATATATCAATCTAAATGTAGTAACACAAGCTTATACTGATTGGACGTATGCTGGTGGTTTGAAAGCAATGGAAGATGTACTAGTTGCACACCCAGATGTGAATCTTGTTATTACAGAATCTGATGTTTGTGTGTTGGGTGCGATCAAAGCAATTGCTCAAGCAGGAAAAACAAAAGACATCTTAATTGTGGCCGGTGCCGATGGTCAAAAAGAAGCTATCAAATATATTATGGATACTGATTTTTATGGTTGTACTGCAATGAATAGTCCAGTTCAAATTGGAAAAAATTCAGTCGAAGCTGCCATTCAATACATTAATGGTAAAAGAGATTTTTCTAAAATATCGTTTACTGCACCTTTGTTAATTACAAAAGAAAACGCTGCTAAATATTACAACCCAAAAGCATTGTTTTAATCTAATAAAACCCGTTTTGGGTGTACTTATTAAAAACTAAAATTTACACCCAATGGGTTAATAAAACTAAAGTAGTATGGAAAATATAAAAAGTGAATACCGAGTTGAGATGACTGGCATAACCAAAAGTTTTGGAGTTGTTTCTGTTCTTGAAGGGGTTAATTTGAAAGTTAAACATGGTGAAATACATGCTTTACTCGGGGAAAATGGAGCTGGAAAATCTACTTTAGTTAAAATCTTGAGTGGAGTACATCAAAAAGATGGTGGTAAAGTTTTGCTTAACGACGAAGAAATTAATCCAAAAAACACCCACGACGGACAAGTATTAGGAATTAGTGTTGTGTATCAAGAGTTGTCATTAGTTAATGATTTATCAGTTGCCGAAAATATTTATTTGCACAAATTGGGAGCTAGTAAATTTTGGATGAACTGGAAAGAAATTACCAAAGACGCTCAAGACTTAATTGATTCTTTGGGATTTGTGATTGATGCATCGGCCATTGTTAGAGATTTAAGTATTGTTCAAAAACAAGTGGTAGAAATTGCAAAAGCACTTTCTGAAGACACCAAAGTGTTGATTCTAGATGAACCAACAACTGTTTTTGATCCACATGATGCTCAAAAATTATTCACCAACCTTTTGAGACTGAAAAATGATGGAATGTCTATCATTTACATCTCTCACCATTTGGATGAAATATTTAAAATAGCCGATAGTATAACCGTATTAAAGGATGGAATTGATACTGGAAGCATGGCTACCAAAGACATTAATAAAGATAATGTTATCAAATTAATGATTGGTCGTGAGTTGGATGATTTATACCCAATTCGTGATGCAATAGAAAAAAATACTCCCGTTTTTGAAGTTAGAAACCTATTCGGTAGTGACGGTTTTGTAAAAGATGTTTCTTTCTCTGTTTGTCCTGGTGAAGTAGTTGGAATTGCAGGTCTGGGAGGAAGTGGAAGAACCGAAATGGCAAAACTTATTTTTGGTGCCGATAAAAAGAAATCGGGAACTTTAATCCTAAACGGAAAAGTAATTAAAAATGATTCGCCTTTTGACGCCGTTAAAAATGAAATAGGATTTGTGTCTGAGGATAGAAAGGAAGAAGGAGTCTTTTTACCACTTTCGATTAGAAGAAATATAAGTATTACCAATTTTAAGCCTATCTCTGATAAATTTGGTTTTATAAAGTATCAAAAAGAATGTGATAATGTAGACGGTTTAATTTCGAAACTGAATATTAAAACGCCAAGCAGTGAGATGGATGTTCATAATTTGTCTGGTGGAAACCAACAAAAAGTGGCGTTAGCAAAATGGCTAAGTATTGATAGTAAACTGATCATTATTGATGAACCAACAAGAGGTGTAGATGTTGGTGCTAAAATAGAAATTTATCACCTCATAAATGAAGTTGCAAAAAAAGGAGTTGGTGTTATTGTTATTTCTTCGGATATGCCGGAGATTATGGGGATTGCAGATCGAATTCTAGTTATGCACAAAGGAACCATATTTGGCGAATTGCCAAAAGAAAAATTCTCTGAAGAAAATATTTTAAGATATTCTATTGGCGAAGAATTAAAAGCATAAACTAAAAGCTGTACCCGTTTTTAAACTTAAAAAAAACAGTTAAACATTCAATAATTAAGTAAAATTAAGCCTTAATAAACTTAATTTCTGAATGATTAAATAGAAGTTTTCAAAGGGTCAAAAGCGTTAATCTCAAGCAAAAACTCTAATAACATTAAATTTAAATAATTATGAATACATCTATAAATAAACAAGCAAATGGACTGGGCGGAATGTTGAAGTTTATAATCAAACACAACACCATCTTTATTTTTGTTCTTCTGGTAATTTTTTCAGCATTGATTTCAGACGTGTTTTTCACAGAAACCAATCTTTCTAATTTACTAAAACAAGTATCTGGTATCGGAATAGTAAGTATCGGAATGTTGATTGTAATCTTAACAGGTGGTATTGATTTGTCTGTTGGTTCTATTGTAGCATTATTGGCCGTTACTTTTGCCATCTTGGTCAACGTAGTAATTCTGCCAGTTGCTATTTTACTAACAATAATAATGGGATTTGCTTTGGGGAGTTTCTCCGGATATTTGATAGCGTATCGAAAGATGGCGCCCTTTATTGCAACCTTGGCCCTGATGACTATTGCTAGAGGTTTAGGGTTTATTTATTCTAAAGGTTCTCCTGTAACTTTTGATTCTCCAGGAGGTGCATTCATGTCTGATTTTGCAAACAAATCAACTTTGGGAGTGCCGAATATTGCTACTGTCTTTTTTATTATTGTTGCTTTGGCTGCAGTAATGTTAAAATACAATGTTTTTGGAAGATTGGTTATCGCAATGGGAAGTAATGAAGAAGCATCTCGTTTGTCAGGAATTAGAGTGAGTAAATATAAGTTTTTAGTATATGCCATTTCAGGTTCATTGGCCGCTATTGCTGCTATTGTTACTGCTTCAAGAACCAATCTTGGTTCTCCAAACATGGGTGTAGCTTGGGAATTGGATGCCATTGCAGCCGTTGTTATTGGTGGTGCAAGTTTAAATGGTGGAAAAGGAAATGCAGTAAATACTCTGATGGGAGTGTTGATCTTGGGATTGATTGGAAATATTTTAAATCTTCTAAATGTGCCATCTTATCCACAACAAGTTGTAAAAGGTGCGATCATCATCTTAGCCGTATTATTTCAAAAAATCGAAAGCAAAAAATAATCATCATGACACATTATAAATTAAATAGCGGAAATTTAGTTAAAATTTCTACAGGGGTTGCTGTACCCCAATACAACAGAGAAAATGTAAAAACGGGTATTGTTCACGTAGGTGTTGGTGGTTTTCACAGAGCCCACGAAGCGATGTATTTAGATCAATTATTACATGATGTTTCCAATTCAAATTGGGGAATTTGTGGAGTTGCTTTGTTGTCTTTTGATCAAAAAATATACAATACGCTTAAAGATCAAGACGGTCTATATACACTAGTTGTAAAAGAACTAGATGGGACTTTAACCAAAAGAGTGATAGGATCTATTGTTGAGTATTTATTTGCTCCCGATAGTCCAATAGCTGTGATTGAAAAAATGGCACATCCAGATGTAAAAATTATAACACTTACCATTACAGAAGGTGGTTATAATTTGAACGAAGCAACGGGTACTTTTAATTTTAGCAACCCTCAGATTATACACGATAGTAAAAATCCGGATAGTCCAACAACTATTTTTGGGTATTTAACACAAGCTATAAAATTACGTAAAGAACAAAATGCGGGTGCAATTACCATCCTTTCTTGTGATAATATACAAGAAAATGGTCATGTGACAAAGAAAATGCTTTTGTCTTATATAGCATTTGCGGAACCAGATTTACTTGATTGGATTAATGACAATGTGTCTTTTCCAAATAGTATGGTCGATAGAATTACGCCTGCTACTATGCCAGCGGATATTGCGGAACTTAAAGAAGTTTCAGGAATTGAAGATCAATGGCCAGTAGTTTGTGAATCTTTTCAACAATGGGTAATCGAAGATGATTTTATTGCAGGAAGACCAAACTTGGAGTCTGTTGGAGTTCAATTTGTGAAAAACGTAGCTCCATTTGAAAAAATGAAACTCGGTTTACTTAATGCAGGTCATTCTGTTGTTGGAATTTTAGGTAGTTTGAGAGGGTATTCAACTATTGATGAAGCGGTTACTGATCCAAATATTGGAACTTTCTTAGCCAATTATTTAGATGCTGAGGTTACGCCAATTCTTCGTGATTTGGAAGGAATGGATTTAACAGCTTACAAGCAAACGCTTATAAATCGTTTTAGTAATATTTATATCAAAGATCAAATCGATAGAATTTGTTCAGAAACTTCAGCTAAGATGCCAAAGTTTATTTTGCCAACAGTGCAAGAACAATTAAAATCGAATAAAGCAATTAGCTATGCCTCATTTGTTATTGCTGCTTGGGCAATTTATAGTCTAGGTTATAACGAAAAGAAGGAAGCAATCAATATCAAAGATGCTTTGCAAGAAACGCTTTTGGCGCAAGCCAAATTAGCACAAAATAATCCGAAAGTATTTTTAGAACTAGAAGATGTTTTTGGAAGTTTAAGTCAATCGGAGATCTTTAGTGATGCTTTCGCGAAAGCGTATCAAGATATCGTATCTTTTGGAGTTGAGAAATGTATAGTGGAGATGAATAGCAACTTTTTAAATGAGAAATAATGATAAAGGCAACCTGTTTTGGAGAAGTATTGTGGGACGTATTTCCAACTCATAAAAAGATTGGAGGAGCGCCGCTTAACGTTGCAGTGAGATTAGAATCAATGCAAAACCAAGTGGCCGTCATCAGTAGTGTTGGAATGGATAAAAAAGGAGAGCTATTGCTTGACTTTATGAAAGAGAACAATGTGGATACCAAAGGTGTTCAAATTGATGCTAATTTTAAAACAGGCAAAGTAAAAGTAGTCTTGGATGAAACAGGTTCTGCTTCATACGATATTATGCAACCTCGTGCTTGGGATAAAATCCAATTAACAGAGGTAGCACAAGAACTAACCAAATCAGCCGATGTTTTTATATACGGAAGTTTAGCCTCTAGAGACGAAACTTCAAGAGCGACTTTATACGAATTGCTTAAAATTGCAAAATATAAAGTGTTTGATATTAATTTGCGCAAGCCGTATTATTCTGCAGATGTTTTGTCGCATTTGATGAATGAAGCTAATTTTATCAAATTCAATGATGAAGAGATTTTTGAAATCGCGGGGTTATTAGGTGCAGATGCTCAATCTTTGGAAGAAACAATTTTGTTCATCGCTCAAAAAACCAATAGTGATTGTATTTGTGTAACGCTAGGGAGTAAAGGTGCTATTTTGTATTTTGAAGGGAATTTTTATTCTAATCCTGGATATAAGATCACGGTGGCTGATACCGTTGGGGCTGGAGATTCCTTTTTGGGAACACTTATCAATAAATTGGTAAAAAAGGTAGATCCACAAGACGCTATAGACTATGCTTGTGCCGTAGGTGCATTGGTAGCAAGTTACGAAGGTGCTAATCCAAAAATCGGCGAAGCAGAAATCAACAAATTAATGGGCAAAATAGTTTCGTAAACGAGGCTTTTTAAATAGTAAAATAGATGTTTTCTCCATTAAGGAATTTTGAGGATTAAGGCTTAAAGAATCTTAATTTCTTAATGGTTTAAATTTTTAAATTTTGAAAGATGCCAGAAAGTAACCTTGTTGTGTAAGAGGATTATTAGTTCACCGATTTACAATTTTTAACTTGAACATTTTAGAATTTGTCGTAAAACTTCATGATGCAAATCATGAAGTTTTTTTATGCTCCAAAGTTTTACTTTTACTTAATAATTCCAAAAACTAGCACAATATAGTTTAATCTGATTTTTGACACATTAAGCGCAGTCAAGATTATTAGCGGTTTTCGACTGCGATCGAACTGACAATTGATCTATTTTATAAACATTCTGTAGGTAATTAGTTGGCATTCCAGTTTTGGATGCAATCTTTTATTTTGTTTTCTCTAAGTTGTGAAAGTGCTTCCAAATAATAAGTAGTAAATGTTTCTTCCTCACTCAAATCCTCAAAAATAGACTTGATTTGAATGAATTTCATTGGGCTCTGGATCGAAAGCGCCGCCGTTCTAATCAAGGTTCCGCTTTTTGTATCTACAATATCATAAGGATTTTCGTTGTCGTCCATACCGTCATTGTATTTTGCCCAAGCGGCAATGATGAAAGCCGCGTTTTTAACGTGCATGCCGTTTTCTAACTGGTACTTAACCGTTGGTAAAATAAACAAGGGAACCTTAGCCGAACTTTCTTGACAAATCCTAAATAATTGGTCATTGATATGCGGATTTTGGAACCGTGAGACCAAATTCTTTTTATAATTATCAATGCTTTTTTGGTCCGTATCGATTAGCGTAGGTGTCACTTCAACATCCAAAAAAGCTTTTAGGAAATACATAAAATCTTTGTCGTTTGCCGTTTCATAGACCGTTTTATAACCATGTAAAGTTCCAAGAATTCCCAAAATAGTGTGGCTGGCATTCAGTAATTGCAGTTTCAGATTTTCAAACGGTACAATGTTCTCCGTATATTGCACGCCAACTTTATCCCAAACTGGTCTATCATGAATAAATTTGTCCTCAATTACCCATTGGGAAAAAGATTCACAGACTACAGGCCATTGGTCATCAATATGAAAATCTTCTTTCAGCGTATGTACGTCGGTAGAATTGGTAATGGGAGTAATCCTATCGACCATCGTATTTGGAAAACTAATGTTTTTCGAAATCCAATTCAAAATATCAGGCTCCGTAATACTTACATAATTATATAGTGATTGCTTCATCGTATCACCATTAGATTTGATGTTATCGCACGAAAGAATTGTGCAACCAGGCAGGTTTCGAAGTTTTCTCAATTTGAACGACTGTGTCAAATATCCAAAAACCGTTTTAGGACTAAAAGGGTTTTTAATATCCTCCTTCACAGCCGGATGATTAATATCAAATTCTCCCGTGATCTCATTCAAGTGATAGCCATCTTCAGCAATTGTAAGAGATATAATCTTGATGTCGGGATGAGCCATTTTTTCAATAACCGCCAACGGATTTTCTGGTCCATAAAAATACTCTACAATCGAACCTATAATTTTGGCTTTATGAGAGCCGTTCTTTTCCTTGGTGTAAAGCGTGAAAAGTCCGTCCTGATCTTTTAAA
Organism: Flavobacterium ovatum; assembly: GCF_040703125.1. Classification (NCBI taxonomy): domain Bacteria; kingdom Pseudomonadati; phylum Bacteroidota; class Flavobacteriia; order Flavobacteriales; family Flavobacteriaceae; genus Flavobacterium; species Flavobacterium ovatum. The sequence goes on from NZ_CP160035.1 coordinate 1,186,265, forward strand.
ATATTGTAGATTTTCCTGTCTGATTCTAGTAAATCGACCCCGCAAATCCCATAGTTCAACTCTTTGTATTTGTCAATCAATTCATGAATGTAATATGCTTGATGCGAACGGTGAAAGTTACTCACTCCAATGTGTAAAATACTGGTGTTTATTTGGTCTCTGTCATAGGAGGGAACAGAAACATCTTTAGGCAAAGAAGCTAAGTTTTCTGCATTAAGATAAAAAGATTTTGCCATAGTTTTTAGGGTGCGCTACAAAGTAGAATTTAAAACGTTAAAATTACGTAATTAATATACGAAAACTCAAAAAATCTTCCTCTCGGATAATATTTAGTGCGGAATAAAAAAATTAAAACAGCTATATTTGTGTGATGTATGAATGTATGGCAAATCCAACTTCAAATTATGGACTTTAGAAAAATAAGTAACTTATCAGTAGATTGTGTGATTTTTGGACTTGGGTCAGATAATTTAAGTGTTTTGCTCGAAAAACGTAGCTTAAATTTATACAATGATAACTATCCAATAATTGACGATTGGATTTTGCCAGGCGAAAATGTGTTTAAAAGCAACAGCTTAGGGCAATCGGCAGATAAAATTTTAAAGGAAGTTACTGAGGATTTTTTTTCCAACAAAAAACAATTCAGAACCTATGGGAGTCACAAACGTGTAAAGTCCGATAAAGATTTGCTATGGGTTCGTAGTCAAGGTGCAGAAGCCAGAACCATTACAGTGGTTTATTATTTGACGATGCCTCAAGAAAACATTACTATAGCATCAGATAGTAATTTTAAATGGTTTCCTGTAGAATCACTTCCTGAAGTAGGTTTTGATCATCAATTGATTATTCATGATTCGTACGAAGATTTAAAAACCAAAATCACTACTGAACCCGTTTTGTTTGATTTGGTTCCTATAAAATTCACTTTGAACGAACTCCAAACGGCTTTTGAAATTCTACTAAATATCGAATTGGACAATCGAAATTTTAGAAAAAAGACACTTACCAAACCCTACATTGTTCCGCTAGACGACAAAAAAAAAGTAGCTGGTTCCAAAAAACCTTCTAAACTGTATATGTTTAGCAAAGATGTCTATGAGAAAATCGCTGAAAAAGATTTTATGATAGGAACGATTTTGGCTTTGATGTTGAAATTTTTTCTGTGTTAAATTTATTTTGTACAACGGCCGTATTAATCTGAAAATCCAATTTTACTAATTTTATAACATTCAAATTTTTAGCTGTTTATCGATGATTATTTTCATCACATTTTTGCTGAATATTTACTTTTACTTTTTAGTATTACTATTATTTTATTTTATAATTTCGGGCAAATAAAAAAATGATTTTTTATTCTAATTAATTCATTCAGCGTATGAATGTAAGGCATCAGTTTCAGCAAGATAAAACGATTAAGGAACTATTTGAAAATCATTTCGATAAGGGGCTTTATGCTGATGAAAAATTGTTGTTTCTTGTTGACTTGATTCATGTTTTTAGACCCAAATATCCAAATCAAGTAGAGCAAATTTTATTAGATGAATGTATAGAATTTCTGCAAAGTAATCCACATTATATTACTCTTTTTAGAGATTATTTTAAAACCGTTATTAGTAAAAATAAGTTTTCTAGACTGTTAACTGATTCGGGTATTTTAAATGACAATCATTTTGTTAAGGAAATTAAGAAAAGGTTGTTTGAGAAAATCTTACCGTTTCAGCCTGAAAAAGGAACGCTGCAATTTGTTTTAAATCAGGTTTTTTATCTTAGTACTGATCCAATTTGGATTAATAAAATTCCGTATGACCAAATTGTTGTTGTGTATGAATTATTAGGTTTTACTCATATTTATGAAAATATAAAACAAGAAACTCCTTTTTCTGAAATTGTTATTGCAATGCAAATTCTTGCACAAAGAATGAGCGGTAGAGCCTTAGAAAATGACGTAATCAAAATGGTTCCGGAATATTCTAATTTCGAAAGTCCTTTTTTGGGTTTTGAGAAAGAATTGAATCATTTGGAGGATATTGTTAGAACCAATAATTGTCATTATATTCATTCAACAGAATTGGTTTATAAACAGCTTTTATTGCTTCATAAACAATGCAATGATTTTGTAGATAGGGCTTTTTTAAATAGTTCTAAATTTGGGATCTCAATGTCTGTGAACCAAAATTTACTTCGTATTCGACAACAGTTAGTTCGTATCAAAGAATTATTGCCGCTGTTGGTAGTAGAAGATGAGGAAGGAAAAAAAAGAAATAGTACTTTAGTTTTATTAAAGCTGATTCGATATAACTGCTATAAAAATAATATTCGAAAGCTTTTCCTCGAAAGCACACAATTGATTTCATACGAAATAACACAACACACCGCAAAATCAGGTCAAAAGTATATTACTGATGGATACAAAGAATATTTTTCGATGTTCTACAAAGCAATTGGTGGTGGTTTTATTGTTGGCTTTTTATGTTTGTTTAAATTGCTTTTTTCTAAAGTAGACACTTCATCATTTGGTCATGCTTTTTTATATAGTTTTAATTATGCTTTTGGGTTTATAATGATCTTTTTGCTAGGTTTTACATTAGCAACAAAACAACCCGCAATGACAGCTGCAACTATTGCGCAAACTTTGGACGAAGGCATGAAGAGAAAAAATCAATCAAAAGACAAGCACACACTTTTTGCGAAATTATTTGCTAGAATTTTTCGTACCCAGTTTATCGCTTTTGTTGGAAATGTACTTTTTGCTTTTCCAGTTTCACTGTTTTTAATATGGCTTTTGGATTTGGGTTTTGGGATTAATTATGCCGTGCCAAGAGCGGGAAAATTAATTAATGATTTAAGTCCGATTCATTCCTTAGCTATTATTCATGCTGCTATTGCTGGAGTTTACTTGTTTTTTTCAGGCATAATTTCAGGAAATATTTCCAACAGAAATAAGCATTACCAAGTAGCGTATAGAATTCAAGAAAATCCATTTTTAAAACAAACTTTTGGTATTCAAAGAACCCAAAAATTATCCAATTGGATAAATCTTAATTGGGCAGGTGTTATCTCCAATATGTGGTTTGGGATTTTCCTTGGCAGTACAGGCTCACTGGGTTTGTTTTTTGGGGTAAATTTAGATATTCGTCACATCACCTTTGCTAGCGGAAATTTTGCTTTGGGTTTGTATGGAAACCATTTCGAAATAAATTTTTGGACGCTATTTTGGTCCATCATCGGTATTGGAATAATTGGTTTTGTCAATTTCATTGTTAGTTTTTCGTTGTCATTATTTTTGGCTTTCCGTTCCAGAAATATTCCTTTGTCAGAATTAATTTTACTCAACACCTCTATTTTTTATTATTTCAAAAAAGCTCCTTTAAATTTCTTTTTTCCGTTGAAAGATAAAGTGAATTAAAGGTCTTACATTTCTTGATGTTAGCCAAAATTGTATTGTAACTTCCAAAAACCCTTTGGGTTGAACGGTTTTTGAGTTCTTATTTTATAAAGTAATCCGATAATAAAGGGAGTACGTTCAGACCGACTGAATGAATGTTGAGAAAATTTTCTAACGTAAAGCTTTAATTCGAGAAACCAAAAACGCAATTATAAGTCCGAATATTCCAATGAAGGCAAATGAAAAGCGCAGTCCAAAAAGTTCTGCGATATATCCAATAACTGGAGGCCCCATCAAGAAACCTAGAAAACTAACACTAGTCACCATGGCAATAGCCTCACCAGGAGGGATATTTGGTGTTTTTCCAGCCACACTATAAAGTGTTGGGACTATAGTTGAAACGCCTAATCCGACTAACATAAAACCAACAGTTGCAGGAATCAAAAACGGAAAAAATACAGCCATAAATAATCCGGTTGAAATCATAAATCCGCTAATTTGTATTACATTTTTACGACCAAATTTGGTGATTAAACCATCACCCAAAAAGCGCCCAGTTGCCATCATAATCATAAAAGAAGTATAGCCTAAGACGATTAACGGACCTGGGGCTTTTACAATTTCTTCAAAATAGACACCACTCCAGTCAAACATAATTCCTTCGCTGGCCATACAACCAAAACCTATAATTCCCAACCAGAGTAACGCTGGATCGGGTTTGGTGAATAGTTTTTTCTTCTCGTCGCCCTTTGATGTTTCTTTGGCTTTGATCAGAAATTTATAGTTTAGGCCTACCAAAAGTAAAACGATTACTGCGACAACCAAAAAATGTTGGTAGGGTGTCATTTTAAATGCCAACATTCCGATGCCGATTAAAGCCCCCGTAAAACCTGCAAAACTCCATACCCCATGAAAGGAAGACATGATGTTTTTGTTGAATAATCGCTCGGTATAAACACCTTGTGTATTGACTCCAATATTATTCATGTTGCCAAATAATCCAAAAAGATACAAACCTAAGGCTAGTTGCCAAGCATTAGTAGCCAAACCCATATTGGACAAACAAACGGCATACATGATTAGGGAAAACACAATCAGTCGATGGCTACCATAACGGGTTACCAATTTACCCGAGAAAGGCATCATTGTTAATTGCCCCAATGGAAGTGCTAACAAGATGCTCCCTAAATCGGCTGGACTTAAATCCAAGGCTAATTTGATATCTGGAATTCGACTTGCCCAAGTGGCAAAGCACAATCCCATTCCGAAATAAAAAGAGGAAACCGCCCAACGAATTCGTAATAAATAAGATTGTTTGGCTTTTCTAAAACTCTTTTTTATTTTTCCTTGCGCGCTGAAATTGCCTATAAAATTTAATCGAATCAAAATAGTTGTTTTGCTGTTGAAGGTGCAAAAATACGAAAGATGGTTTTGTGAAGGGAGAATTCTTAGATTGGATTTTTGATTTTAACGTTTGATGATTTTACAAATACAAAAGCAGCCGAAATAATTTTCGGCTGCTTTTGTATAATTATGTACCTGTTCTAAAACAGAATAAGGCGTTTTAAGCTAATAAATCTAATACTAGTGACGGGAAGAAACCTAAAGCAATATTAAGCACGATAGCGATTACGGCAACGGCATAGATTACAAATGGTGTCGCTGTTCTAGCTTCATTTGGTTCTTTGTTGTACATCGCTAGGATTAATTTGAAATAATATCCAACTGAGATGATAGAGTTGATTACGGCTACAATCACTAGAGAAATATATCCTGCTGCAATAGTTTGGTTGAATAAAAACAATTTAGCAAAGAAACCTGCAAAAATTGGAATACCTGCCATAGATAACAATGCCGCTGTTAATATCGCTGCCAACAAAGGATTTGTTTTTCCTAAACCATGGAAGTTATTGATGTCTTCGTTGTTTTTGTTGTAGGTTACGTAAAGAATCACACTAAATGCCGCGATTCCTGCCAAAGCATACGCTGAGGTATAATACAATAATGTTCCTGCTGCATTGGTAGCAATCAATAAAGTCATTAACATAAAACCAGCGTGTGAAACTCCAGAAAAGGCCAACATACGTTTTACATTCACTTGACGCAATGCCATGATATTACCAACCGTCATTGAGGCCATAGAAACGATTACAATTATCAATTGAAATTGTTCTGAAATCTCAGCATTCATTGCAGTTAATAATTTGAACAAAGTAGCAATCGCAACCACTTTTGCCAATGTGCTCATTAAAGCAGTAGTCAAGGCTGGTGAACCTTCGTACACATCGGGAGCCCAAAAGTGGAAAGGTACTGCTGCAATTTTGAAGAACATTCCAACGGTTACCAATATAATTCCGATAGGAAACCAAACTGGTAACTCAGCTGAGTAAGATAGTTCACTGATTTCAGTTACGTCAAAAGTTCCCATTGCTCCGTAGATCAAACAGATTCCAAATAATATAATTCCAGAAGCAAAAGAACCCATCAAGAAATATTTCATTCCCGCTTCGTTACTTTTTATATTTTTTCTATCGCTTGATGCTAAAACGTAAAGAGAGATAGATAGAACTTCGATTCCTAAAAAGAACATCGCTAAGTTTCCAAAAGAAACCATAGCAACTGCTCCCGAAAGTAAAAACAGTTTTATAGCAATAAAATCGGATAATTGCGATTGATGGTGCTCATAAAATTTATGACTCAACGCAATTAGAAAAATCGTCAATACAATAAACAAGGCCGAGAACGAAGTTGAAAACTTGCTCACGATAATCATATTGTTGTAATAAGCCTCAGGAGAATTGAATTCAGAGATATTCAATCCTAAAACAGCCAACAATCCAATAATACTAATCGGAATAATCGCTTTTCTGAAATCGAAAATTTCCAATATTAGGCATAAAATACCTAGTCCTACTATAGCTATTAATGTATTCATTATTTTATTTATGATTATTTCATTTAGGATTTAGGATTTCTGTGGAAACCGATTCTAAAGCCTTAAATGTGTTATTTTTTATTATTTCGTTTCAAATGAATGATATTCCTCTCGGTTTCCTATAAATCTGAAATCAATCCCGAATTGTCGGGACGTTAATCTTCAATCTGAAATCTATTTATCTATTGATCACCGTTAAGATATGCTCTAGACTCGGAGTAATCAAATCATTAATTGGCTTTGGATACAATCCAAAAATAAATAAAACCGCAACGATAAGGACCAATGCCAATCCTTCATTGAAATTTACTTCAGCAAAAGGTTTTGAATTTGTTTCTCCCAACATTACGTGTTGGTACATTTTCAACATGTAGTAAGCGCCAAGGATAATCGTTGTTCCACCCAAAATGGCAAACCAAATATTAATTTGTGACAAACTATATAAAACGGTAAACTCACCGACAAAGTTAAAAGTGGTTGGCAAAGCAACCGATGCCAAAACTAATATCATAAACAAAGAAGCGAATTTTGGAGTTTGAGTACGAATCCCGCCCATTTCTGCAATTGTTCTTGTTTCGTATCTTCTATAAATGATTTCGGCAATAAAGAACAAACCAACAACCACAAAACCGTGAGCAATCATTTGTAAAACTGCACCACGAAAACCATCAAGGTTCAAAGCATAAGCACCTGCTGCAATCAACCCAACGTGAGCCAAAGAAGAGTAAGCCAATAATTTTTTCAAATCTTTTTGGCGTAAAGCTACTATCGAACCGTAGATAACACCTGCAATTCCAAGTGCAATCATTATTTCTGAATGTCCTTTTGCCGCATCTGGAGCAATAGGCAATTGCCAACGGATAACACTATATAATCCCATTTTCAACATGATACCCGAAAGTAACATCGTTCCAACTGTTGGTGCTTTTTGGTACACCTTTGCTTGCCAAGTATGAAAAGGAATCAACGGAATCTTAATCGCATACGCTAAAAAGAATGCTGCAAAAATCCAGATTTGCTCGTCAACGGATAAGTCCAAAGCATATAAATCTTCAATCATAAAGCTTCCTGCTTTTTGGTACAAATACACAAAAGCAACTAGCATGAATAACGATCCTGCCAAAGTATAGATAAAGAATTTAACCACTGCGTTTTTGCGGTCTTCAGCATCGCCGTTCCCCCAAATCAAAGCAATAAAGTAAATCGGAATCAGAGCCAATTCCCAGAAGATATAATATAAAAGTCCATCCGCAGCCAAGAATGTTCCTGCCATAGCAAAAGCCATAAACAAAATCAAACTGTAAATGCTTTTGGCGTTTTTAAATTCTGTTCCAAAAGAAGAGAAAATAATAATAGGCGTCAAAGCTGTCGTTAATAACAACATCGCTATAGACAAACCATCCGCTGCCAAGGCAAACGAGATTTTAGGTTGATTAATCCAAGGGGCAACAAAGTTAATGTCTTCGCCAAGGTTAAAGCTGTTAAGTAGTGCAACACTAACTCCTAGCGCTACTAAGCTAAAAAGTAAAGCTACTTTTGAAGCTAGTTTATCGCCTGATAGAAAGGTTAAAAAAGAACCAACTAAAAGAATTATTAATAGAATAGATACGTTCATAATATATGATTATTGAGCTAAAAATAAAAAGGTTAGAATGGCACTAAGTCCCAAAACAAAAATAAAGACGTACAAACCAATACTTCCGCTTTGTACTTTTTTTCCTTGATACCCTATTTCGTTCGTGATTTTTCCAAGTCCCAAAACTGCAGATGATAGTCCAGTTTCTACTTGGTCTCTGAAAAAGTTAGACAAACCATTGATTGATTTTACGAAAACAAAATCGTAGGCTTCATCAACATAATATTTGTTATATAATGTCTTCGCAATTCCAGTGATATTTTCGTCTGATTCTGGAACTTGTTTTTGTTTCAAGTATTTCGAAAAAGCAATTCCTATTCCAACCAATCCACCAACAACTGCAATCGCCATTAGAGAATATTCTTGAGTTCCAAAGTGATGCGTTTCGTGCGCTTCTTTCGAAAACAATGGGGCAAGATATCCGTTCAACCAACTATTTGTTGGTAAACTAATCAATCCACCGACTGCGGCCAAAATTGCTAAAACAATTAAAGGAAACGTAATCAGCGCTGGACTTTCGTGTAAATGATTTTTTTGTTTTTCAGTACCTCTAAAATCATTGAAGAAAGTAAGGTATAGTAAACGGAACATATAAAAAGCAGTCAATAGCGAAGCTAAAGAAGCAATAAACCAAAGTACTTTATTGTGTTCGAAAGCGACCATCAAAATTTCATCTTTCGAAAAGAAACCTGAGAAAGGAGGAATTCCTGAAATCGCTAGTGATGAGATTAAAAAAGTGAAGAAAGTAACTCCCATCCATTTTTTCAATCCACCCATGTTGCGCATGTCTTGTTCGCCATGTAAAGCATGAATCACAGAACCAGAACCCAAGAACAAACAAGCTTTGAAGAAAGCGTGTGTGATTACGTGGAAAACGGCAACTTCATAAGCTCCCAATCCTAATGCTAAAAACATTAAACCTAATTGAGAAACGGTAGAGTAAGCCAATACTTTTTTAATGTCTGTTTGAACTAAAGCTATCGTTGCCGCTACCAATGAAGTAACTGCTCCAACAATGGCGATAATGTTTTGAACATCGGGAGCCAAATCAAATACATAATTCAAACGCGTAATCATAAAGATACCTGCTGTTACCATGGTTGCAGCGTGAATCAAAGCCGAAACTGGCGTTGGTCCTGCCATCGCATCCGGTAACCAAGTGTATAACGGAATTTGTGCTGATTTTCCACAAGCTCCTATAAACAAACAAAAAGCTGCAATAGATAAAGTAGTTACGTCTAAGTTTGTCGCTCCTGAAATAGCAGCTTGTAAACTATTGTAATCCAAAGTTGAGAACATAGAACCCAAGATGAAAATCCCGATTAACAAACCTAAATCTCCAATACGGTTCATGATAAAAGCTTTCTTAGCTGCATCGTTGAAGTCTTGATTTTTATGCCAAAATCCAATCAATAGGTAAGAACACAATCCAACACCTTCCCAACCAATGAACAATACCAATAGGTTGCTACCTATTACCAACGTAATCATGAAGAAGATGAAAAGGTTCAAATACGCAAAAAACTTGTGCATATTCTCATCATCGTGCATATAACTGATAGAGTAGAGGTGTATCAAAGAACCGATTCCCGTTACAAACAACAACCAAAGAACAGAAAGTTGGTCTAATAAAAAACCAAAATCTACCTTGAAGTTGCTAATCTGAATCCAATCAAACAATTGGATCTGAATCGCTTCTTGACTTGCGTTAATACGAGTAAAGAAGCACAATGTTACTGCAAATGATAATACTACGGTCAATGTACCTAGTATTCCAGAAGCTGTTTTGCCAATGCTTTTTCCGAAGAAGATATTAAATAAAAACCCTAAAAAAGGAGCTAATAATAAGAGTAAAGCTAAATTTGTATCCATTATAGTTTATCCTTTTAAATTTTTTAATTTATCGATACTGATCGTACCCATGTTCTTAAATATAGAAACCAATATTGCCAATCCTACAGCAACTTCTGCAGCGGCAACCGCCATCGAGAAGAATACAAATATCTGACCTTGCGGATCTTGGTGGTAAGTCGAAAATGCTACAAACAATAAGTTAACTGCATTCAACATAATTTCGATAGACATAAATACAATAATAGCATTTCGTCTGTACAAAACGCCACAAACGCCAATACTAAAAAGTATGACAGAAAGGAATATGTAATTCTCAATACCTATTTCGTTTAAAATATTGCTCATTTTATTTTTCTATTTTTTCTTTCTTAGACAATAATACCGCTCCAATCATTGCAACTAATAATAGTACAGACGCAAATTCAAAAGGAACCATGTATTCGTTCAATAATACTTTTCCAAGTACTTTTATCGATTGGTAATCTTGACCAGTAGAAGTGTATTCACCCACAATTGGTTTCGAATTTATGAAAATAAGAATCAAAACAATACAGATTAAACTAAAAGCGACAATCGCTCCCAATCTCGTAATCCTTGGGCGATGGACTTCTTTCTTTTCGTTCAAATTCATCAACATGATGGTAAACAAGAATAAAATCATAATCGCTCCCGAATACACAATCACGTGTACAATTGCCAAAAACTGGGAATTCAATAATAAGTAATGACCTGCAATCGAGAAAAAACAAATTACAAGGTAAAGTGCACTGTGAATAGGGTTTCTACTAAAAACTGTCAAAAAAGCTGTTGACAATGTAATAGCGCCCAAAACACAAAATATAATAAGTACTGTTGACATTAATTAGCGTTTTTAAGTTGAGTATTTTGCATCGCCACATCAAGAGGCATTACTAATTTATCTTTTCCATAGATGAAATCTTCTCTTTCGTAGCTAGAAGCGACCAAAAGTTTTGATGTAGTCAAGTAAATAGCATCTTTCGGACAAGCCTCTTCACACAACCCACAAAAAATACAACGCAACATATTGATTTCATATATTTCCGCATATTTCTCCTCACGGTACAAGTGTTTTTCATCTGCTTTACGTTCCGCAGCTTTCATCGTGATGGCCTCCGCAGGACATGACAAAGCACACAAACCACAAGCCGTACAGTTTTCTCTACCTTGTTCATCGCGTTTCAACTGGTGTTGCCCACGATACACAGGACTCATTTCACGTACTTGCTCAGGATACTGAATCGTAACTTTTCTGGTGAACAAATGTTTCAATGTAATCCACAATCCCTTAAAGATTGCAATGAGGTACATCCGTTCCAAAAAACTCATCTCTTTGTGCGAGACTTGCTTTTTTCTTCCCGATAAGGATATGGTTTCTATTGCCATTTTTGTTTAATTTATTTTTTTGTAGCTATTCCTGCTATCCGTTGCAATCTTTTATTTTTTAAAGAAAAAAATAAAAGGATTTTCACTTCTATCAGGGCTAGGGCATTGTGCTATTAATTATATTTAAATTTCAATTTGAAGATCTGTTTTTAAATCTTCACAACTTAAATGTTCTTATATCTCTTATAGGATTTAAAAAACTTATATGTTTTTCAATCAAATATTAAAATCCCAAAAACACTGCGATCTCTGATCTCAACATTACAACTCCTGTAATAATGATATTCAAAATAGACAACGGAATTAATATTCTCCATCCCAAATGCATCAATTGGTCATATCTAAATCTTGGAATAGTCCATCTCACCCACATGTAGAAAAAGATGAAGAAACATATTTTTGAAAACAATACTCCAATTCCGATTACGTTTCCAATATTTACGCCCCAGTTTTCAACAACCCATTGCATTCCAGGATAGTTGTAAGCTCCAAAGAACAATACTGCCAAAATAGTAGAAGAGATGAACATATTTGCATATTCAGCAAAAAGGTAAAAACCCATTTTCATAGATGAATATTCTGTATGGTAACCTCCAATTAATTCTGTTTCACATTCCGCTAAGTCAAATGGCGTTCTGTTTGTTTCTGCGAAAGCACAAATCAAAAAGATAAAAAATGAAAGCGGTTGGTAAAATACATTCCAATTCATTCCAGATTGTTGCGCTGCAATTTCTCTCAAACTCAATGTTCCTGTCATCATCAACAATGCGATGATTGACAATCCCATGGCAACTTCATAAGAAACCATTTGTGAGGCCGCACGAACTGCTCCAATCAAAGAGAATTTATTGTTTGATGCCCATCCACCAATCATGATTCCGTAAACACCTAAAGATATTACTCCAAAAACGTATAACAATGCCACATCAATATCAGTAGCTTGCAAGATAACGTCTCTCCCAAACACATGAATCTTATCTCCCCACGGAATAACAGCACTCGTCATCAATGCCGTACTCATGGCTATTGCTGGCCCTGTGTAAAACAAAAATAAGTTGGGAGTGTTAGGTTCAAATTCTTCTTTTGCAAACAATTTCAAACCATCAGCAAGCGGTTGTAAAATTCCACCTTTACCCGCTCTGTTGGGACCAATACGGTCTTGCAACCAAGCGGCAACTTTACGCTCTGCCAAAGTGGAATACATTGCCATTACCATTGTAATTGCAAAAACCACTAGGATAACGATGCTTTTTTCTATTATAAATGCACTATCCATTATTTATCAGAATTTAATTTTTCACCGTCAATTTTTTCATCATAACCAATATCAGACATACTGATTTTTTTACGGTCGCCTTCTCTACCTTTTAAGATTCCTTCTTCAGTATTGATGGTTACCGTTTCTAATTTCTGAGTGTAATTGTTTTGATTGATAACCGAATCTTTTTCGAATTTTCTTGGCCCTTCAATTACCCAGTCAGAGGGTTGTTTGTGGTCAAAACGACAACTGTTACAAATGAATTCTTCTACTTCATGGTACTCATCTTTGCGACCAGTAACACGTTGAATTTCTTCACCAAACATCCAAATTGTTGTTTTTCCACAACATCCTGGAGTCTTACATTCTCTGTGTGCGTTGTAAGGTTTGTCAAACCAAACTCTCGATTTGAAACGGAAAGTTTTATCAGTCAAAGCACCTACTGGACATACATCAATCATATTTCCAGAAAATTCATTGTCAATGGCTTTAGAGATACAAGTCGAAATATTCGCATGATCTCCTCTGTCCATTACTCCGTGTACTCTATTATCTGTCAATTGATCGGCAACTTGCACACATCTTTGACACAAAATACATCGGTTCATATGTAATTGAATATTTGGACCAATATCTTCTGGTTCAAATGTTCTTTTTTCTTCGATAAAACGAGTTTTTGATTTCCCGTGTTCAAAACTTAGGTTCTGCAAATCGCATTCTCCTGCTTGATCACAAACTGGGCAATCCAAAGGGTGGTTGATTAACAAAAACTCGGTAACAGATTCTCTTGCTTCACGCACTCTGTCTGAGTTTTTACTGTTAATTTCCATACCGTCCATGCAACCTGTAACACACGAAGCCATTAATTTTGGCATCGGTCTTGGGTCAGCATCACTACCTTTTGCAACTTCAACCAAACAACAACGGCATTTTCCACCGCTTCCTTTTAGTTTTGAATAATAGCACATCGCTGGCGGAACTGATTCTCCACCTAACTTACGTGCTGCTTGCAAGATGGTTGTTCCTGCTTCAACTTCAATCTCTTGACCGTCTATTGTTACTTTCATCGTAATTTTGTTTTTTTAGTTTAAGGTTTAAAGTTTCAGGTGCGGTACGTGAAACTAAAAAAACTTGAAACTTGAAACTATTTTATACCGTTTGCTTCGTTACCAAATGCTTTACTTGCGAAAATGGTTCTGCTACAAAGTGATTTCTATTTTTAATTTTTTCAGGGAAACGAATATGATATTCAAATTCTTCTCTAAAATGACGGATAGCTGCTGCTACTGGCCATGAAGCCGCGTCACCTAATGGACAAATCGTGTTTCCTTCGATTTTACTTTGAATACTCCATAGTAAATCGATATCTTCCTCACGACCTTGACCGTTTTCGATTCTCCATAAAACTTTTTCCAACCATCCAGTACCTTCACGGCAAGGAGTACATTGACCACAACTTTCGTGGTGGTAAAAACGAGAGAAATTCCAAGTGTTACGTACGATACAAGCGGTGTCATCATAAACAATAAAACCTCCAGAACCTAACATAGATCCTGTTGCAAATCCACCATCACTTAAGGATTCATAAGTCATCAAACGGTCTTCACCATTTGTAGTTTTATAAATCAAATCAGCTGGTAAAATGGGCACCGATGACCCACCAGGAATCAACGCTTTTAATGGTCGGTCAGAATACATTCCGCCTAAATATTCGTCTGAGTTCATGAACTCGTCTACAGTAAGACCCAATTCGATTTCGTATACACCAGGATTTTTTACATGTCCCGAAGCCGAAATTAATTTAGTCCCAGTAGAACGACCCACTCCAATTTTTGCATAATCATCCCCCGAATTGTTTACAATCCAAGGCACAGATGCAATTGTTTCTACATTGTTTACAACTGTTGGGTTTGCCCACAATCCCGATACTGCCGGGAAAGGTGGTTTGATACGTGGATTTCCTCTTTTTCCTTCCAAAGATTCGATCAAAGCTGTTTCTTCACCGCAGATATAAGCTCCAGCACCACAATGAACATGAAGTTCTAAGTCGTAACCAGACCCTAATATATTTTTTCCTAGCCATCCTGCTGCTTTCGCTTCGGCAATGGCTCTTTCTAATATTTTGTAAACCCACATGTATTCTCCACGAATGTAGATATATGATAGGTTGGCTCCCAAAGCAAAACTAGAAGTAATCATTCCTTCGATCAATAAATGAGGGAGAAACTCCATCAAATAACGGTCTTTGAAAGTTCCTGGCTCAGATTCGTCGGCATTACAAACTAGATGTCTTGGTTTTCCTGATTTTTTGTCAATAAAACTCCATTTCATTCCAGCAGGGAAACCCGCACCACCACGACCACGAAGTCCTGATTTTTTTACTTCTTCAACTACTTCGTCCGGAGTCATCGCTTTTATAGCTTTCTCAACAGAGGCGTAACCACCTTCTTTGCGATAGACTTCGTAAGTTCTGATTCCTGGAACGTTTATTTGGTCTAATAATATTTTTTTTGACATCTTATTTATCGTGTAATATTATTTTATTATCTCTACAATCATCAATAATTTGATCGATTTTGTCTTTGGTTAGATTTTCTTTATAAAAATCACCTAGTTGCATCATTGGAGCATAACCGCAAGCACCCAAACATTCTACACCGCGAACTTCAAAAAGTCCGTCTGCAGTTGGTTCACCTATCTTTACACCCAATTTTTCACAAGTATAATCCATTAAATCTTCTGTTCCTCTTAAGCAACAAGAAGACGTTTGACAGAATTCAAACATGTATTTTCCAATAGGTCTGCGGTTGTACATCGTGTAAAATGTTACCACTTCGTAAACTTCGATTGGTAGGATTTGTAAAATATCGGCTACTTTATCTTGTAATTCAATACTCAACCAGTTGTCATGAGCGTCTTGAACGTCATGTAAAACCGGTAGTAAAGCTGATTTACGTTTGTCTGCTGGGTAATGACTGCATAATTCTTCTATGCGTGCCATTAACTCAGGAGTCATGTTTATTTCTTGTTTGTAATGTGTTTTTTCCATTTTCTTTTAAATCTGCGATCAAAAATCGTTAATCTGCAATCTGAAATTTTTTTATGCGTCTAATTCTCCTGCAATTACATTCAAACTCGACAAGATTACAATCGCATCGGATAACATTGCTCCTTTAATCATATCTGGATACGCTTGGTAGTAAATAAAGCAAGGCCTTCTGAAGTGTAATCTATAAGGAGTACGGCTTCCGTCTGTTACCAAGTAGAATCCTAGTTCACCGTTACCCCCTTCAACAGGATGATAAATTTCGGCAACTGGAATAGGAACTTCACCCATTACAATCTTGAAATGGTAAATCAAAGATTCCATATTATTGTAAACATCTTCTTTTGGAGGAAGGTAATAATCAGGAACTTCGGCATGGTATTCATTTCCTGCTGGCATTTTTGCCAACGCTTGACGAATGATGCTCAAACTTTCCCAAACTTCGGCATTACGAACGCAAAAACGGTCGTAAGTATCACCTGATTGCCCTACTGGAATATCAAATTCGAAATCTTCATAAGAACTATAAGGTTGTGCAACACGTACGTCGTAATCTACACCTGCAGCACGTAAGTTTGGCCCTGTAAATCCGTAAGCCATTGCTTTTTCGGCAGTGATTGGTCCTACATTTACAGTTCTATCAATAAAAATTCTATTTCTTTCGAATAGGTTTTCGAATTCTTTCCAAGCTGGAGGAAACTCTTCAAGAAAAGTGTTTAATAATTCGAATGCTTTTGGTGTCCAGTCTCTTTCGAAACCACCTATTCGACCCATATTTGTAGTCAAACGAGCGCCACAAATCTCTTCGTAGATTTCGTATACTTTTTCTCTAAATTGAAAAACATATAAGAAACCAGTATAAGCACCAGTATCCACACCTAAGATAGAGTTGCAAATAATGTGGTCTGTGATTCTAGCCAATTCCATTACGATAACACGTAAGTATTGCGCACGTTTAGGAACATCAATATCTAATAGTTTTTCTAAGGTCATCCACCATCCCATATTGTTGATAGGAGAGGAGCAATAGTTCATTCGGTCTGTAAGTGGAGTGATTTGGTAGAAAGGACGATTCTCAGCGATTTTTTCAAATGCACGGTGAATGTATCCAATGGTTGGCTCTGCTTCTAAAATACGTTCACCATCCATCAACAAGATATTTTGGAAAATACCGTGTGTAGCAGGGTGTGTAGGTCCTAAATTCAGAATCGAAAGCTCGCTTCCGTCTTCATTTAGTTTCTCTTTCATTATTTTAGCATAGCGATGCTCTGGTGGTAATAATAGTTCTGACATTTATAGTATGTGAAAAATTATATTTTTTGTATTTTCTAGCTATTGCTAGCGGTTCTTCCAAAGAAACGATCGTCCTTATCTGTACGTCCGCCATCTTCTAATGGGAATTCTTTTCGCATCGGAAAGGAAACCATTTCATCCATGTTTAAGATTCTCTTTAATTGTGGATGCCCAACAAAGTTTACACCGTAAAAATCATAAGTTTCCCTTTCCATCCAGTTTGCGGAAGGGAAGATAGTGCTTATTGTTTTTATTTCTGGAGTTTGTCCGTTGATGAAGGCTTTGATTCTGATTCTAGTATTCTCATACCAGTTATGCATATGATACACGATTACCATTTGTCTGTCTGCTTCGTTTTCTGGATAATGCACACCGCATAAATCCGTTAAGAAGTTAAAACGTAATTCGGGATCATTTTTTAAGAAAAGTATAATGGCACTTATTTTATCTGCAGGAACTTCTACGGATAATATGTCTCTTTCTTGTTTGAAAATAAAAAGAATATCGCTAAAAGTAGCTGATATTTTATCTTGAATTTGAGCTGTTTCTAATGCCATTTTTATTTGATATTGTATGAAGCTAATAATTCTTGGTATTCCGGTGAACTTCTACGTCTCACAGATTCTGATCTTACTAATTCTTGTAATTTCATTACTCCATCAACAATTTGTTCTGGTCTTGGTGGACATCCTGGTACATAAACGTCCACTGGAATTACTTTGTCAATACCTTGTAAAACTGAGTAAGTGTCAAAAATCCCACCTGATGAAGCGCAAGCGCCAACAGCAATTACCCAACGAGGTTCTGCCATTTGCTCATATACTTGACGTAGAATAGGTCCCATTTTTTTAGAAATAGTTCCCATTACCATCAACATATCTGCTTGACGAGGAGAAAAACTCACGCGTTCAGAGCCAAATCGTGCTAAATCATAGTGAGAGGCCATCGTTGCCATAAATTCAATTCCACAACAAGAAGTTGCGAAGGGTAAAGGCCAAAGAGAGTTTGCTCTTGCTAGTCCTACCACATCATTCAATTTAGTAGCGAAAAAACCTTCTCCAACAACGCCTTCTGGTGGCGCAACCATCTTTGTATTAGAATCGCTCATTTTGTAAAAGTTATGAGTTATGAGTTGTGAATTCTTAACTTTATATTTTATCTAAAAAATTTAGAATAATTGTAAAAATTTATTTCCCCTTTGGGGTTGGGGTTATTCCCAGTCTAATGCTTTTTTCTTGATGATGTAGAAAAAACCTACCAAGAGTAAAAGCATAAAAATTACCATTTTAATCAGTCCTTCGATTCCTAATTCCTTAAAATTAATCGCCCATGGATATAGAAAAATTACCTCTACATCAAATAATACAAACAAAATGGCTACCAAGAAATACTTTACTGAAAACGGAATACGGGCATTTCCTACGGATTCTATTCCGCACTCAAAATTTCTGTCTTTTATTTCAGACCTTCTCTTTGGTCCTAATTTTCCAGAAACAATTATGGTTCCAACTACAAACCCTACTGCTAGTAGGCATTGCATCAATATTGGAATGTAATTTAATTGGTCAGTTAGCATGTTTTTTGTTATAATATTGTTACGTAGCTACAAAGATATAATTCGAACAAGTAAATCACAACATAATTTTAATAATAAGTTATAATATTTTCTTAAATATTTACAATCTAAATAATGTGATATTGTAATAAAACAGCGGTTATTTTACTTTTATTGTAAAAAAAAAGACGTTCCAACATATGTTGGAACGTCTTTAAACATTCTTTGGTAATAAAAACTAATTTTTATTCTTAGATAACTGCTACTTGAGCTGCAACCTTTCCTTTTCTTCCTTCTTCTTCTTCGTAACTTACTCTGTCACCTTCGCGTAATTCTTCCGCGTTGATTCCTGAAGCGTGAACGAAAATGTCTTTTCCTGTTTCTTCGTCTGTAATGAATCCGTAACCTTTAGACTCATTGAAAAATTTAACTGTACCTGTACGCATTGTAATAGTAATAATAATTTATAATGAGGCAAATGTAATATTTAATATAATACGAATACTAAATTTGTTTGTTTTTTTGTAAAAATAATTGATTTTCAGCGTTTTCGCTTATTTTTTTACATTTAAATTAATATGTAACTCGTTTAATTGTGAACTATCAATTGCTGATGGAGCATCAATCATAACGTCTCTTCCTGAATTATTTTTTGGGAAAGCAATAAAATCTCTGATAGTTTCTTGTCCACCTAAAATAGCAACCAGACGATCCAAACCAAATGCCAAACCTCCGTGTGGTGGTGCTCCAAATTGGAATGCATCCATTAGGAAGCCAAATTGTGCTTTAGCTTCTTCTTCGGTGAAACCTAAATATTTAAACATTAATTGTTGTGTTTCTTTATCGTGAATACGTATTGAACCACCTCCAATTTCATTTCCGTTCAATACCATATCATAAGCATTGGCACGCACTGTTCCTGGGTCAGTTTCCAGCAAATGCATGTCTTCTGGCTTTGGTGAAGTAAATGGGTGGTGCATGGCATGATAACGACCACTTTCTTCGTCAAATTCTAATAAAGGGAAATCAACTACCCATAAAGGTGCGAATTCCTCTGGTTTTCTTAATCCTAAGCGAGTTGCTAATTCCATTCTTAGTGCAGAAAGTTGTGTTCTAGTTTTGTTTGCTGGTCCAGACAATACAAATATCATGTCTCCTGCTACTGCACCAGTTATTTTTGCCCAATTGGCTAAATCGGCTTGGTCGTAAAATTTATCCACGGATGATTTGTACGTTCCGTCTTCGTTGCATTTTGCATACACCATTCCAGATGCACCCACTTGAGGACGTTTAACCCAGTCAATTAAAGCATCGATTTCTTTTCTTGTATAGCTTCCTGCTCCTGGAACTGCAATTCCTACTACTAATTCAGCAGCGTTGAAAACTGGGAATTCTTTGTGTTGCGCAAATTCGTTCAATTCCCCAAACTCCATTCCGAAACGAATGTCTGGTTTGTCGTTACCGTAGGTTTTCATCGCGTGCTCATACGTCATACGAGGGAATTTATCTACTTCAACACCTTTTATTTCTTTTAGTAAGTGACGTGTTAGGCCTTCAAAAATATTCAAAATATCTTCTTGATCTACAAATGCCATTTCGCAGTCAATTTGCGTGAATTCCGGTTGTCTGTCTGCACGTAAGTCTTCGTCACGAAAACATTTCACAATTTGGAAATATTTATCCATTCCACCGATCATCAATAATTGTTTGAAGGTTTGTGGTGATTGTGGCAATGCATAAAACTGTCCTTCGTTCATACGGGAAGGAACTACAAAATCTCTAGCTCCCTCAGGAGTAGATTTGATTAAGTAAGGCGTTTCTACTTCGCAGAAATCTAAATCAGAAAGGTACTTACGCACTTCCATAGAAACTTTGTGACGGAATAACAAACTGTTTTTCACAGGGTTTCTTCTAATATCTAAGTATCTGTATTTCATCCGGATGTCTTCACCACCGTCCGTTTCATCTTCAATAGTGAAGGGAGGAGTTAAAGCTGTATTAAGGATGTTTAATTCTGTAACTAAAATTTCGATTTCACCCGTTGGAATGTTTTTGTTTTTAGCTTCACGCTCAATTACGGTACCTTTTACTTGAATGACAAATTCACGACCTAAGGTTTTTGCTAATTCAAAAACAGTTTTTTCAGTACGACCTTCGTCAAAAATAAGTTGAGTGATACCGTAACGGTCTCTTAAATCAACCCAGTTCATAAAACCTTTGTCTCTAGATTTTTGTACCCAACCTGCTAAGGTTACTTCCGTATTTATGTGTGATGCGTTCAGTTCGCCGCAATTATGACTTCTATACATATCAAAAATTTTATATTATTTCGCCGTTTTAGGCTCGTCTGCAAATTTAGGACTAATTATGAAGAATGGATTCAGAATTTTAATTTTTTGTTCAGGTTTTCATTTTCAGTTCTTTTTCCAATGTTAAGTTTTTACCAATGTTACCAAATTGTTATTAAATTGTTTTTTTAATGTAAAATCTAACTGTATCTTTGTAGTATTAACCACTAAAACTTATAAAAATGAAAAAATATATAATAATTACACTAATGTTAGTTTCGGGAATATTATTCTCTCAAAATATTCAACCTAAGTTGGAAGCCGTAAATAAGATGGTGAAAGCTACTTATTATCATGATAATGGGGGAGTTATGCAAGAAGGATTCTTTAAAAACGGGAAACTTCAAGGTGAATGGATTTCCTATGATGAGACAGGGAATAAAACGGCAATTGCCAATTATGATCAAGGAAAAAAAGTAGGTAAGTGGTTTCACTGGAACCGTAGTTCTTTGAATGAAGTTGATTATTCAAATAATAGAATTGCTTCTGTGAAAAACTGGAAAAGAGAGGCTATTGCTGATGATAACTAATAGATTAGAGAATTCTATTTAAATGAGTAAGGCTTTCGGATTATTTTCGAGAGCCTTTTTTTATGAAAAAAAACATTCCAATGTTAAGCTTTTAACAATGTTATTAAATTGTTACCAAATTGTTTTTTTAATGTAAATAATGTTTTTACATTTGATAAACAAACCATTAAAACTTTTACACCATGAAAAAATATATCATTTTAGGAGCAATGTTAATTTCAGGAATGTTATTTGCTAATGAAGGAAAACCAAAATTAGAAATAGCAACAAACAATACTGTTGTAGCTACTTACTATTATGATAATGGTCAAATTCAACAAAAAGGAGCTTTTAAAGAAGGAAAGCTTCATGGAGAATGGGTTTCATATGATGTAAATGGCAAAAAAGTCGCTATAGCTGAATATAATAATGGACAGAAAGTAGGGAAGTGGTTCCTTTGGAGTGAAGAAGCGTTAAATGAAGTTGATTTTTTGGATAATAAAATTGTAGCCGTTAAAAACTGGAAAACTGAAAATTTATTAAATAATTAATATTTAAAATATTATTTTAAAACTGATTTTATAAGAGACATAAAAAAAACCATTCGAAAGAATGGTTTTTTTTATGTCTCTTAGTTGTTAATTATTTTTTCTTTTTAGCATTTTTCCAAAGTTTAAGTAGATTGACTAAGTAATATAGAACAGGAACTACAATTAAAGTAAGGAAGGTGGCGAATACCAATCCAAAAATTACTGTCCACGCTAATGGTCCCCAGAAAATTACGTTATCACCTCCAATATAAATCTTCGGGTCAAATGTGCTAAACAGAGAGAAGAAATCAATATTAAATCCAATCGCTAGTGGAATCAAACCTAAGACAGTGGTTATTGCTGTCAATAATACAGGTCTCAATCTGGCTTTTCCTCCAGTTACGATAGCTTCAAAAATATATTCTTTAGCTAAGATGGTATCTTGCGGTACGTTCAATTCTTCTTTTTTACGGCTTAATAATAATTCCGTATAATCCAGCAGTACCACCCCGTTATTCACCACAATACCTGCGAGGGAGATAATTCCCATCATAGTCATCATAATAACGAAAGGCCATCCGGTTACCATTAATCCTAAGAATACTCCAATGAAACTTAAAAATACAGCTACCATGATAATAGCTGGTTTTGAAATCGAGTTAAATTGGAATACTAAGATTAACATAATTAACCCCAATCCAGTAAACAAGGCTCCCATTAAGAAAGACATTTGTTTGTTTTGCTCCTCAATTTGTCCTGTAAAATCAAATTTCACTGTTTTTGGTGCGTCAAAATCAGCCATTTCCGCTTGAATTTGAGTTACAACTGCTCCGGCATCTGTAAATCCAGGTGATAAAGCAGAGTATAATACTACCACACGGTTCAAGTCTCTATGTTTGATAGCACTAAAAGAAGAACTGTTTTTTTGAGAGGCTACTGTTGACAATGGAATCTCTTTGATTTGGCCTGAAGCCATATCTCTAAAAGTGATGTTTTGATTGAAAAGCGTACTTTGGTTATAACGGTTTTCATCATTAAAACGAACATTAATGTCGTAATCTTCACCGTCAACTTTGTAAACTCCTGCTTTTTCTCCAAAAACAGATCGCCTTAATTGATTGCCAACTTGTCCAGCAGACACTCCCATTTCACCTGCTTTTTGACGGTCAACTATAACTTTCATGGCAGGTTTACCTTTGTTGACATCTACTTTTAATTCATCAATACCAAGGATATTTCTACCGTTTAAGAAATCTTTCATCTTTTCGGCAGTTACAATCAGTTCGGTATAATCATTTCCTTTTATTTCGATGTTTATCGGATAACCAGCAGGAGGACCAGCAGCATCTTTTTCGACAGAAATAGAAACACCGGGATAGATGTCTTTTAGTGCTGCTTGTACTTTTAATCGCATTTGCTCTGAATCTCTACCGTTACGAAATTTGTATTCTCGCATCGAAACCTTTATTTTTGCTTTGTGTGGCATCTCTGCTGTAGAACCACCATCGGTTTGCGGATTTCCCGCTCCCTCACCAACTTGAGATACAGCAGACTCTGACAAATAGTTAGTACCATCTGCTTCGTTGATGTATTCCTTAGAATCCAAAACAGCATAGACTCGTTTTTCGATATCCTTGGTTAGTTGGTTTGTTTTTTCGATATCGGTTCCTTGTGGGTATTCGATATAGATAATAATTTGTTTTGGTTTGTTGTCTGGGAAAAATTCTACTTTCGTACGTCCACTTCCAACACTCCATCCAAAATAGGTAATTAGGACAGCAAAGAATAGAAAAAACATTCCTACCACAACGATATATGGTGTTTTACCAGATAAAAAGAATTTTAACCATCTCTCATAACCGTTTTCTAATTTAGTCAAGGTATTTTGTTGAAAGTTCAATGTATGGCCTTTGATGACATATTTGTACAACCAGAACATTCCAGCAGTAAATATCATTAAGGAACCTAAACCACGAACGGTACCTCCAAAAATAAGAATCAGCGTTCCAAATCCACCTAAAATAATCGTTAAGCGAATGAGTTGTTTTTTACTTAATACTTTGTCTTTGATATCCATAAATTGGGATACCAACACAGAGTTGAAAAAGATAGCAACAAATAAGGATGAACCTAGAACTACCGAAAGTGTTATGGGGAAATAGATCATAAACTGCCCCATAACTCCTGGCCATAAACCAAGTGGCACGAATGCAGCAACTGTTGTTAGGGTTGAAACTATAATTGGTACGGCAATTTCTCCAATACCTACTTTGGCAGCGTCGACCTTGTTCATGCCTTCATCTTCCATGAGTCGATAGACGTTTTCGACAACTACAATTCCGTTGTCTACCAGCATTCCGAGTCCCATGATCAGACCAAATAGAATCATGGTATTCATGGTGTAGCCCAAGGCGTTCAAGATCATGAACGATAAGAACATCGACATCGGAATCGCAAAACCGACGAAAAGGGCATTCCTGAAACCAAGGAAGAACATCAATACTCCGACAACTAGTATTATTCCGAAAATAATATTGTTTACCAAATCATCTACTTGATTCAATGTTTTTGAAGAGGAATCATTTGATAATGTTACGCTCAGGTCTTGTGGTAAATAGTTTTCTTTTGAATCGGCTAGAATCGTTTTAATTTTTTCAGCCGCTTCAATCATGTTTTTTCCTGCTCGTTTTTTGACATCAAGCATTACAACACTTTTGCCAAACTCACGGGCATAAGTAGTTTTGTCAACATTTTTGAAGCTAATTTGAGCGACATCTTTAAGGTAAACAGGGCCTTGTTCATTTTTAACAACAAAATTTTCTAGATCAGTAGGCTTTTCAATTTCCCCTTTAATACTTATGGTTCTTCTTTGTCCACTAGAAATAATATTTCCAGCTGACATGGTTACATTTCCATTGCGAACGGCATTGATTATATCATCAAAACTTACTCTTGAAGCCGACATTTTGAAAATATCAACAGCAATTTCAATTTCTTTTTCTTGAGCACCACGAATATCTACTTGCTTAATTTCTGAAAGACCTTCAATTTCATCTTTCAAATATTCACCAAATTCTTTTAATTTCTCAATTGGATAATCTCCAGAAAGATTAATGTTTAAGATTGGAATTTCCTCAGAAAGGTTTAAATCAAATACATTGGGTTCTACTTTTACACCATTAAAAGTAGGCCAGTCTTCGTTTGATTTTTTAGCATCAACTTTGTCTTTTACTTTTTGTTTAGCGTCTTCAACTGCAATTTTCTCGTCAAATTCAACGGTAATAATTCCATAATCTTCTTGAGAAGTGGAAGTTACTTTAATAACGTTACTGACGTTTTTGATGTCCTCTTCTAAAGGGTCTATAATCAATCGTTCGATATCTTCAGCAGTATTTCCTGGGTAAACCGTACTGATGTAAATTTTGGTTTCCTTAATCTCAGGAAAATCTTCTCTTGGCATGGCATAATAAGCCGAAATTCCCAAAATGAAGAACAAAGCCATGATGACATAGACCGTCATTTTATTGTCAACGGCCAACGAAGAGAATTTAAATTCTTTATGCTTGATTGGTTTGTTCATGTTTTTGTTATTTTGTTATAGACACAACTTGTCCGTCTTTTACGCTTCTTGCTCCTTCTTTGATAATCAAATCACCATCACTGATACCTTCCAAGATTTCAATATAATCGCCTTGTGATTTTCCAGTTTTGATTATTACTTTTTTAGCTCTAGTTTGATTTTTCTCTCCGCTTTTCTCAACAATATAAAGGTATTGTTCTCCTTCAGAATTTTCGGAGATAATGCTCATTGGAACCGTTACAACACTCTTGTTCGAATAATCATTTATATTCAATTTAGAAGATAAGTTGGGTTTGATTAATCCTGATTTATTAGGTACTTGAACTTGAACTTTGAAAGAACGATTGGCTGGATTGATGTTGTTGTTTACCAATGTAATATTGGTTTTAATCGTTTCATTTAACATTGGAAAATTTACAATTACCTCGGTTCCACGTTTAATCGTGTTAATGTGTTTTTCAGGAACATCAGCTTCAAGGTACATATTGCCAAGATTGATGATTCTTAAAATTGGAGTTCCAGGTCCTACAACAGTTCCTTTTTCTGAAATAATTTCGTCAATTACACCAGAGAATGGTGCTTGAATCACAGTTTTAGCAATTTGTTTTTTTAATTGTTGCACTGCTTTGTTTTGACCTTCATAAGTAGATTTAGCTTGCAAAAACTGAATTTCAGAACCGATTTTTTGATCCCAAAGATTTTTTTGTCTTTCAAACGTAGTTTTGGCTAAAGTAGCTTGAATTTCTAATTGGGATAATTGTTGTGTCAATCCACCATCATCTACTCTTCCTAAAGTTTGTCCTTTAGAAACTCGTTGTCCTTCTTTAACAGAAAGTTGTTCCAATATTCCGCCAAGTTGTGCATTAACGATTAAGTTCTCTTTGGTTTGAACTTCGGCTTGTAGCTCAAGATAGTGTCGGAATACTGTGTCCTTTGCCGTAATAGTAGTGATCAGTGTTTCTTTATGATTTTCATCGACTAGACTAATAGCGTCATCTATTTTTTTTAATTCTTTAGAAAGTTCATCTGCTGATTTTACAATTTCAGTGCGTTTTAATCGCAATTGTTCTAGATTTCCAGATTCGATTATCGCTTCGGTTGAGTTCTTTTTGTCGCCTCCACATGAGAGTAGTACGATTGAAAACACGGTTAATAAAATAGTTTTTTTCATGATATATCTGTCTTTATTGCTGATTTTTATTTATTGTTTAATTTTTCTAAGCTTGCTTTTTTGTTGATAATATTGATCATTGATTGCAGGTAATTTTGTTGAGTCGTGTACAACTGTCTTTGTGCTTCACTGAAATCAAAACTAGAAGACAATCCTTCTTTGAATTTAATTTGTTGCTTTTTCTCTATTCTTTCCGCTAGAGCCAAATTATTTTTGGCTGTTGCCAATTCTTCTACGCCAAAATCAAATTCGCTTTTAGCATTAGCATATTGTAATTTTAGTTTTTGGTCCGTTTCGTTTAATTGTGTTTTAGCTTGTTCAACTGCGATTTTAGCTTGTTGTGTTTTAGCACGGAAGGCAAAACTGCTGAAAATAGGTACAGATAATCGCACTCCTAAATTGGAGTAATTTAACCACTTTTGATTCGATGAGAAAAAATTGAATTCATTGGCAAAAGAGTTGTATCCAAAGTTTACATTCGCTGCTAGGGTAGGCAAGGATTTACTCCTTTCTAGTTTGTATTCTAACTCTCTTTGTTTTTGAAAATTGGTTGCTATTTGATAATCAATGTTGTCATTACTATTAAACTGATCTAAAGTTAAAGCAACTCCCATACTAGTACTTGTAAGGTTTTCAAGTTTGTCTGTTACAATAAGCTGGTCGTTAATTTCGATTCCTAAAGTAATTTTTAGCATTTTGTATGCAATATCAAGTAATCGCGTTGTGTTGTTTAAATTACTATTTACAGATGCTAAAGTGATTTGTAGTTGTTCTACATTTTCTTCTTCGATCAAACCATTTTTGAAAGTTTCTTTAGTGTCTGATAAAGTTTTGCTTAAAGTATTTTTGTTTTTATTTAAGATAGCAATACTTTCTTGTGCCAAAAGGACATTACCGTAGGCGTTGATCACCATTTCCTTTACTTCGATGTCTGTTTTTATTTTAGCATTTTCGTAGTATTGTAAGTAAGTTTTTGAAGCTTGTAAAGCCACAATATAGGAACCGTCAAATAACAACTGACTTAAAGTTGCTGCGGCATTCATATTATGTTTGGTCCCAAAAGCAAAGGTTGAAATAGTGCCTTCATCACCTCCAAATGGCCCTCCACCAGTAACCCCTTGTTGTTGAAGAGAGAAATTGTTTGAGTAGTCAACTGTTCCATTTATTTGTGGTAAACCGGCAGCGGTAGTTTCCCATTTTTTTTGTCTTGCCACTTCTATATCCCGTCCAGAATTGATAACAGAATAGTTGTGCTCCAAAGCGTGAATGATCGCTTGTTCTAAACTATAGGAATAGGTTTTCCCTGTTTCCTGTGCATTTGCAATGGATGCTATTATTAAAATAGAGGTTAGTAGTATGTTCTTCTTTATCATAAAGTATGGTTTTCTAATTGTTTTTCAAGTACTGTTATTCCTTTTGCTGTTGCCATCGCACGGGTATGGTATTCAAGTGCTCTGAGTTCTAATCTTTTTGCTTCTTTTTCAGAACTCGTATTTTCATTGATGCTGAATATCAAAGTGTAATAAAACTTTACGTAATCCTCAATGTCTAAATCTTCTCTATACAGTCCTGAAGCTATTCCTTTCTCAATATTTTGTCTAAAACATTTGCTACATTCATTGATTTCAATAGATAATACCTCGGCATATATTTCAGGATAATGTTTTTTTAATTGATAAATAGGTGAGGTGTCATTGGATTGAAACATATCACTGAACATTTTTCTAATTTCAAAATTTTCTGTGATGGCATTATCGTTTTTGGTTGTAATGGATTCAATGATTTGATGCACTTCTTTGTGAACATGAGCCGTGCTTTCCTTGATAAGTGCTTCTTTGTTACAAAAATATTTATAAATTGTTTTTTTTGAAATGCACATTTCACAGGCGATATCGTCCATGGTAATGCTTTTAAAACCTAGTTTTAGGAAAAGTTCACTTGCTTTTTTTATTATTTTCTCCTTCATTATCATTTCTGTGTTTATGCTGTAAATTCTAAATTTGCTTCAATATGTAAATCTTGTCCAAGCATGATTCCGTCTTTTTGAAAAATGGAATTGGTTTTTAAATCAAAATCATTTCTATTGATGATTCCTTTTACTTCAAAAGAGGCTTTTCGGACACCGTTATAGAAATTATATCCTAAAAATGTAGTGTCTAACTCAATTACTTTTGTGATGTTTTTTACAGTCAGATTTCCTTTTAAGAAGTTGATGTTTTTATTAACTTTCTGGAAGGAAGTTGATTTGAAGTTAATTATAGGATATGCTTCTGTCTCAATGAAATCATTGATTTTTAAATAAGTATCTATTTGTTCCAGTGTGTTTTCCTTATTATTCACATCTAATGAAAATTCAATACATGCATTTTCAATGATGTCGTCTTTGATGTCTACATTACCTTTGAATTTATTAGTAGTTCCCGCGATATAAGCGATTATCGAATGTTTTATTTTTATTAACACATCCGATTGTTCTGAATCTATAGTCCATTTTGTTGGCATACTAGATGTTTTTTAATTAAATGACTAACTGCGAGCTGATTTAAGTTGTGAATTCTGGTGCAAATGTATGAAGGAAACTTTAGACACCAAAATAGTTTCCAGTGTTTTTTTTGTTTTTTTTGACATTTCATTAGTATCGTGGGTTTGTAATCCAGTGGGATTACTGTAAATTAGCCGAAAATTATTTTTATGCATTCTATTTTACAGTATCAAGAGTTTTTTATTAATTATTTAGAAAATCAATCTATTGATAAAGAACCAAGAAATCTTTACGAACCTATACAATATATAGTAAGTTTAGGAGGGAAAAGAATGCGACCTGTTTTAACTTTAATGGCGGCTGAGGTTTTTAATACAAATTACCATAAAGCACTTCCAGCGGCAATGGCGGTTGAGGTTTTTCATAATTTCTCATTAGTACATGATGATATTATGGATGATGCACCTTTGCGCAGAGGGAACCAAACGGTTCATGAAAAATGGAATGTTAATACAGGAATACTTTCTGGTGATGCCATGTTAATTCTTGCCTATCAATATTTTGAGAAATACGAACCGATCATTTTTAGAGATCTGGCGAAATTGTTTAGCAAAACAGCACTAGAAGTTTGTGAAGGACAACAATGGGATGTTGATTTTGAAGAACGTACTGATGTAACGATTCCTCAATACTTAAAAATGATTGAGTATAAAACTGCTGTTTTAGTAGCTGCTGCCATGAAAATGGGCGCTATTATTGCGGAAACTACTACTGTAAATGCCGAATTGATTTATGAATTTGGACTCAATTTAGGTTTGGCTTTTCAGTTGCAAGATGATTATTTAGATGCTTTTGGGAATCCAGAAACTTTTGGTAAACAAGTAGGTGGTGACATTATTGAAAATAAAAAAACGTATTTGTACCTCAAAGCAATGGCATTTGCCAATCCTGAGGATAAAGTTGCACTTTCGCAATTGTTTGCCAGTCAATTGGAAGATAGTACGGAGAAAATTGAAGAGGTGAAAGCTATTTTTATTCGTTCAGGAGCTGATGCATTGACACAAGATGCTATTGAAGAATATACCTTGAAAGCATTTGCTACTTTGGATAAAATGGACGTAGAAACAGCTAAGAAAGAAGTTTTAAGAGTGTTTGGTGAAAACCTAATGAGGAGAAAAGCATAATTCAATTAGTTATATTTAATGAATAAAATAGTAACGGCTTTGGTTAATGAAGGCAGATATTCTAATGCAAAAATACAATTAGTTTATGCGTTGTGTTTTCCATTTTTTACTATTTTGGCGTTAGGAATAGATTCGGTTTCTTTTGCGGATCAGTATTTTGATGGTAGGCAGATAACCAATGTTTTGGGTCTGATCTATTTTGCAGGTTTTTATTTGGCTTCCAAAACTCATTTACGAAAATTGATGTTGGTGATGGTTGGGCTTTCTTATATAGGAGAGCTTATCTTTTGCAAACTACTTGGTATGTATGAGTATCGCACCCCAATGATTCCTTTGTATGTGCCTTTTGGTCACGCCATAGTTTATGCTTCGGGCTTTGTATATGCTAATACAGTTTGGTCTTTTGAGAAAGAATTGCATTTAAGAAAGTACTTTCTCCTATTTTTTGCCTTTTTGTTTTTAGGTGTTGGGCTCTTTCTTAAGGATTATTTTTCATTGTTATCTGGGATCTTATTTTTTTGGCTTTTAAAAAGAAAACGTTGGCAGAATTTATATTGTTTTATCGCGTTTTGCGTTATATTTATTGAGTTGGTTGGGACTTATTTCAAATGTTGGGCTTGGGTTCCAAATGTGTTTGGATACATTCCTACTTCAAACCCTCCTATGGGAGCCGTCTTTTTCTATGCAGGTGGTGATGTTTTGCTAGCC